>NZ_JACCQQ010000029.1:0-57218 GCF_014268345.1 Pseudomonas sp. SWRI18
GAGGCCGCGAAGGCGGTGGGTCAGGCGATGAAGATGTTGAATGTACCGCCGCCTTCGCAGCCTCGCCGGGGCTCGACAGCTCCCACAGTTGATCTCTGTCGTTGCCGAGACGGCGTTTGCAGGTACAACTGAAATCCCGCCGATAAAGCCGATCCCCTGTGGGAGCTCCCGAGCTTTAGCGAGGCTGCGATAGCGGTGGGTCAGGCGATGAAGATGTTGAATATAGCGCCGCCTTCGCAGCCTCGCTGGGGCTCGACAGCTCCCACAGCTGGTCTCGGTCGTTGCCGAGAAATTCGTTCGCAGGTACAACCCAATCGCACCTGACAAAGCAGAGCCCCTGTGGGAGCTCCCGAGCTTTAGCGAGGCTGCGATAGCGGTGGGTCAGGCGATGAAGATGCTGAATGTATCGCCGCCTTCGCAGCCTCGCCGGGGCTCGACAGCTTCCCAGAGAGGGGAGCCATCGAGCTTCTGTTGTCAGTAGATTTCCTTGGACAGCAGGGTAAACGGCGTCTTCACCAGGATCTTGATATCCAGCCACAGCGACCAGGTGTTGATGTAGTGCAGGTCGATATCGACGCGCTTTTGCATCTTCTCCAGTGTCTCGGTCTCGCCCCGGCAACCATTGATCTGCGCCAGGCCGGTGATACCAGGCTTGATGCGATGGCGCGCCATGTAGGCGTGAATCTTGCCGGAGTAATAGTCGTTGTGCGCAATGGCATGGGGGCGTGGGCCGACGAGGGCCATGTGGCCCTGCAGCACGTTGAACAGCTGCGGCAACTCATCGATGGAGGTGCGGCGGATAAACCGGCCGATCGGGGTGATGCGTGTGTCGTTGCGGCTGGCCTGGCGCACCTCGTGGTCGTCATGCATGCGCATCGAGCGAAACTTCCACACTTTGATCACCTGGCCATTCCAGCCATGCCGTTCCTGTTTGAAAATCACCGGGCCGGGGGAGGTGAGCTTGATCAGCAGGGCGAACACCAACAACAACGGGCTCAGCAGCACAATTGCCAGCAACGCCAGGCTCTTGTCCAGCAACGACTTGCTCAGCGCGGCGGTGGGGCGGCTGGTCAGCGGGCTTTCATTGAGGAAGATCGCCGGCAGCCCATCCACTTCCGCCACGCAGTGGTTGAGCAGCAGCATGTTGTTGAGGTCCGGCACCCAGATCACGTCCACGCTGATTTCCAGCAGATTGAGGTACAGCGCCTCGATGTGGGTGGCATCCTGCAGCGAGTGGGTGATGTAGAGCCGGCGAATGCCGTGCTGCCGGATTAAGTGCGGCAACTGCGGCAGGTCGCCCAGTATCGAGGTTTGCGCGTCCTGGGCGGCATCCTCATGGCTGCCCACTAACCCCACTAAAGGAGAGCGCTTCTGGCGGGACAAGGTTCTGGCCAAGTCGACGGCGAGCTTGCCGGTGCCCACGATCAATGACTTGTGCCGTTGATGAAGTTGGCGATGGTAATACCGGGACAGGCTGTGCAAAGGGATGTAACACAGTGCTAACAGCGGGTAACTGACCGCTGCCCACAACAGTAGGATTTCCAGAGGAAACAGCGAATTGGCGTTACAGGCCAGGCCCACCATAAATAGTATGCCCACGGTAAGCAGCCACCCCATGAACAACCGCCCGAGGCCCACGCTGTAATCATCTTTCTTGCTATAAACATCACATAGGCTATAGGCCGGTAGCGAGGCTAATATAGTAAACGCGGCCAGGATTCGATAGGTGTATTCCAACTGACCGGTCTTCAAAAATACCAACAGAAACAACAGCGTAACGACCAAGCCCGACGCGAGCATCCATTGCCCCCAGAATGTCAGCCCCTTGGGGCTCAGGTTGCGATGCATTCTAGTATTATTCAGCATAGTTCTGCTCCCGGTGGTGACCACGTGCTGAGTGGCAGGGTTTGATCACGCGGTGCAATACCGCATTAAAATGACAGGCACGCGCAATCGCGTACCCATGGATAGTAATGAACGGTCAGGAGCATTGGCTGACGACTTATAACAAGGTCAGCAGTGTCTTATTATTAGAGGGGGTGTTATAAAACGGCAGTTGGAAAAGTGTACTGATAGGCAGGATAACTGATAGGGTGAATGTTATTTATATATTTATCGACGGGGTTGAGCCAATTCGGTGGGCTTCTTTATTTTCTGGGTCAGGCAATAACCGCGGTTTCTAACCGCACGAAACAGGCGTTCACCGTCGTTGGCCCGCTTGAACTTTTCCTGCAGCCGGCTCAGGCACATTTCCAGGCCGCGATATAACTCGGGTTCGCGCCCTATATTACGGATCAACTCCTCTTTGCTGACCACGCGTTCTTCATGGTGCAGCATTTTTTTTATCAGCGCCGATTCAATCGTGGTCAATGAGATGCGCAGGCGGCCCTTGACCAGGGTTCGATCATGTTGAGTCAACAGCCAGAAATCCTGAGGGTGCAACTGCGTTCGATCGGGGGCTAATTCCGGAGGGCGAGTATGGTTATTCGAGGCGCCGTCATGATCCTTTGGCATGGGGAGTCGGGATTCTTGTCGCAAAGCGTTAAAGGGGTGAGAGGCCAAACTGAGGGTATGGGTAATGACATAAGTGGTTAATCGGTGATTATCAAACTCTGCATTGGGCGTAAAGTCTTGCAGGGCTATAGCAGGAAGTGTGGGCGTAAAGGTGTGTTTCTTGAGGGAGCTCATAGTGTCCACCGATGTCAGTAAGATGCGATTGTTATAAGCAGTCGGCAGGGGAGTAATAACCGCCCTGAAAATATTCGAACGGCAAATGCCTAGCCAGCAAGGCACTGTCGGCAAACTCGACGGTGTCGGCGATGAAACACACTCGAGTCGCATCGATCAGCTCTAGCATGCGGTCGTAGAGCCGGTCGAACAGATCGGAGCGCGTATTCAAACTCAGCCGCAGGGCGGAATCCGGAAACGGCATTTTTATATAGTCGTAGAGCTTGAGATCAATCAGCAGGTCGGCCGGCTTTGTATCGAGCCTGTAATTATTGTAGGCAAGCGTGATACCGCACTGGTCCTTCAGCTTATACAACTGCCGCACCATCGCCCTGCGCTCGACCGGGCCGGGCAATGCGTCCAACGGGTTATCGATGCTCAGGGTAAAAGAGTGGCTGTGTTTGTCCAGTGACCGGGCAGCCTGGACAAACTTTTTGTGAAGACTCTCATTCATCAAGGCCGCTTGATCGATACGCAGAAACCTGTGACTGACCACAGGTTGGGCTGTTTTTGGCGGTGCGCAGATGCGCAGCAGCGCCTGGCCGTAGGCATCTTCCAGCGATGGGAAAGTGTCTGCGCAGGCCAGGCTTATTTCATTGCCCCAGAGCGTATGGCTGCGATCAACAATGGCTTGCCTGACAAGGTGAAAGCCCACAGGGTCAGCAGAGGATTTTCTTTCGCTATTCACGGATCGACCTCTCCTTGGCGGCTTGGAAATGGCTGGCGCAAATAAGACCCCGGCTTAGTTTGTATCCATAACCGCGGATGTTCTGGATGATATTGTCGCCGTAGTGCGCCTTGATCTTGCTGCGCAGTCGGCTGATAGACTTTTCCAATGCTCTGGAGTCGTAGTATTTAGTATTAAGGCCCATGACGGCAGCGATCTCATTGTGACTGAGCAGTCGGCGCTGGATGAGCGCTTCCAATACTTTCATTTCAACAAAGGATATTTCCAGCTTTTTACCGTCGCCAAATAGGCACATGCGATCCTGGTCAAGCACCAGTCCACAGCGATGCAGGCGCGCACTCTCTGTGAGAAAGGCATCAAAAAGGCTTAGTTTTTTTTCAGGCGAGGTTTCCACTACCTTGATGCAGTAATCCGCACCGGCCAGGTAGTACTTTGTTTTGCTCAAGGTGGAGGCGAAGGTGACAACCACGAAAATGGTGCAGTTGGGGTTGTTGTCTCGGGTTTTTCTTATTATGTCCAGGGTTTGACTGCTGGCCGAGGGCGTGTCGATTTCAATGATGATGGCACGATAGCTTCCGTGACTTTCCTGGGTGTCGATTAGTTGTTCGTAGTAACGTGTATCGACTTTTAAATCATCCGCTACGGTGCGAACTATCAGCGCCCGAAAATCCTCCGATTTAGATTGAGTCCGTGCAATAGCGAGGACGTTGGAAAAATGCATCACCTACTCCCTTTTCCGGCATGCAAGGCCGTCAGTTCAATCGCTGCTAGCGTTTAGATACTAATCGAATTGAATACGGCAAAACGTGACAAATTTTAACATTCGCCACTTTGTTTTGCGGGAAGAGAGGGGGCAATGTGCGGTTATTGCGAGGGTGTTTGCACGAACGTACTCATATGCTAGTGCAAATTCTTAATGCTCGATAAGTATTTTAGCCCAATGGTTTTTTTGACGGAATCGGGTAAACCCTTGGGTCGCTAAGGAGGTGCTCGCGGCGGTGGCGCGCAGCAGTGCTCAGTGCGTGGGGGTTGACACTTTGAAGCAGGCGGGCAACGATCAACTCAATTTTCGAAAATTGAGTTTCACCGATGGCTAAGGTCCATAAACCCGTCGATTTCAACGTCTTGCTGAATCAATATGGCATGGAGGTGTTTGATCTCGCTCGCGTCTTCAAAGCTGTCGATGACAAAGGTCGTTACCTGCACTGGGATGAATTTCGTCGCTACCCATCACAGGGGGTGGCCAAGGAAGCTGCATGGGCGGCGATCAAGTTGGCTCGCGCCTGTGGCAGTAAATCCCTGGAACTTCGTAGCGAGTGCGGCAGCCCGTTTTTTCTGTACACCACCGATTTTTGCGACGCGGTGATCCACGCGATTGAGCAATTGACGTCGCGGTTGGGAGGGGCCGCGGCGTCCTCGGCGCACTATCGAGACAATGCCAAGTACCTGGTTGACGCATTGATGATGGAAGAGGCCATTTCCAGCGCGCAATTGGAAGGGGCGTCGACGACCCGCAAGATCGCGAAGGACATGCTGGCCAAGGAGCGGGCGCCTCTGAATGACGACGAGCGGATGATCCTCAACAATTATCAACTGATGAAACATGCCAAGTTCAATAAGGATGAAAGCCTTTCCATTGCATTGATCTGCGAGTTTCAGAGCATCGCAACGGCAGGGGTTGATGAAGAGGATGCTCGCCCGGGTCATATCCGCGAGGATGACGGCATTTTCGTAGGGGGGCCGGGGGACGAAGTGGTCCATCAGCCCCCGCATGCATCGCTGTTGCCTGCCCGGCTGGAGGCTCTCTGCCAGTTTGCCAATGAACGGCATGATGGCCAGGAGGGGAGGCCGTTCATACATCCGGTGATCAAGGCCATCATCCTGCACTTTATGATGGGGTATGAGCATCCCTTCCGAGACGGTAATGGGCGCACCGCGCGCTGTCTGTTCTACTGGTTCATGCTCAAAAGCGGTTATTGGCCGTTCGAGTACATTTCCATCAGCGCCCTGCTCAAGGAAGCACCGATGCAGTATGGGCGCTCGTATATTTACACTCAAACCGATGCTTTTGATCTGACGTACTTCGTGATTTATCAATTGCGGGTGGTCGAGCGCGCAATGAGTGCCTTCATGCGTCACTTCGAGAGCAAAAGGCTGGAAGCGCTTGAGTTGATGACGTGGGTGCAGGCGCTGCAACTGAGTGATGGCCTGAATTATCGTCAGGGTCACTTCTTGAAGAAGGTGCTCCAGCACCCGGGGCGTATCTTCACACCCAAGGAACTGACCCATGACTATGACATTTCGGAAAACACTGCCCGCAATGATCTGGAAAAATGGGTAAGCATGAAGGTGCTGCTCAAGGTGCAGGAAGGTAAAGCCTTTCTGTACATTGCCAGGGAAGACGCCGAAGCCCACTTGAAAAAAATCGCTGGCGCGCGCTAAGACTTATTCGTCTGCATTAACCGAGGGCGAAAAAAAACCGGCTGATCAGGCCGGTTTGGGGTTCTCGCAAGCAGCGCGGGGTCAGGCATTGTTACCCTGCAGACGATCAGCGCCACCTTCGGCCAGACCACGTTCCTGCAGACGGTCAGCGCCACCTTCGGCCAGACCACGTTCCTGCAGACGGTCAGCGCCACCTTCGGCCAGACCACGTTCCTGCAGGCGATCAGCGCCACCTTCGGCCAGACCACGTTCCTGCAAACGGTCAGCGCCCCCTTCGGCTACGCGACGTTCCAGCAGGCGGTCGGAACCACTTTCCGCCACACGACTTTCAATCAGGCGATCCGAACCGCCTTCAGCGACGACCGGGTGAGCGAATGCGTTTGCAGCAAGTACCGAGAAAGCAAGGCTAAGCAAGATTTGACGTTTCATGAGGGTGTGCTCCGAGTGTTTAAGTTGGGGTGTCTCTGGTATGGGTTTGATGTTACGCGTTGCAGTTTTTTAGAGAACTTCATTGGGCTGATGGTGACTATCGACGCGAGCGATAGCCCGTTTTCGCGGGCTATCGCAGGGCCGGTCATGGCATCTGCGGCCGTTCATGCGGACGCAGGTCGAATACCAGCACCTCGGCGTCTTCGCCCTGGCTCAGGCGGATCTGGCGCTCATCGCGCACGCGGGCGCCGTCGCCTTCCTGCAAGCGCTGCCCGTTGACTTCAACGCTGCCACGGGCCACATGGATGTACACATGGCGATCCGGCGGCAGATCCAGGGTCGCGGCTTCGCCGGCCTTGAACAGCCCGGCATACACCCGCGCGTCCTGGCGCACGCTGAGGGAACCGTCGTGGCCGTCCGGCGAGATGATCAATTGCAGGCGCCCGCGTTTCTGCGCCTCGCTGAAGTGTTCCTGCTGATAGCGCGGCTCGGCGCCGGCCACGGCGGGCACGATCCAGATCTGCAGGAAGTGCACGCCACGACTCTGGCTGTGGTTGAATTCGCTGTGGGCCACGCCACTGCCGGCGCTCATCAGTTGCACATCGCCGGGGCGGATCACCGAGCCGGTGCCCAGGGTGTCCTTGTGCTCCAGTGCGCCTTCGAGCACATAGGAGAAAATCTCCATGTCGCGGTGCGGGTGCTGGCCGAAGCCTTTGCCCGCCGCGACGCGGTCATCGTTGATCACCAGCAGGTCGGAAAAACCCTGTTCATCCGGGTTCCAGTAGTTGGCGAACGAGAAGGTGTGGAACGACTTCAACCAGCCGTGATTGGCGGCGCCGCGTTCGGAAGCTTTGCGAAGGGTCAGCATGGTCTTGTCCTCAAAGGGGAGCGGGCTGCGACATGCAGGGCTCCGGCGTTGGGAAGAAGATTAATGGTTGCTGGGTAATTCATTAAGAAGATGGAATCTGAATGACTGTCTCCTTGCGGTTGACAGTCGGCAACGTGGCATAATGGCCGCCGCACTCCCTCTGATGGATTTAGCCAATATGAAAACCGTGGCCATGGCGCTGTTTCCGGACTTCCTCCTGCTCGACATGGCCGGGCCGCTCGAGGTGTTTTCGATCGCCAATCGCTACCTGCCAGCGGCGGCGCATTATCAGATCCTCACCGTCGGCACAGAGGCTGGCCCCTTGCGCGCGTCCAATGGCGTGCTGGTCCAGACCGACGTGCTGCTCGACCAGGCCCAGGACGCCTATGACCTGCTGCTGGTCCCCGGCGGTCCCGGCGCCTATAACGACTGCCACCCCGACTTGTTGCCCTGGCTCAAGGCGGCGGCGCCACGGGCTCGGCGCTTCGGTTCGATCTGCACCGGGGCCTTCGTGCTGGGGCATGCCGGCCTGCTGGACGATCACCGTGTGACCACGCACTGGCACTACACCGATCGGCTGATCAAGGCCTTTCCCAAGGCGATCGTTGAAACCGATCGCATCTATTTGCAGGACGGGCGATTGATCACCTCGGGCGGTGTAACCGCCGGCATCGACCTGGCGCTGTCGGTGGTTGCCCAGGATCACGGCAAACAGGTTGCAGTCGAAGTGGCCAAAGTATTGCTGGTGGTGATGAAACGCCAGGGCGGCCAGGCCCAGTTCAGCCCGCTGACGGCGGCGGTCGCTCCCCAGGAAACCGCGATCACCCGGGTACAGAACCATGTGCTGGAGCACCTGGACCAACCCTTTACCATTGAGTCCATGGCGGCACTGGCCGGCATGAGCGCGCGCCATTTTGCGCGGCTGTTCGCCAAGGATGTGCAGATGACGCCGATGGCTTTCCTGCAGGGCGCGCGCATCGACCGCGCCCGGCAGTTGCTGGAAACCACCGACCTGCCGCTCAAGACCGTGGCTTTCCACGCTGGCTTCGGCAGCGTGCGGCATATGCGCTTTCTATTCAGCGAAAAACTGGGGCTGAACCCGACCCAATACCGACAGCAGTTCAGTTAGCGACAGAATGTCCGTCACGGGCACCCGATTGTCCGTATCGCTCCCCGTGCCAGCATTGTCCTGCCATTGCCAACTGGCAAGATAGCGTCAAGCCCATGAAAAAGGATGCGCAGACGCCCAAGGCCGGGTGTTTCAGCGCGATGACAGCTATGAACAACCCCCAGGCGATTGACGCTGATGGCACGGTGCGCTTCGGCGCCTATGTGTTTCACCGGCAACAGCGGTTGGTCAGCAAGTCTGGCTTGCCGGTGCCTTTGGGCGGCCGCGCGCTGGATATTCTTTCGGTGCTGCTCCAGGCGCCTGGGCAGTACATCAGCAAGGCCACCTTGATCGAGCGGGTCTGGCCCGACAGCGTGGTGGAAGAAAACA
The DNA here is from genome assembly GCF_014268345.1 of Pseudomonas sp. SWRI18. NCBI lineage: Bacteria > Pseudomonadati > Pseudomonadota > Gammaproteobacteria > Pseudomonadales > Pseudomonadaceae > Pseudomonas > Pseudomonas sp. SWRI18. The sequence goes on from NZ_JACCQQ010000029.1 coordinate 8,653, forward strand.
ACCTGCGTGTGCATATCGCTGCATTGCGCCGTGCCCTGGACGGGCAACGTTTCATTCTCAACGACCCGCAACGCGGTTACTGTTTCGCCGCCCCTGCGCAGGGCGCGGTGCAGGGCGTGCTGCCCAGGCATAACCTGGCCGCGCGGCTCAGCCCTGTCATAGGCCGTGATGAATTGCTGGGCGTGCTGCGGCGGCGCTTGTTCGGCCAACGCCTGATGACGCTCACCGGTTGCGCCGGCGTCGGCAAGAGCACCTTGGCCCAGGCATTGGCCGAGCGTGTGTTGCCGCGCTATCGCGACGGCGTGTGGTGGGTTGACCTGGCCACGATCGAGGCGCCGGTGGGGCTGCTGCGCCATGTGGCCGCGGCGTTGCATCTGGCGCCCTGCGCGAACGCCGCCGAGCTGAGCCGCCAACTGGCCACCCGCCAACTGCTATTGGTACTCGACGGCGCCGATCAGTTGCTCGGCGCCTGTCGCCACCTGGTGCGCTTGCTGGGTGAAACGGCGCCGCAGGTCAGTGTACTGGTCAGCAGCCGTGAGGCCCTGCAAGCGCCCGGCGAATGGGTGCAGCGCGTACCCCGGCTGGCGGTGCCTGCACCGTCGGCGCTGGGCAGTGTCGAGCAGGCGATGGTTTACCCGGCGGTGCAACTTTTCATCGCACGGGTGCGTGCGGGCCAGCAGGGTTTTGTCTTGCGGCCCCAGGACCTGGCGCCGCTACGTGATATTTGCCGGCGCCTCGATGGCATTCCCCTGGCCCTGGAACTCGCCGCCGCCCAAGTGGATGCCCTGGGCGTGCGCGGCTTGCAGCAGCAGTTGTGCAAGGGCTTGCAGGTACTGACCCGCGGCCGTCGCACGGCGGTCGAGCGCCACCGGTCCCTCAGCGCCGCCCTGGACTGGACCTACGAGCGCCTGAGCCTGCCCGAACGCTGGCTGTTCCTGCAATTGGGCTTGTTCAAGATGGCGGCGACCATGCCTACCCTGAGCGAACTGATCGCCGGCACCGAGCTGGAACACGCCGACCTGTCCTACCTGCTGGGCCGTCTGGTCGGGATGTCGCTGCTGACCCTCGAGCCGGGACCTGGCGAACCGCGTTACCGCCTGCTCAATTGCCTGCGCAGCTATGCCTTGGCGCAACTGCGCGACCCGGTGCAGGTGGCGCGTTTGCAGCAGGGGTATGGGCATTATCTGGGGCCGTTTTCAGGCCGGCCGTTCGTCTTGCAGCTCGTCGAGCAAGCCGCGCACGCGGACTAAGTCCAGGGTGGCGAAGCCTTCGGTGAATTGCGCGTAGATTGAGCTGAGCAGGTCGCGGGCAGCCTCGATGCGGCCTTGGGTCTGCCACGAACGCGCCAACGAGGTCGCGCACCGTAGCTCCCAGGCAAGTGCGCCTTGCTGGCGCGCCAAGGCCAGGGCTTGCAACAGGAGCGCTTCGCGCGCGTCGGGGTCGGCCAGGGTTTGCGCGCGCAGGCGCAGGATTTCCGGCGCGCACCAGCCGGCCGCGCCCTGTGTGGCGCGCTCGAATACCGCGTCACTGACCTCGATGGTATTGAACGTCAGCAGAATATCTTCGACCAGGCCCAGCCCCTGCACATCGGCGATCGACAGCGTGCCGTCGTAGCAGCGTGCCCAGGTGTGGAACAGCGGCACCGAGTGTTTCTGCGCCTGCTGCAACAACTGGTCCAGATGCTCGCGTGCCGCTTCGCTGTCGCCGTTGTAGCGGGCGATGACCACTCCCGCCAGCGCCAAGGTGTAGCAGATCGACGTGCCATGGTTGATCTGCAAGGCCAGCGCCAACGCCTGGCTTGCCGTGCGCGATGCACGTTCCGGATAACCGCGCAGCCACAGGATGCGCGCAAGCAGGGTCAGCGAGGCAACGCTCTGGTCGTACTGCACGCCAAAACCATGGGTAAAACGGTTGAGATGACCGCTCTGGGCCATACGCTGGATCACTTGCTCGGCCGTGTGCTGCGCCAGTGCCTGCTCACCGGCGAAGTGCTGTGCCAGCATCCGCAGACGCTGGGCGCTGAGGGCCAGCAAAGGGGCGGCCTGGGGGCCTAGCTGGTCGAAGTGCAGGCTTTGCGCCAAGGCGTCGTGATAATTGCCACAGCACAGGTTCACCGCCATCTGCCCCGACACGGCGCGCAGCTGGCCGGCCAGGTCCTTGTCGGCTTCTGCCAGGCGCCGTGCGCGACTGAACGCCTCGATCGTTTGTGGTGTACCCCCCTGGGTGTGATAGCAAAAACTGCCCAGTGCCAGTTGCAACGCCATGTGCAAGCGCTGGCTCGGCGCACTCGATTGTTCGAGCCGTGCCAGGGCCTTGCCCACATACAAACCGTGCTCGCGCAGCAGTGAAAGCTCTTGCCATAACGGCATCGCGCTGACGGTCAGGCGAATGCCGAGCAAAGGCACGCCCTGGTCGCTCAAGCTCCAATCGAGGGCGGCGCGGATGTCTTCGCGCAGCGGCGCATAGCGGTCGATCCAGGGCTGGGTCGCGATCAGTTCCCAATCGTCCTGGGCCTGGTTCATCAGCGTCAGGCAGCGCTCGGCATGGCGCTCGCGGGTGGCCTGCAGCTCATCGGCCGTGCTGAGTTTTTCCAGCGCATAGGTGCGTGTGATGTCCAGCAGGCGATAGACCATCTCGTCATCGCCAGCCTCCACATTCAGCAAGGATTTGGCCACCAACTGCGTGATCGAACCCAGCACCTGCGCCGGCGCGACCTGTTCCCCGGCAATCACCGCCGCCGCGCTGGCCAGGCTGAACCCGCCACGGAACACCGCCAGGCGCCGCAGGCAGATCTGCTCGCACGCGGTGAGCAGCTCAAAGCTCCAGTCCAGCGTGGCCCGCAAGGTTTGATGACGTGGCAGGGCGCTGCGGCGGCCCCGGGTGAGCAGGCGGAAGTTGTCCTCCATCTGCACCAGCAGCCCGGGCAGGCCGAAGCGCTCGATCTGCGCCGCCACCAGTTCGATTGCCAGCGGGATGCCGTCCAGGCGCTGGCAGATATCAATCGCCAGGGGCAGTTCGGCTTCGCTCAATTCAAAGCTGTCCTGATGGGACATGGCCCGTTCGATCAGCAATTGCAAGGCCGGATAGCCCAGCGCCTGGGCGCGGTTACCGGTGGCCGGCGGGCAGGCCAGGGGTTCCAGGCGCTGCACGTACTCGCCCTCGGCGCGCAACGCCTCGCGGCTGGTGGCCAGGATGTGCAGCCTGGGCGCGTAACGCAGCAGGGTTTCGCAGACCAGGGCAATGTCATCGAGCAGGTGCTCGCAGTTGTCGATCACCAGCAGCATCTGGCGCTCCTGCACGCTGCGCGCAAAGGTGGCCAAGGGTTCGTGTTCGGCGTGGGTCAGGTCGAGCAGGGCGGCAAGATTGGGCTGGATCATCGACGGCGCGCTGAGCGGCGCCAGGTCCAGCAGGCGGATGCCGTCGGGATAGTGCCCGATCAGCAGCTCAGCCACGCGCAAGGCGACGGTGGTCTTGCCGATGCCGCCGGCGCCGGTCAGGGTGATAAAGCGTTGGGCGGGCAGTTGTCGCACCAGGCTGTCGATCAGGGCCTGACGGCCGATCATGCGGGTGCGGCGCAAGGGCAGGTTGTGGCCCTGGAAGTGGGCTGCTCCCTCGGTGGGTAGGGTCATCGGCTCGATGCTCAGTGGCGCAACAAAACTGTAGCCACGCTGGGCCACGGTCACGATATAGCGCTGCCCGGCCTGGCCATCGCCCAGGGCCTTGCGCAGCGCTGCCATATGCACGCGCAGGTTGCCGTCTTCCACCACGCTCCTGGGCCAGACGCGGGCGATCAGCGCCTGCTTGCTCACCACGTTGCCGGCCTGCTCCAGCAGGATCAGCAGGATATCCACCGCCCGCCGTCCCAAACGCAACGGTCGACCCGCCTCCAGCACCAGGCGTTGGCGTGGGTGGACACGATAGGGGCCGAAATGCACGGCCTGGTCGCTGAGGTCACTCATGGGCGGGCCATGCTCGCAAAACAGGGAGCCGCCAGCATATTCCAGCTGCGTACAGACCACTAGGCCGCGATCACGTGTGACTTTTGGCGCGAGTGGTGATTTCGCCAGGTCATCGGATTGACGCCTTCGCTGCGGGTGAACATATGGCAAAAGTGCGCCTGGTCGCAAAACCCGCACTCCAGGCTGATTTGCGTCAGGCTCATGGAGGAACTGGTGATCAGTTCCTTGGCCCGCTGGATACGCTGTTGGCGAATCCACTCCTGGGGCGACAGCCCGGTGGTGCACTTGAATGCACGTGAGAAATGGCTGCGCGACAACGCGCAGGCCTGGGCCAGGTCGGCAATGGCCAGGCTTTCGCCGAGGTTGGCGAGTATCAATTGCTTGGCGATGCGCTCGCGCCGGGGGCAGAGGCCGCCGGTGGCGGATAAACGAGGAGGGGCATATTGCGCGAGTCGGGCCATGACAATTATCCGCAGTCGATGGGAGCGTTCCCGGTGGATGGATGCAGTGTAGACGTGGCCAATCTTGTTGCCGGACCGTCTGGCTGGCGAGTTAATCGTTGTTAATTTCGCCAGGTCCCGACGTGGAAAAGACAGCACAGGCATGCAATCCGGATAACGTCATGCATGCTTACCTGTGGGCTTGCCAACCGTTTTGGATATCGCCATGAACCGCAACGACCTGCGCCGCGTCGACATGAACCTGCTGGTGATTTTCGAAGCGCTGATGTTCGAGAAGAACCTGACCCGGGTCGCCGAAAAACTCTTCATGGGCCAGCCCGCCGTGAGCGCGGCATTGGGGCGTTTGCGCGATCTGTTCGACGACCCGTTGCTGCTGCGCAACGGGCGGGGCATGGAGCCCACGCCACGCGCGGTGGCGATACTCAAGGAGTTGCAACCGGCCATGGACACTATTTCCGGGGCGGTCAGCCGCGCCAAGGATTTCGACCCTTCCACCAGCTGTGCGGTGTTCCGCATCGGCCTTTCCGACGACGCCGAATTCGGGCTGTTCCCGCCGTTGCTCAGCCGACTGCGCGAAGAGGCGCCCGGCATCATCGTGGTGGTGCGCCGGGCCAACTACCTGCTGATGTCATCGTTGTTGGCCAGCGGCGAAATTACCGTGGGCGTGAGCTACACCACTGAACTGCCGGCCAATGCCAAGCGCAAGAAACTGCGGGACATTCCGTGCAAGGTCCTGCGTGGCGATGACGGGGTTGAGCCGCTGACCCTGGATGACTACTGCGAGCGGCCGCATGCGATGGTGTCGTTCTCGGGGGATTTGAGCGGCAACATTGATCTGGACCTGGCGCGAATCGGCCGTGCGCGCCGGGTGGTACTGGCGGTGCCTCAGTTCAGCGGGTTGCGGGCGTTGCTGGCGGGTACGCAGATTATCGCGACGGTACCGGACTATGCGGCCTGCGCGTTGACCGAGGGCACGTCCTTGCGCGCAGAAGAGCCACCGTTTGCGATCGATGCCGCGGAGTTATCGATGGTGTGGAGCGGGGTGCATGACAATGACCCGGCGGAGCGGTGGTTGAGGGCGCGGATCGGGGAGCATATGGCGCGAGTGGTCTAGCCGAAGTGGGAGCTGGCTTGCCTGCGATGGCCATAGGTATCTACACATTTTTGTAGGGAGATTTGTCAGCCTTAGAAAAGCAGTCCGCCCTTGCTACACCTCACGGAAAATTGGTCACCCATTCTTCCCCACAATTGGATATTCCTCCCCAACTCCTCGGTGACTAACCTGGCGACCAATCCCCACCGTTCCGGAGTATCACCATGCAAACCCGTACCGATTTCTACACGGCCTCCCCAGATGCCATGAAAGCCATGCTCGCTCTGGAAGCCGCCGTCGGCAAACTGTCCATCGAGCTGCCGTTGCTGGAACTGGTGCGCCTGCGTGTTTCGCAGATCAACGGCTGTGCCTTCTGCCTGGACATGCACACCGCCGATGCCCGCAAGGGCGGTGAAACCGAACGTCGCCTGTACACCCTGTCGGCCTGGCGTGAAACGCCGTTCTTCACCCCGCGTGAACGCGCCGCGCTGGCCTGGGCCGAGAGCCTGACGCTGCTCAACCAGACCCACGCCCCGGATGCAGACTTCAACGCGCTGGCCGCCGAGTTCAGCGCCCAGGAGCAAGTCGACCTGAGCGTGGCCATCGCCACCATCAACAGCTGGAACCGGCTGGCGGTGGGTTTTCGCAAGATGCCTCAGTAAATCTCAGAAATTGACCGAAGCACTCAGGCGCGCCGTCAGCGGCGCGCCCTGGAACAGATAGTCATCGCCCATGTACTCGCCCGCGTCGCGCCAGTAGCGCTTGTCGAACAGGTTGTCGACGCTCAGGCGGAACACCGTCTCATAACCGTCCAGCTTTGTGGTGTAGCGGCTGCCCAGATTGACCACCGCGTAGTCCCCTACCTCTACATTGCCGGTGCGGTTGGCGTTTTTCTTCGCGCTGTACTGCACACCGCCCAGCACCGCCAGGCCGTTCACCCAGGGCAGCGCATAATCGGCATACACACTGGCGCGCAGCGTGGGCACGTTGATCGCCTGATGGCCTTCGTATTGCGGGGTGCCGCTGCCGCTCACCCGCGCACGAATCGCCGCCACGCTGGTTGCGATCTGCAGGCGCTGCGTGGCCCAGCCGTTGGCCGACAGTTCCAGCCCGGTGTTCTTTTGTTCGCCCTGTTGCACGTAGGTAAAGGCACCTGCGCCGTCGGGCCTGGCGTATTGGTAGGCCTGGCGCGTCTGGAACACGGCTGCGGCAAAGCTGATGCGGCGCCAGTCGTATTTCACCCCGGCTTCGATCTGTCGCGAGGTGGTCGGCGCCAGGGTTTGATCCGCGTTGCCGGCGAACCACGGCGCGGTGCCGCCCAGGGAGAGGCCCTTGCTGTACGAGGTGTACAGCGCGACGTTTTCAATCGGTTTGTAGATCAATGAGGCCTGGGGCAGGAACACGTATTGCCGGGTATGGCGTGCCAGGGTGCCGTTGCTATCGAAGGCCTGTTCATCCAGGCGTACTTCGCGGCCGCCGAGGATGGTCTGCCAGTGCTCATTGAGGCGGATGCGGTCGCTGACGAACAGGCCGTATTGGCGGCTGTCCAGGGTGCGGTGGCTGTCATTCAGCGGAACATCTGTCGGGGTGAAGGTGGGGGCGTCGGCATTGATATTGCCGCTGCCGATCCACTCATTGACCGGTTTGCGTTTGTCAATCACCCGACGGAACGCGCTGGTGCCGAAGGTCAGTTCATGGCCCAGGCCGCCGGTGTCGAACAGCCCGGTCATCGCCGCTTGTACTTCATCGTCACGGCGGGTGTCGTCGGGGCTTCGGTAGTCGTAGATGTCGTAGTTGCCGTCGGGCGTGAAGGTATTACCGACGCCGCTGGTGGCACCGCCCCACGCGAACGAACTGTAGTCATCGATCACCACCTTGCTGCGCGCGGCGCTGACACTGCCTTTCCATTGATCGCTGAAGCGGTATTCGAACATGCCGTTGAGGTTCAGCGCATCGATGCCCACTTGCCTGGAACCGCTCTGGTGCCCCAGCAGTTTTTTCGGCGAGGCGTCCTGTGGCACCGTTGTGCCGCCGAGCAACTGGTAGCCCGGCACCGAGCGTTGCTGTTTGCTCTGGTATTCCGCATCCAGTTGCAGCACGGCGTCGGGGCTGATGTTCCAGTCGAACGCCAGGGACACGAAGTCCCGCTGGCCGTCGGCATGTTCGACATAAGCGTTGAGGTCTTCATGGGCCACGTTGGCGCGCAGGCCAAATTGCTGCTCGCTGCCGAACCAGCCGCCGACGTCGGTGGCGATATAGCCGCTGCCGCGATCGTCGCTGGAGACCGTCACCGAGCGCACATCTTCCGGGCGCTTGGTCACGTAGTTGATCGCGCCGCTGGGCTCGGAGATGCCACTTTGCAGGCCCGCCAGGCCCTTGAGCACTTCCACCTGCTGCTTGTTTTCCAGGGCGACGTTCTGCTCGCCGGTGATGGTCCGCCCGTTGATCTTGTAGCTGCTCGCCGCGTTCAGCGAGAAGCCGCGCACCACAAAATTTTCGTAGTAGCCGATGGGGGCATAACTGTCGCCCACCGAGGCGTCATTGCGCAGCACCTCACTGAGCAGGCGCGCCTGCTGGTCCTTGATCAGTGCGGCGTTGATCACGCTGATCGAGGCCGGGGTGTCGAGCAGCGGCGCGTCATCGAAGCCGCCCACCGAGGCGGTTTCACTGCGGTAGCCGGACTCATCCTGGCCCTGGACCGTCACCGCCGGCAGCTCGATCTCAGCCGCCAGGCTGCTTGCGATGCCGTCGCTGAGCAGCAGGCCGAGGGCGAAACCTGAGGTGACGACGGGACGAAAACGCACAACCATGGGGGCAGGGCCTTAAAGCGCAGGGTGGGGGGCGCATAAGCTAGGCACAAGCGGACACTTTTACAAGGGGGCGAGAAGGGGGCGCCTTGAGAAAAACATTTATTAAGGACGCGAGAGCATCTGTAGTGAGCGGGCTTGTCCCGCGCTGGGCTGCGAAGCCGCCCCAATGAAGACGCCGCTGAGTTCCAGATTGATCCCAGGTCGCTTGTTTTGGGGCAGCTTCGCAGCCCAGCGCGGGACAAGCCCGCTCACTACAAAGGTTTGCAGGTACTTATGACTTTGCAGGCAAGCCAGCTTCGCCATTTTGACCGCACCACATCAGCTGGTTTTGCCAGGCATGTCGATACCGAGCTGGTTGACCCGGCGATACAGGGTTGCCCTTGAGATGCCCAGCGCCTGGGCCGTCGGCAACGGCTTCCAGCGATGCCGGATCAACGCCTCCAGCACCACCTGGCGCTCCGGGCTCAAGCTGTCTTCCACCCGCCCGTCAACCTGCTCGCCACGCACTTCCACCGGCAAGTCCGCCACTTGCAGCGTGCCGCCTTCGCATACCGCGCAGGCATACGCCAGCACATGTCGCAGTTGCCGCACGTTGCCCGGCCAGGCATACCCCAGCAACAGCTCCAGCGCCGCCTGGCCGATACCCACGGCGACGCCGCTGCTGCGCGCTTGCTGCTCCAGCAGCCGGTTGATCAAGGCCAGCTTGTCGGTGCGCTCGCGCAACGGCGGCAGGCAGAAGCGTGCGCAGCCGAGGCGAAAGTACAGGTCTTCACGAAAGCTGCCCGCGCTGACCAGCGCCGACAGGTCGCGGTGGCTGGCGCAGATCACCTGGATGTCCACCGCGCGGGTTTTTGCCGCGCCCAAGGGCGCCACTTCGCCTTCGGCCATTACCCGCAGCAAACGCGTCTGCAAGGCCAGGGGCATGTCGCCGATTTCATCGAGGAACAAGGTGCCGCCATCGGCCTGCACCAGCAGCCCCGGCATGCCTTTGCTGGAAGCGCCGGTAAAGGCCCCGGCGACATAGCCGAACAGCTCGCTTTCGATCAGGTTTTCCGGAATTGCCGCGCAGTTCACCGCCACAAACGGGCCGTGGCGGCGGGCGCTGCGTTCGTGCAGTTGGCGCGCGAAGACTTCCTTGCCGGCACCGGTTTCGCCTTGCACCAGCACCGGCAGGTTACGGTCCTTGACCCGCACGGCCAGGCGCAGGTGCTCTTCCACGCGCGCATCGACCTGCGGAGCCAGTGGCGCACGCGGCGGTTTGCGGCGCGGCGCGTTGACGCGCACGTGCAGGGCGCCGGGCGCGCCTCGCCAAGGCAACTGTTGGGCCGACTGGTCGGTCACCGCGCGCAATGCGTCCAGGTCGAACACTTCGCCGATATGCTCCGGCACCTGGCCAAAGCGCACACGCAGTGCCTGGCGTGCCTTGCTGTTCAACGCCTGCAGGCGACCATCCTGGTCCCACGCCAGCAGCAGGTCGGGTTGGCTGTCCACATAACCCGGGGTGCCATGGGCTTGCAGCACCCAATGCTGGCGGGCGCTGTGCATGAAGAAGGCGTTTTCGATGGCCTGTGCACTCTGCGCCACCATCTGGCGCACCAGGTGCTGGCTGCGTCGGTCATCCGGGGACTTGAGCGCCGAGGCGTCCATCACCCCCAGCAGGTTGCCCTGGGGGTCGAAGATCGGCGCGGCGGAGCAGGTGAGGCCGATAAATGCCGCGCGGAAGTGGTCGCGCTTGTGCACCGTCACCGCCGCCTTGCTGGTCAGCACCGTGGCCACGCCGCAGGTGCCTTCTTCGGCTTCCGACCAGCAAGTGCCCAGGTACAGGCCGGCCTTGCGGCAGTCGGTACGAATCGCCGTGTCCACGCGGTGGTCGATGGTCTGGCCTTGGGCGTCGGTGAGCATCACGCAGTAGTCGGCATGCCGCACGCGGTGGTGCAGTTGCGCGACTTCTTCGCTGGCGATGCGCATGAACAGCTCGGCGCGTTCGCGGCATTCCTTGAGCAAGGGTTCACTGAGGATGCGCGGGCCCTGCAGCGAGCCGGGGTCCAGGTGGTGCTGTTCCATGGAACGCCGCCAGGAATCGAAAATCAGCGACGGCACCGGCGCCTGGGGCAGGCGATCGGCATTGCGGACCACGCGACTGACGCAGTCGACGTGCTCTCTGGAGTTCGCGGCGAGCATAAGGCCTCCGGTTCTCGGTCTTTGTTGTTATGCCCGCCATTAAGCGCGCATGCATCGGGCGGAACAAGCAGGGCCTGACCAAGTGCACGGGATGAGACGCAGCGTCTCATCCCGCCTGAGACGCGGCCTGCAGGCTGCAATGCGGCGTCTCATTCTGCGCCGGCCTGGGGCGCCGTTACAACCGCGCGCCACTGCTCTGGATCAAGGCTTCGGCAGGTTTTCCAAGGCGTTGGCACAGGCTGTGCTGAAGGGTTTGCAGCTGGCCGCAGCCAGCCTTTTGTGTGTCGAGACAACCTGGAGAACAACAAGATGTCCACCCACCTGTCCACCGATCAATTGCTGCATGCCTATACCGTGATGCGCACCATCCGTGATTTTGAAGAGCGCCTGCACGTGGAATTCGCCACGGGCGAAATCCCAGGGTTCGTGCACCTGTACGCCGGCCAGGAAGCCAGCGCCGCCGGGGTCATGGCCCACCTCAACGATGACGACTGCATCGCTTCCAACCACCGTGGCCACGGCCATTGCATCGCCAAAGGCGTTGACGTGTTCGGCATGATGGCCGAGATCTACGGCAAGAAAACCGGCGTGTGCGGCGGCAAGGGCGGCTCCATGCACATCGCCGATCAAGAGAAAGGCATGCTCGGCGCCAACGGCATTGTCGGCGCGGGTGCGCCGTTGGCGGCCGGTGCCGCGCTGGCTGCCAAACTCAAGGGCAGCCATGGCGTGGCCGTGGCGTTTTTTGGCGACGGCGGCTCCAACGAGGGCGCTGTGTTCGAGGCGATGAACCTGGCGTCCATCATGAAACTGCCGTGCCTGTTCGTCGCGGAAAACAATGGGTATGCCGAGGCCACCGGTTCCGGCTGGTCGGTGGCGTGCAAGGACATCGCCGATCGCGCCGCAGGGTTTGGCATGCCGGGGGTTATCGCCGATGGCAATGACTTCTTCGCCGTGCACCAGGCGCTGGGCGTGGCGGTAGAGCGGGCGCGCAACGGCGAGGGGCCGACGCTGGTGGAAGTGAAGCTGAGCCGCTTCTACGGCCACTTCGAAGGTGATGCGCAAACCTATCGCGGCCCCGATGAAGTGAAGAACCTGCGCGAGAACGCTGACTGCCTGGCGCTGTTCCGCCAGCGCTGTAACGCCGAAGGCTGGCTGGATGCGGCGCAATTCGAGCGTATCGACGGCGAGGTCGCGCAACTGATCGAAGACGCCGTGCGCCTGGCCAAGTCCGACCCCAAGCCCCAGGCCGCTGACCTGCTCAGTGATGTCTACGTCGCCTACCGCTAATAAGAATAACCTTCGGAGAGAATTTTCATGGCTCGCAAAATCAGCTATCAGCAGGCAATCAACGAAGCCCTGGCCCAGGAAATGCGCCGTGACCAGAGCGTTTTCATCATTGGTCAGGATGTGTCCGGCGGCACCGGCGCCCCTGGCGAACAGGATGCCTGGGGCGGCGTGCTCGGGGTGACCAAAGGCCTTTACCCGGAATTTCCCGAGCGCGTATTGGACGCGCCGTTGTCCGAAGTCGGCTACGTGGGCATGGCCGTTGGCGCGGCCACCCGTGGCATGCGCCCGGTGTGCGAGTTGATGTTCGTCGACTTCATCGGCTGCTGTCTCGATCAGTTGCTCAACCAGGCCGCCAAGTTCCGCTACATGTTCGGCGGCAAGACCACCACGCCGCTGGTGATCCGCGCCATGTACGGCGCCGGCCTGCGTGCGGCGGCCCAGCATTCGCAGATGCTCACCTCGATGTGGACGCATATTCCCGGCCTTAAAGTGGTGTGCCCGGCCACGCCCTATGACGCCAAGGGCATGCTGATCCAGGCGATCCGCGATAACGACCCGGTGATCTTTCTCGAACACAAGATGCTCTACAGCCTGCAAGGCGAGGTGCCGGAAGAGCTGTACACCGTGCCGTTCGGTGAAGCCAACTTTGTGCGCGAAGGCAAGGACGTGACCCTGGTGACCTACGGGCGCATGGTGCATATCGCCCTGGAAGCCGCCGCCAACCTGGCCCGCCAGGGCGTCGACTGCGAAGTGCTGGACCTGCGCACAACCAGTCCGCTCGACGAAGACAGCATCCTTGAAAGCGTCGAGAAAACCGGGCGGCTGGTGGTGATCGACGAGTCCAACCCACGCTGTTCGATCGCCACCGATATCAGTGCGCTGGTCGCGCAAAGGGGGTTTTCTTGCCTGCGCGCGCCGATTGAGATGGTCACCGCGCCGCACACCCCCGTGCCGTTTTCCGATGCATTGGAAGACCTGTACATCCCCAACGCCGCGAAGATCGAAGCCGCTGTGCTGAAGATCGCCGACAAGAGGAACGCCGCATGATCCACACCCTGACCATGCCCAAGTGGGGGCTGTCGATGACCGAAGGGCGCGTCGATGTCTGGCTCAAGCAACCCGGCGACCGAGTGGAGAAAGGCGAGGAGGTGCTGGACGTAGAGACCGACAAAATCTCCAGCAGTGTCGAGGCGCCATTCAGTGGTGTATTGCGCCGGGTATTGGCGCTGAGCGACGAGACCTTGCCGGTCGGCGCCTTGCTGGGGATCGTCGTGGAAGGCGAGGCCACGGAAGCCGAGATTGACGCCGTGATTGAACGCTTCAACGCCGGGTTTGTTTCCAGCGCGGCCGAGGCCGAAGCCTCTGGGCCAACTGCGCAGAAAGCCGAGATAGGCGGGCGCTTGCTGCGTTATCTCGACCTGGGCGAGGGCGGCACGCCGTTGGTGCTGGTCCACGGGTTTGGTGGCGACCTGAACAACTGGCTGTTCAACCAACCGGCATTGGCCGCCGAGCGCCGTGTGATCGCCCTGGACCTGCCGGGGCATGGCGAGTCGGGCAAGCACTTGCAAAGCGCCGATGCCCAGGAGCTGAGCCAGGCAGTGTTGGCCCTGCTTGACCACCTCAAGCTCGACCGCGTGCACCTGGCCGGGCATTCCATGGGCGGGTTGGTTTCCCTGACGGTTGCCGCCCAGGCGCCCGAGCGCGTCGCGTCGTTGACCCTGATCGCCAGCGCCGGCCTGGGCCCGGATATCAACGGTGATTACCTGCAAGGCTTTGCCGACGCAACAAACCGCAATGCCCTCAAGCCCCAGTTGACCCAACTGTTCAGCGACCCTGCGCTGGTGACGCGGCAGATGCTGGAGGACATGCTCAAGTTCAAGCGGCTCGAGGGCGTGGACCAAGCCCTGCGCCAGCTCAATCAGCAGCTGTTCGAGGGCGGGCGGCAGACGATCGATCTGCGCAGCGGGGTGGGGCGACAGCCGAGCCTGGTGATCTGGGGCAGCGATGATGCAATCATCCCGGCGACCCATGCCGAGGGGTTGGCGGCCCAGGTGGAGATTCTGCCGGGGCAGGGGCATATGGTGCAGTTGGAAGCGGCGGAACGGGTGAACCAATTGATCACCACCTTCCTCAAATCGTTGCCCTGACCTGCCATCAAGAGGTGGAGGGGGCTTGCTCCCTCCTGTATCAATGGATGCATTGATGCCTCAGGCGTGGCAGGCTGGGCGACGTTTTCCTACGATTTTTGGAGATTTACCGTGCCAACAGCATCTTCCGTAATTGAAATCCCGGTGCCGGCCGACCAGGTCTGGCAGTTGGTGGGGGGCTTCAACAGCCTGCCGGATTGGCTACCCTTGATCGCCAAGAGCGAGCCCGGCGAAGGCGGCCGCGTGCGGCACCTGACCACCGCCGACGGCGGCGTGATCGTCGAGCGCTTGCAGACATTCGATAACGTGGCGCGCACCTACAGCTACACCATTGAACAGTCACCGTTCCCGGTGAGTGCCTACCTGGCAACGTTGCAGGTCGAGGCGCTGACGGAGTCGTCGGCGAAGGTGACCTGGTCCGGCGTGTTTACCCCGGCGGCGGGGACTGAGGACGCAGCGGTCGAAGCGTTGTTTGCCGGTGTGTACAGCGGTGGGTTAGAGGCGTTGCGCGCCAACTTCCCGGCCTGATCTTTCAAACACCGCAAACCCAATGTGGGAGCTGGCTTGCCTGCGATGGCCATAGGTATCTACGCATCTTTGTAGTGAGCGGGCTTGTCCCGCGCTGGGCTGCGAAGCGGCCCCAATAAGGACACCGTAGGGTTCCAGATGAAACCAGATCGTCTGGTTTGGGGCGGCTTCGCCACCCAGCGCGGGCGGTGCGACGATTCGACAAGCCCGCTCACTACAGGGTCGGGATTACTCTGGCATCAACTGTTGGCGGCACTCCAGCATCAGCCTTGCCCCACCGCTTGCACTGGCGCCCACCTCCAACTTGAACCCATGCAAGTTGATGATCGCCGCCACAATCGACAAGCCCAGGCCGAACCCGCCTTGCTGGTCGCTTTCGTCCACGCGATAAAAGCGTTGGAACACCGCCTTGCGCTCGGCCGCCGGTATGCCGGGTCCGGAGTCGTGTACTTCGATGCGGGTACTGCCAGCATCGTTGACCCCGCGCAACCTCACTTCGCCGCCCGGTGGCGAAAACTTGATCGAGTTGCTCAGCAGGTTGGCCAGGGCCTCGAACAGCAGTGCGCGGTCGCCGGTGACCCAGGGTAGCGAGTCCGGCGCTTCCAACACCAGCTGCAGCTCGCCTTCTTCCGCCAGGGGCAGATAAAAGTCGTGCAACTCGCGCAATAGCGGCAACGGGTCCATCACCAGGAAACCCGAGCGTCGCTGGTGGTCTTCCAGTTCGGAGATACGCAATAGCCCGCGAAAGCGCGCCATCAGGGTGTCGGTCTCGGCAATCGCGTCGTCCAGCTTCACTGCGCAGTCCGACTCCGCCTCGGCCTCCTGTTTGATGCGATACAACTGCGCGCGCAGACGAGTCAGCGGGGTGCGCAGGTCGTGGGCGATGTTGTCGCACACACCCTTGACCTCATTCATCAGCTTTTCGATGCGGTCGAGCATGGCGTTGACGATGGCCGCGAGCATGTCCAATTCGTCGCGGCGGTTCGACAGCGGCAGGCGGTGGGTGAGGTCGCCGGCGACTATGGCTTCGGCGCTGGCCTGGATCCCGCGAATCCGCCGCAACGGGCGGCGGCGCAACAGGTGCCAGCCGGCCGCGCCCGGAATGATCGTCAGCGACAGCGCCCAGAGCAGGGCATGCCAGATGATCCGGGTCACGCCGAACAGCGAACCGTTGGCGCGCACCAGTACCAGCCAGCGGCCGTCCGCGGTGTGGGTGGCCACGGCGTCGCAGCTGTCCTTGGGCAGTTTGGGGTCGTCGGAGTCGACGCAATTGGCCAGGGCATGGATTTTGCCGTCCAGGGACAGGTCCGGCGGCACTGCGCGGATCGGCCCGCTGAGGGGGCGCAATTGCTCGTCGAACAGGCCATAGGCGTCCACGCCCTTCATGTCGAAGGTCATGCTGGTGGTCAGCGCCTCCACCAATTCTTCGCCGTCGAAGCGCTGAAACAGGTGCTGGCGCTGCATCAGCGAATGGCGCGACAAATCGCCCAGGTAACCCGACACCTCAAAATACAGCACCCCCATCAGAATGCAGCTCCAGGCCACGAATAACGAGCTGTATAGCGCCAGCAAACGGCTGCTGGATGAGCGCCAGCCCTTAGAGGGGTTCAGCAATGACATAACCGGAACCTCGCACCGTGCGGATCAACGGCGGAAGGCCCGGCGGGTCGATTTTCTTGCGCAGGCGACCGATGTGCACATCGATCAGGTTGGTGCCCGGGTCGAAGTGATAGCCCCAGACCTCTTCGAAGATCATCATCCGCGACAGAATCTGCCCGGTGTTGCGCATCAGGAATTCGAGCAACTTGTATTCGGTGGGCAACAGGCTCAGCGGTTGGTCGGCGCGGCTGGCTTCGCGGCTGATCAGGTTCAGCTCCAGGTCGGCCACGCGCAGGGCGGTTTCGAACTCCTTGACCGTGCTCTTGCGCCGCAGCAGCACTTCGACGCGGGCGGCCATTTCGTCCGAGGCGAACGGCTTGGTCAGGTAATCGTCACCGCCGGCCCGCAGGCCGCGCACGCGTTCGTCGACATCGGAGAGGGCGCTGATCATCAGGATCGGCGTCGCCACACCGATGGTGCGAAGTGTGGTGACGATGGCCAGGCCATCGAGTTCCGGCAGCATGCGGTCGAGGGTGATCAGGTCGTAATCACCACTCACGGCACGCACCAGGCCTTCGCGGCCGTTGTCTACCCAATCTACTTCCAGTCCATGGCTACTCAGCTCGGCGACGATCTCGCGGGCCGTTACGGCGTCATCCTCGATGGTCAAAATACGGGTCATAGGATTACCTGGTGAGCGATTCACACTGAAGTGCGGGCATTTTGCCAAGAAATGGCTGAACGCTTCCTAAATAAAACTTCACTTTGGCAAAACTGACACAGATTTCATAAACGGACAGTGACAAGTGTGGGAGCGGGCTTGCTCGCGAATACGGTGGTTCAGTGACTGATGTGTTGCCTGACCCACCGCATTCGCGAGCAAGCCCGCTCCCACAGGGGGTATGCATAACGCCTGCTTGATTCGGTCGTTTCTTGCAACTTGCATGGTTTGCGCAAGTTCAATTTAATTAAATCGTTGAAATATAACGATTTTATTTTCTGTGGCGACTGGCATGGTGCCTGCACTGTCCCTTTTGAGACTTGCAACACTATTTTTCCTGCCGGGAGCAAACAACAATGATCACCTCTTCATCCACGCTGCAAGAGTCGAGCACGCTCTCCGGGGTTTCCTGGGGGGCGATCTTTGCCGGGGCCGCCGCGGCGGCGGCGTTGTCGCTGATCCTGGTATTGCTGGGCTTCGGCCTGGGCTTTTCGGCGGTATCGCCGTGGGCCGACAGCGGTATCAGCGCCAAGGGGCTTGGCATATCCACGATTATATGGCTGGCGTTTACCCAGATCGTCGCGTCCGGGCTGGGCGGCTACATTGCCGGCCGGTTGCGAGTGAAGTGGGCCAACATGCATGGCGATGAGGTGTACTTTCGCGATACCGCCCACGGCTTCCTGGCCTGGGCCGTGGCCACGCTGATCACGGCGATGCTGGTGGTCGGTTCGGTGAGCAGTGCCGTCAGCGGCGGTGTGAAAGCCGGTGCCAGCGTGGTATCGGGCGCCGCCGGTGGCATGACCCAAGCCGCCGGTTCCGCGGCCAATGGCAGTGCCGATCACCTTGATTACTATGTCGACAGCCTGTTTCGCGATGATCGCCCTGCGGCGGTCAGCGACGATGCGGTACACGGTGTGGTCGCACGGATTCTCGGTCGCACCGTGAGCAACAACGGTGAGCTGGCTGCTGAAGACCGGGCCTACCTGGCCCAGTTGATCAGCCAGCGCACCAACCTCAGCCAGGCCGACGCCGAGGCGCGTATCGACAAGGTTTACGGCGATGCACGTAAAGCCGTCGAAGACGCCAAGCTCAAAGCCAAGCAAGCCGCCGACACCGCCGCCAAGGTGGCCGCCTACACGTCGCTGTGGATGTTCATCGCGCTGCTGATTGGCGCCTTCTTCGCCAGCTTCGCTGCAACCTTCGGCGGTCGCCGTCGCGATGCGGTGGTGTATGTCGAAACCGAACACTTTGTCCGTTAATAAAAGGAGAACATCATGCGTTCATTACTTCTGTGGTTCCTCGGCATTCCGATTCCGATCATCATTCTGATCGCTATCTTCATGTGATCTGAGCAAAGCCTGCTCCATCCCTGTGGGAGCGGGCTTGCTCGCGAATGCGGTGTGTCAGCCAGCACATCTGGTGATTGACACTCTGCATTCGCGAGCAAGCCCGCTCCCACATTTGGTTTTGCGCCGTGTCAGACAAACGTTAGGCACATTTGTCAGTCATCAAACCCAACCTGCTCATGAATTTCATCCACCTTCAACTCCAACCGGTACGCCACCGCGATAAACAACGCCTGGCACAGGCACAGCGTGGCGCTCAGCGAGCGGAAGGCAAACGATGATCCCTCATTGACCAACAACACCGCGTTCGCCCGCTTGGCCAGGGGTGACAGGTTACTGTCGGTAATGATCAGCGTCTTGGCCTGGTGATGCTGTGCAATCCGCAGGCAATGCTGGGTCTCTTTGCCGTAAGGCGTAAAGCTGATGGCGATCACCAAGTCATTGGCACGCACGCTGCGCATCTGCTCGCGATAGCTGCCGCCCAGGCCCGAGATCAGGTGAATGCGCTTGTTGGTGTGCTGCAGGTTGTAGACCAGGTAATCGGCCACCGCAAAGGAACGGCGTACGCCGACCACGTAGATATTGTCGGCATTCACCACCAGGTCCACGGCCTTGTCGAAGGCCACGTCATCCAGTTCCAGCCCCAGCCTTTCAATACCCGACAATGTTGCGTTGACGCATTCGCGCGCCAGGTCGCCGCCGCTGGCCTTTTGCGACTTGTTGGCGATCATGCTGCGGATGCGCTGCTGGTAGTTCTGCACCGGCGTGGTCTTGTGGGTGTAGGCCTCGCGAAACAGCGCCTGCATCTCACTGAACCCACTGAACCCGAAGCGCTGGGAGAACCGCACGATGGCCGACGGGTGCACTTCACACTCGCGGGCGATGTCGCTGATGCGGTCGACCATGATCCGGTCGCTCTGTTGGCTCATGTAGCTGGCGATGCGCTTGAGCTGGCGCGGCAGGCTCTCGTATTCGTCGGTAATCAGCTGCAACAGACGGTCGGCATTGATCGGAGGGCTGGCGACGGGTTCTTCCAGGGCGGTCTCGTGATCGGTGCGGGACATGGGCAATCCTTCTGACAGTTTCTTCTGATGCGCTGATGGGTGGCGCAAGTCTACAGGGTAGGCGCAAAAAAATACCTCGGCATCACGGGCGGCGCGGCCTGCTGAAACGATGCAGTGGGGCTGGAATGATCCTGTACAAGCTTAATGGAAAAAATATTCCACTAAAAAAATATATGGAATAAATATTGATTGGCGCCGCCGGACGTTCTAGTCTGCTTGCACCAAGAGCGTTTGCCGTCGCCACGGCGGTACAACGCAGGCTGATAAAAATAACAGGAGCCAGCATGGGCCAGACTCGTTTTGCCAGTGGGCGTCAATTGGATCTGATTTGCCTCGGGCGCCTGGGCGTCGACCTTTACGCACAGCAAGTGGGCGCGCGGCTTGAGGACGTTGCAAGCTTCGCCAAGTACCTCGGCGGTTCCTCCGCCAATATCGCTTTCGGCACCGCAAGGCTCGGGCTCAAGTCGGCCATGCTGAGCCGGGTCGGCGACGACCATATGGGCCGCTTCCTGGTGGAATCCCTGGCCCGTGAAGGCTGCGATGTCAGCGGTATCAAGGTCGACCCGGAGCGCCTCACCGCCCTGGTGCTGCTGGGCCTCAAGGACCGCGAAACCTTCCCCCTGGTGTTCTACCGCGAAAACTGCGCCGACATGGCCCTGCGCGCCGAAGACATCCATGAAGATTTTATTGCTTCGAGCAAGGCGCTGCTGATCACCGGCACGCATTTCTCCACCGACGGCGTCTACAAGGCCAGCATTCAGGCCCTGGATTACGCCGCGCGGCACAACGTCAAGCGCGTGCTGGATATCGACTACCGCCCGGTGCTGTGGGGCCTGGCGGGCAAGGCAGATGGCGAGACCCGGTTTGTCGCCGACCAGAATGTGAGCCAGCATGTGCAGAAAATCCTGCCGCGCTTTGACCTGATCGTCGGCACCGAAGAAGAATTCCTGATCGCCGGCGGCAGTGAAGACTTGCTCACCGCCCTGCGTAAAGTGCGCGAACTGACCCCGGCGACCCTGGTGGTCAAGCTCGGTCCGCAGGGTTGCACGGTGATCCACGGTGCCATCCCGGCACAGCTCGAAGACGGTGCCATTTATCCCGGTGTGCGCGTTGAAGTGCTCAATGTACTGGGTGCCGGCGATGCTTTCATGTCGGGCTTCCTCAGCGGCTGGATCAACGATGCCAGCGATGAACGTTGCAGCCAGTTGGCCAACGCCTGCGGCGGCCTGGTCGTTTCGCGCCACGCCTGCGCCCCGGCCATGCCGACCCCTGCGGAGCTGGAGTACCTGTTCAACAGTCCGGTGCCGATCACCCGGCCCGACCAGGACGTGACCCTGCAACGCCTGCACCGTGTGACGGTGCCGCGCAAGGCCTGGAAGCAGCTGTTCGTGTTTGCCTTCGACCACCGCTGGCAATTGGTGGAACTGGCGCAAAAAGGCGGCCAGGCGCCTGAGCGCATCAGTGACGCCAAGCAACTGTTTATCCAGGCCATCGAGCGTGTCGAGCGCAAACTGAGCGAGCAGGGCGTCGACGCCGATGTGGGCCTGCTCGCCGACCAGCGCTTCGGCCAGGACGCACTCAACGCCGCCAGCGGTCGCGGCTGGTGGATCGCGCGCCCGGTGGAAGTGCAGAACTCGCGGCCCCTGGCGTTCGAACATGGACGCTCGATTGGCAGCAACCTGATCGCCTGGCCCCAGGAACAAATCATCAAGTGCCTGGTGCAATTTCACCCCGACGACGAGCCGCTGCTGCGCCTGGAGCAGGAAGCGCAACTCAAGGCGGTCTACGAGGCCTCGATCGTCAGCGGCCATGAATTGCTGCTGGAAGTCATCCCGCCCAAGGATCATCCGTCCACTTACCCGGACGTGCTCTACCGCAGCCTCAAACGCCTCTACAACCTGGGCATCTACCCGGCGTGGTGGAAGATCGAGGCGCAGTCGGCCGAAGACTGGCAGCGCTTGGACGAGCTGATTCATGAGCGCGACCCGTACTGCCGTGGCGTGGTGCTGCTGGGCCTGAATGCCTCGGCCGAATGCCTCGCCGAAGGCTTCCGGCAGGCACGCCTGAGCACCACCTGCCGGGGCTTTGCCGTGGGCCGCACGATTTTCCAGGAGCCGAGCCGTTTGTGGATGGCGGGGGAGATTGATGATGAGACCCTGATCCAGCGTGTCCAGGCGACTTTCGAACAGCTGATCAATGCCTGGCGCAGCGCTAGAAATTAAACACGATCAAATGTGGGAGCGGGCTTGCTCGCGAAAGCGGTGTGTCAGGCAACAATTCTGTAACTGAACCACCGCTTTCGCGAGCAAGCCCGCTCCCACATAAAGCAGATCCCAGTGATCTCAGGCTAAAACAATAAAAGGTGCAGCCATGCCCGCAATCCGAATTGGCATCAACCCGATCTCCTGGAGCAACGACGACCTCCCGGCCCTGGGCGGCGAGACGCCCCTGAGCACCGCCCTGAGCGAAGGCAAGGAAATCGGCTACGAAGGTTTCGAACTCAACGGTAAATTCCCCAAGGACGCCAAGGGCGTCGGCGATGTATTGCGCCCGTACGACCTGGCCTTGGTCTCCGGCTGGTATTCCAGCCGCCTGGCGCGGCGTTCGGTAGCGGAAGAAATCGAGGCCATCGCCGGCCATGTCGAATTGTTGAAACACAACGGCGCCAAGGTACTGGTCTACGGCGAGGTCGCCGATTCGATCCAGGGTTCGCACATCCGCCTGATCGAACGCCCGCGCTTTCACAGCGAGCAGGCCTGGCAGGACTATGCGGACAAACTCACTGAACTGGCGCGCTTTACCCTGTCCCAGGGCGTGCGCCTGGCTTACCACCACCACATGGGCGCCTACGTCGAATCCCCGGAAGACATCGACCAGTTGATGAAACGCACGGGCCCCGAAGTCGGCCTGCTGTTCGATTCGGGCCACTGCTACATGGGTGGCGGTGAACCGCTTGAGGTGTTGCGCAAACACATCGACCGCATCTGCCACGTGCATTTCAAGGACGTGCGCAAAGCGGTGGTGCAGCTGGCGCGCAACCAGATGTGGAGCTTTCCCGATTGCATCGTCAACGGCACCTTTACTGTGCCGGGCGATGGCGATATCGACTTCGCCGCATTGCTCGATGTGCTGCTGGCCGCGAAATATGAAGGCTGGCTGGTGGTCGAGGCCGAGCAGGACCCGGCGGTAGCGCCCAGCTATATCTATGCGAAAAAAGGCTATGACACGTTACGTGCTCTTTTGAATGAGAGGACCGGAAAATGAGCTTGTTGGTCAAAGGCAGCAAAGGCGGCAAAACCCTGGTCGCCCTCGAAGAAGGCCGCCTGGAGTATGTGGGTTTTCGCGCCTACCGCCTGAGCCTGGGCGAAACCCTGCCGGTCAGCGCCGGCGACAAAGAGCTGTGCCTGGTACTGCTCAGCGGCCGCGTGAATATCGAGGGCGAAGGTTTCAACTGGCAGAACCTGGGGGACCGCCAATCGGTCTTCGAAGACAAATCGCCGTTCGCCGCGTACCTGCCGCCGGGCACCGACGCCCAGGTCACCGCCTTGAGCGATGTGCAGATCGCCGTCTGCGCGGCACCCGGCGCGCAAGGCTACGCGCCGCGCCTGATTCGCCCGGAAAACTGCAAGCGCAGCGTGCGCGGCAAAGGCGCCAATACCCGCTACGTGTGCGACATCCTGCCCGACAGCGAGCCGGCGCACTCGTTGCTGGTGGTGGAGGTGCGCACACCGTCCGGGCATTCGTCGAGCTACCCGCCGCACAAGCACGATACCGACGACCTGCCGCACCAGAGCTTCCTGGAAGAAACCTACTACCACCAGGTCAACCCGCCCCAAGGCTTCGTGTTCCAGCGCGTCTACACCGACGACCGCAGCATCGACCAGGCCATGGCCGTGGAAAACAGCGACCTGGTGGTGGTGCCCAAGGGCTATCACCCGGTCAGCGTGCCGTATGGCTACGAGTCCTATTACCTGAACGTGATGGCCGGCCCCAAGCGCGCCTGGCATTTCCACAACGACCCGCAGCACAGTTGGCTGCTGGACCTCTAAGCGGTTCCGGACGGAGAACAATAACAATGAAGTCGCCTTTACGCTTTGCCCTGAACCGCATGGTCGCGCCGCACCTGTCCCTGCCGGATTTCATCCAGTTGGCCGCCACGCTCAAGTGCGATGCCATCGAGATCCGCAATGACCTGGCGGACCGCCAAATCGAATTCGGCACCCCGGCCAGCCGCGTGCGCGAACTGTGCGCGGCGCAGGGCATTACGGTGCTGTCGATCAACGCGCTGTACCCGTTTGATCTGTGGAACGATGAACGCCGTGCCCAGGCTATCGCACTGGCGACCTACGCCCGCGAATGTGGCGCCCAGGGCCTGGTGATGTGCCCGTTCAATGAACCTGGCGACACGCGCAACGAAGCCCAGCGCGCGGCCGGCCTGCGCACCGCCCTGAGCGAGCTGGCGCCGATCCTGCGCGAGTACGCGATCATGGGGTTCATCGAGCCCCTGGGCTTTGAAGAGTGCGCCATGCGGCGCAAGCGCGTGGCAGTGGAGGCGATCAAGTCCATCGGCGGCCTGGATGTGTTTCGCCTGGTGCATGACACCTTCCATCATCACCTGGCCGGCGAACAGGAGTTCTTCCCGGAACTGACCGGACTGGTGCATATCTCCGGCGTGGAAGATGCCGAGGCGCCGCTCAATGCGATACGCGACGGCCACCGCGTGCTGGTGGGCGAGGGCGATATCCTCGGCAACGCGGCGCAGATCGACACCTTGCTCGGCACCGGCTACAGCGGCTACCTGTCGTTCGAGCCGTTTGCCGAGAGCGTGCATGGGTTGGCGGATATCCGGCAGGCGTTGGGCGCGAGCATGGCCCACCTGCAAAACTCCCGGACCTGACGCCGGCCAAACTGTGGGAGCGGGCTTGCTCGCGAATGCGGTGGGTCAGTAAATGAATCAGGTGACTGACACTAAGCATTCGCGAGCAAGCCCGCTCCCACAGGGGATTGCTGTTGATCGACAGATGTGTATTCACACAAGGTGCGCGAGATGACCACAACACGATTGACCATGGCCCAGGCCCTGGTGAAGTTCCTGGATAACCAATACATCGAAGTCGACGGCGTGCAGAGCAAGTTCGTCGCCGGCGTATTCACTATTTTCGGCCATGGCAACGTGCTGGGCCTGGGCCAGGCCCTGGAGCAGGACAGCGGTGACCTGGTCGTCCACCAGGGCCGCAACGAGCAGGGCATGGCCCATGCCGCCATCGGTTTCGCCAAGCAGCACCTGCGCCGCAAGATCTACGCGTGCACCGCGTCGGTAGGCCCCGGCGCCGCCAACATGCTCACCGCCGCCGCGACCGCCACGGCCAACCGCATCCCGTTGTTGCTGTTGCCGGGCGATGTCTACGCCAGCCGCCAGCCCGACCCGGTGCTGCAACAGATCGAACAGTTCCATGACTTGAGCATCAGCACCAACGACGCGTTCCGCTCGGTGAGTAAATACTGGGACCGCATCAACCGCCCCGAGCAGTTGATGAGCGCCGCGATCCACGCCATGCGCGTGCTCACCGACCCGGCCGAAACCGGCGCCGTGACCCTGGCCTTGCCTCAGGACGTACAGGCCGAAGCCTGGGACTATCCGGATTACTTCCTGCAAAAACGCGTGCACCGCATCGACCGTCGCCCGGCCACCGCCGCGATGATCGCCGATGCGCTGGCCGCCTTTGACGGCAAGCGCAAACCGCTGATCATCTGTGGCGGCGGCGTGAAGTATTCCGGCGCCAATGCTGCGCTGCAGGCCTTTGCCGAGCGTTTTGATATCCCCTTCGCCGAAACCCAGGCCGGCAAAAGCGCGGTGCTTTCCAGTCACCCGCTGAACGTGGGCGGGATCGGCGAAACCGGCTGCCTGGCGGCGAACCTGCTGGCGCCCGAGGCCGACCTGATCATTGGTATCGGCACGCGCTATACCGACTTCACCACCTCGTCCAAGTCGTTGTTCAAGCACCCCGAGGTGACGTTTCTCAACCTCAATATCAGCCCCTGCGATGCCTTGAAGCTCGACGGCGTGCAGGTGCTGGCCGACGCGCGAGTCGCCCTGCAAGCGCTCGCCGATGCGCTGGGGGATTACCGTTCCGGTTGGGGCCAGCAGGTCACTGACGCCAGGGCGCAGTTGGACGCCGAAGTGGATCGTGTGCATCAGGTGGAGTATGCCGGCGACGGCTTCGTGCCCGAGGTCGACGACCACCTGGACCGCGCGGTGCTGCGTGAATTCATCGAGCTGACCGGCTCCTGCCTGACCCAAAGCCGCGTGCTGGGCGTGCTCAACCAGACCCTGGCCGACGACGCAATCATCGTCGCCGCCGCCGGCAGCCTGCCCGGCGACCTGCAGCGTGCCTGGCGCAGCAAGGGCGTGAACACCTACCACGTCGAATACGGCTATTCATGCATGGGCTACGAGATCAATGCCGCCCTGGGCGTGAAACTCGCCGAGCCGACCAAAGAGGTCTACGCCCTGGTGGGTGACGGCTCCTACATGATGCTGCATTCGGAGCTGGCGACCTCGATCCAGGAGCGGCGCAAGATCAACGTGGTGCTGCTCGACAACATGGCCTTCGGCTGCATCAACAACCTGCAGATCGGCAACGGCATGGACAGCTTCGGCACCGAGTTCCGCTTTCGCAACCCAGAGAGCGGCAAGCTCGACGGCGGCCTGGTGCCGGTGGATTTCGCCATGAGCGCGGCGGCCTACGGCTGCAAGACCTACAAGGTCAGCACCGTGGAACACCTCGAAGCGGCCCTGGCCGATGCGCGCACGCAGACGGTGTCGACGCTGATCGACATCAAGGTGCTGCCCAAGACCATGGTCCACGGCTACCTGTCGTGGTGGCGGGTCGGGGTGGCGCAGGTGTCCACCAGCGAACGCACGAACGCCGCCGCGAAAAAACTCAATGAACAATTGGCAAAAGCCCGGCAGTACTAATAACAAAAGGAGTGTTTGCATGTCTTTGCTTTCTAATTCACTGCGCATAGGTGTCATCGGTACGGGCGCCATCGGCCGCGACCATATTCGCCGTTGCAGCCAAACCTTGCTCAACAGCCAAGTGGTGGCGGTGACCGACATCAACCTTGAACAAGCGGCCAAGGTGGTCGCCGAGTTGAAGCTGGACGCCGAGGTGTACGCGGACGGCCATGCGCTGATTCAGTCGCCGCAGGTCGAGGCGGTCCTGGTCACCTCGTGGGGCCCGAGCCATGAAGAGTTCGTGCTGGCAGCCATCGCCGCCGGCAAGCCGGTGTTCTGCGAAAAACCCCTGGCCGTCACCGCCGAGGGCTGCCGCCGGATCGTCGAGGCCGAAGTGGCCCATGGCAAGCGCCTGGTGCAGGTCGGTTTCATGCGCCCGTACGACGAAGGCTACCGCGCCCTCAAGGCCGTGATCGACAGCGGCCAGATCGGCGAGCCCCTGATGCTGCACTGCGCGCACCGCAACCCGACGGTGGGCGAGAACTACAAGACCGACATGGCGATCACCGACACCTTGATCCACGAGCTGGACGTGCTGCGCTGGTTGCTCAATGACGACTACGTGTCGGTGCAAGTGGTGTTCCCGCGCAAGTCGAGCAAGGCGCTGGCTCATCTGCGCGACCCACAGATCGTGTTGCTGGAAACCGCCAAGGGCACGCGCATCGATGTGGAGGTCTTCGTCAACTGCCAGTACGGCTACGACATCCAGTGCGAAGTGGTGGGGGAGACCGGCATCGCCAAGTTGCCGGAGCCGTCCCAGGTGCAACTGCGCAGCGGGGCCAAGCTGTCCAACGCGATCCTGATGGACTGGAAGGACCGCTTTATCGGTGCCTATGACGTGGAGTTGCAGGCATTTATCGACAGCGTGCGCGCCGGCCAGGTCGGTGGGCCGTCGGCGTGGGATGGTTTTGCCGCGGCGGTGGCGGCGGATGCGTGCATTGAAGCCCAGGGCAGCGAGCAGATTGTGAAGGTCAGCTTGCCGGAGCGGCCGCGCTTTTACGGCTGAACCACAATCCCAAAGTGGAATGCAGTCAGTGTGGGAGCTGGCTTGCCTGCGATAGCGGTGTGTCAGGGCAAAAATCCGCCATTGACAGACCGCTATCGCAGGCAAGCCAGCTCCCACATTTGAATTGGGTTTGCACTTCATATAAGGCGTGAGTTATGCGAATCGGACTAGTCGGCTACGGCCACGGCGGGCGTTTCTTCCACGCCCCGTTACTGGCAACCCTGCCAGGCGCAACCTTTGTCGGCGTGGTGACCCGTTCACCCGAACGCCGCCAGCAATTGCACACCGATCACCCCGGCGTGAAAGCCTTCGACTCCATCGGCCAGATCGTTGAAGCCGGCGTCGATGCGCTGGTCATTTCCACCACCCTCAAAGGCCGCCCGGCGCTGGTGCTGGAGGCTATTGAGCACGGCGTGGCGGTGGTGAGCGACAAACCCTTCGCCGCCAATGCCGAGCAGGCCCAGGCGCTGATCACCGCCGCCGAGCGCCATGAGGTGCTGCTGAGCGTCTACCAGAACCGGCGCTGGGACTCGGATTACCTGACCCTGCGCAAACTCATCGACGCCGGCGCCCTCGGCCAGGTCAGCCGTTTCGAATCCCGCGTGGAGCGCTACAGCCCACAAGTGGTGGGCAATGCCAGCGGCGGCGGGTGGTTGCGCGACCTGGGCAGCCACTTGGTGGACCAGGCGCTGCAACTGTTCGGCCCGGTGGAGCGGGTCTTTGCGCAGTTGCATTACACCGCCGAACACCCCAGCGTCGACCACGGTTTCTTCGTCTCCCTGACCCACGCCAATGGCGTGATTTCCCACCTGTGGGGCAATGCCCTGCAAAACTGCCAGGCGCCGCGTTTTCGTGTGAGTGGCAGTTTGGGCTGTTACACCGTCGACGGCCTGGATGGTCAGGAAGAAGCGCTGATGGCCGGCAAATCACCAAAAACCGAAGGCGAGCACTGGGGCGCCGAGGAGCATCGGCGCTGGGGCTGGTTCGAACAAGGGCCGGAGCGCGAACGGGTACCGTCAGAGAAGGGTTGCTGGACGCAGTTCTATCGCCAGTTGCAAGCAGCTGTGCAAGGGCAGGGACCGTTACCGGTGGATGCCCATGACGCGCTGGAAACCACCCGCGTATTGGACGCCGCGCGTCTCAGCGCGGGGCGTCGGCAGGTCATCGAGATGGTGGCGCTGTAGGAGGTTTCCACAAAAATAGAACAAAATTCTAAAAGATGTTGATATGGAAATTTTTTTCCAATAAAGTCTTTTCCAGGTTGCAGAAAGTACGTTCGGACGCGATTCGGGCGACTCAACAAAAACAAGATCAAAAACAACCAGGTACCGTCAGATGAAAATCTTCAACGCTGTACTGCGAGTTCTACGCCCTGCCCACACGCCACGCGGTCTGCCCCGCGCCCGGCCGTTCTACTTCTCCTTTCTCAACGTGCTGTGCGTCGAAAACCAAGGCGCGCTGGTGTGCTGCATTCCGGGAGCACCGGTGGTTCGACTGCCGTCATCTTCGCTCTGAGCTCATATCTGATAAACGCTACGTCCAAAAAACCAACAAGAAAGTGGAGACAGACCGTTCATGAAGACCCCGATCCGTTTTACCGCGCTGGCCCTGTCGTTGATGCTGGGCAGCGGTGTGGCGTGCGCCGCCGACCTCAAAGTGGGCGTGAGCATGTCCGCGTTCGATGACACCTTCCTGACCTACCTGCGTGAAGACATGGACAAGCAAGCCAAGTCCTACCCCAAGGGTGACGGCGTGCAATTGCAGTTCGAAGACGCGCGCGCCGACGTGGTCAAGCAACTGAGCCAGGTCGAGAATTTTATCAGCCAGAAGGTCGATGCCATCATCGTCAACCCGGTGGATACCGCGTCGACCAAGAACATCATCAATGCCGCCACCAAGGCGGGCATTCCGTTGGTGTTCGTCAATCGCCGTCCCGACCAGAAAGACTTGCCCAAGGGCGTGGTAGCGGTGACTTCCGATGACCTCGAAGCGGGCAGGATGCAAATGCAGTACATCGCCGAAAAGATGGGCGGCAAGGGCAAAATCGTGATTTTGCTGGGTGACCTGGCCAACAATGCCACCACCAATCGGACCAAAGGCGTGAAAGAGGTTCTGGCTAAATACCCCGACATCAAGATTGAGCAGGAACAGACCGGTACCTGGCTGCGTGACCGTGGCATGACCCTGGTCAACGACTGGCTGACCCAGGGCCGCGAGTTCAACGCCGTGCTGGCCAACAACGACGAAATGGCGATCGGTGCATCCATGGCCCTCAAGTCCGCGGGTACCAAGCCGGGCAGCGTGTTGATCGCGGGGGTCGATGGCACGCCGGACGGTTTGAATGCGATCACCAAGGGCGACATGGCCGCTTCGGCGTTCCAGGACGCCAAGGGGCAAGCGGTCGGTTCGGTGGAAGCTGCGCGCAAGATGGCCAGGAACGAGCCGGTCGAGCAGAACGTGATCATCCCGTACCAATTGATCACCCCGGACAACGTCAAAGACTTCAAATAGCCCCGACATAACAACAATAAGCCGGCAGGGCGGTCACGGCCGTCCTGCAGAAGGAGAACTTCCCTATGCTCGCTCAAGCGACGTCTTCCCAGCCTCCCGGTACGCTGTCCCCTGAGCTGGAAGAACCCTACCTGTTGGAAATCGTCAACGTCAGCAAAGGCTTTCCCGGCGTTGTTGCCTTGGCGGACGTGCAATTGCGCGTACGCCCAGGCTCGGTCCTGGCGCTGATGGGCGAGAACGGTGCCGGCAAATCAACCCTGATGAAAATCATCGCCGGTATCTACCAGCCCGACGCCGGCCAGATTCGCCTGCGCGGCAAGCCGATCCGCTTTGACACGCCGCTGGACGCCCAAAAGGCCGGCATCGCGATGATCCACCAGGAACTCAACCTGATGCCGCACATGAGCATCGCCGAGAACATCTGGATCGGCCGCGAGCAGCTCAACGGCCTGCACATGGTCAACCACCGCGAAATGCACCGCTGCACCGCCGAGTTGCTGGCGCGCCTGCGCATCAACCTGGACCCCGAGGAACAGGTGGGCAACCTGAGCATCGCCGAGCGGCAGATGGTCGAGATTGCCAAGGCCGTGTCCTACGATTCCGACATCCTGATCATGGATGAACCGACGTCGGCGATTACCGAGAAGGAAGTGGCCCACCTGTTTTCGATCATTGCCGACCTCAAGTCCCAGGGCAAAGGCATCGTCTACATCACCCACAAAATGAACGAAGTGTTTGCCATCGCCGATGAAGTGGCGGTGTTCCGCGACGGCCAGTACATCGGCCTGCAGCGTGCCGACAGCATGAACAGCGACAGCCTTATTTCGATGATGGTGGGGCGTGAGCTGAGCCAGCTGTTCCCGGTGCGCGAAACGCCGATCGGCGATTTGCTGCTGTCGGTGCGCGACCTGCGCCTGGACGGCGTGTTCAAGGACGTGTCGTTCGACCTGCACGCCGGGGAAATCCTCGGCATCGCCGGCTTGATGGGCTCGGGCCGCACCAATGTGGCGGAAACCATTTTCGGCATTACCCCAAGCAGCGGCGGGCAGATCACCCTCGACGGCGAACCGGTGCGCATCACCGACCCGCACATGGCCATCGAGAAGGGCTTTGCGCTGTTGACCGAGGACCGCAAGCTCAGTGGCCTGTTCCCGTGCCTGTCGGTGCTGGAAAACATGGAGATGGCCGTGCTGCCGCACTATTCGGGCAATGGTTTTATCCAGCAAAAAGCCCTGCGCGCGCTGTGCGAAGACATGTGCAAGAAATTGCGGGTGAAAACCCCGTCTCTTGAGCAGTGCATCGACACCTTGTCCGGCGGGAACCAGCAAAAGGCCTTGCTCGCGCGCTGGCTGATGACCAACCCACGCCTGCTGATCCTGGATGAGCCGACCCGCGGCATCGACGTCGGCGCCAAGGCTGAGATCTACCGCTTGATTGCCTTCCTTGCCAGCGAAGGCATGGCGGTGATCATGATTTCCTCGGAGCTGCCCGAAGTGCTGGGCATGAGCGACCGGGTGATGGTGATGCACGAAGGCGAACTGATGGGCACCCTGGACCGCAGCGAAGCGACCCAGGAAAAAGTCATGCAGTTGGCTTCCGGAATGACGGCCGTCCACTGACTACAGAATAAGAAGGTAATTGGCTATGAACGCAATAACAGACAACAAGCCTGCCACGGCCCCGGCCAAGCAACGGCGTCGCTTGCCCACCGAGCTGAGTATCTTCCTGGTGCTGATCGGCATCGGCCTGGTGTTTGAGCTGTTCGGCTGGATCGTGCGTGACCAGAGCTTCCTGATGAACTCCCAGCGCCTGGTGCTGATGATCCTGCAAGTGTCGATCATTGGCCTGCTGGCGATTGGTGTGACCCAGGTCATCATCACCACCGGCATCGACTTGTCCTCGGGCTCGGTACTCGCGCTGTCGGCGATGATCGCTGCCAGCCTGGCGCAAACTTCTGACTTTTCCCGGGCGGTGTTTCCGAGCCTGACCGACCTGCCGGTGTGGATCCCGGTGGCGATGGGCCTTGGCGTGGGACTTCTGGCGGGGGCGATCAATGGCAGCATCATCGCCGTCACGGGCATCCCGCCGTTCATTGCCACCCTGGGCATGATGGTGTCGGCCCGTGGCCTGGCGCGTTACTACACCGAAGGCCAGCCGGTGAGCATGCTCTCGGACTCCTACACGGCGATTGGCCATGGCGCGATGCCGGTGATCATCTTCCTGGTGGTGGCGGTGATCTTCCATATCGCCCTGCGCTACACCAAGTACGGCAAGTACACCTACGCCATCGGCGGCAACATGCAGGCGGCGCGCACCTCGGGCATCAACGTCAAGCGCCACCTGATCATCGTCTACAGCATCGCCGGTTTGCTCGCAGGCCTGGCCGGTGTGGTGGCTTCGGCACGCGCCGCCACCGGCCAGGCCGGCATGGGCATGTCCTACGAGCTGGATGCGATCGCCGCCGCGGTGATCGGCGGTACCAGCCTGGCGGGTGGGGTAGGGCGCATCACCGGCACCGTGATCGGCGCGCTGATCCTGGGGGTGATGGCCAGCGGGTTCACCTTTGTCGGGGTGGACGCGTATATCCAGGACATCATCAAAGGCCTGATCATTGTGGTGGCGGTGGTGATCGACCAGTACCGCAACAAGCGCAAGCTCAAGCGCTGAATCGAAGGCAGACCCATCCTGTGAAGCCTCCCAGGTGGCATTCCCATGCGGAGCGTGGGAGCGTGGGAGCGATCAAAGCGTGGGAACGATAAAAAAGACCGAAATTTTCTGTAGTGAGCGGGCTTGTCCCGCGCTGGGCTGCGAAGCAGCCCCAAACCAGGCGACCCAGTACCTGAAACTTGGCTGTGTCTTTATTGGGGCGGCTTCGCCACCCAGCGCGGGACAAGCCCGCTCACTACAGAGATGTGTAGATACCTATGGCCATCGCAGGCAAGCCAGCTCCCACAGTGGTCAAGGCGCCAGTGGCAAGAAGCGGCGCTCGGCCAACGCCCGGCTGATCTCGCCGCGATGCACATCCACCACGCTTTGTGCGCTCTCGGCCTTGGCCAGCAACGAGTAGTAACTCTCGCGGCGCTGTTCCTTGGTTTTCAGGTGGGCGATGGCGTACTCGAGCTTGGGCGTGTCCGCCTTGGGGTAGTGGAAATGGGCGTACCACAGGGGAAAACCGCGCTTGTCGTTAACGGCGTATTCCTGGATGAAATCACGTCGTTCCCCACGCAAGGCGATGCGCTCGTCCAGCCTGGCAAGTTGGACTTTGTCTTGCTCAAGCAGGAACGCCAGATTCGCGTCGGTGGGGGGCAGTTCCAGGGCTCGCTGCAGACGCAGCGCTTTGCCCATCGCGGTTAATCGAGTGAACGCGGCACGCAGCTGATTAATCAGTGTTTGATCGTCGTCCGTGGTGGGCTGACCTTCGGTTTGCACAGTAATGGCGCGTTCAAACTCGCCCGCCAGTGCGTCAAAACGCCTGGCTTCGTGATCCAGGCTCTCCTGGATTTCAATGGGGAACCGAGACACCTTGGCGTAACCTTCTTCGCGCTTGATGATGCCTTCCAGGGCCTTGAGCTGCTTGCGTGCTTCGCCTTTGACGGCACTGAGAGGGCGGATTTGGGGAGGCAGCGACGGTTGTGAGGGGCGACGCACCTCGCGTACTTCGTCCCAGCCGCTTTCATGTTGGGAGTAGGTCGCCAGCAGGTGGTTGTCCTGTTCGGATCGTACCTCGACCACGTCAATCGGCAAGGTGCTGCCCGCCGGTTTGAGGTCGCCGATCAGGATGCCCTGCTTGCGCGTACGGATGACTTTCTTGGTGGGCTTGCCGCTGCTTATCAACGCTCTTTTCGGTGGGCGCTTGATAGCGTCGGCTCGCGGCTTGACCTCGGCGGCCAGTTGCTGCAACACGTCCTGATACAGCGACTCCACCAATGCCTGGATGCGTTGGAAATAGTGCATTTCCAGGTGTTCGGCGTGGATCATCGCCATTCCTTGCAGGGCATCGAGCGCCTGGCCGTAATGCTCGAACAGGCTGTCAAGCACGGCCAGGCGGTCGGTCGGCGCCAAGTTAAGGTGGTTTAGCTCACTGTGGGTACGCAAGTGCGTGGCGAGTGGGTCGAGGGTAAGGTCCAAATCACTGATGAAGACGCCGGGGTGCCAGGTTTTGCGGCTCAAGTATTTCAAGCTTTGCAATTGCAGGTATTTGAGCGAGAGGGCGCCGAGTTCATCCGGGCGGCCGTGCGTCAGTCTTTCGTAGGCTTGCCGGCCAGACGGGCCGAGGTTGAACAGCTCCAGCAGATAACGATCCTTGAGTTCCAATGCCCGCACCTGACGCTCATTGACGTCGCTCAGAGCCTGGAGAAATTGGTTATAACGCACAGGGTTGGCGATCAGCGCGGGCAGCGCCTGCTCGGGGGATGCGCTCAAATCCGGATATTCGGCATACAGGGCCTGGCGATCCATGTCGGCAACCACCACCGATTTACGCGCGTTATTCACTGTATTTTCGAGGAACACCGCTACCGCGCTGTCGGGCATCGTTATGCCCAACTCGCGGCGTTCCTGGCGACTGTTGAGCAGGCCTTCGTACGCCGCCACCTGTTCTTGCAGGGCAGCGTCGAAGTTCCTGCGCGTGTTGGCGCGTGCCGCTGCGCTGTATTTGGGGTCGTCGGCAGCGCGGGTCATCAGTTGCTGAGCGTTATCGGCCTTTTCTTGAAGTGCTTCCTGCAGGCTCTTGATCGTGACGAGGCGGCCTTGGCGCATTTCCTGCCGAGGGCTGAGGAAGTTGGCCTGCTGCTCCTCCAGTTGCCGTTTACGCAAGGCCTTGCGTTCGCGTTCGGCAGCGATCCGCTTGGGCGGCATGCCGCCGCGCAGGCGCAGGCGCAAGTCCAATGACCAACTGCCGGTGGCATCCGCTTGTAAATAAGGACCGCTAAGTGTGCTGTCGAAGGGGTTGACGATCAATGCCGACCCGTCTGCTTGCGGGCGCACGCTATACCAATGCGCGTCGACCCGCGCGTACCAGTCGCGATAGTGCTGGAAGAGGCCACGGCGTGGGCCGTCGAGCACGGCGACGGACAGGTCCTTTGGCCTGGGAACCTGGAACTGCACCAGGCGCGCCTGCTGGCCGGGGGTGAGGCGGTTGCGCGCGCTGGCGAAACTGAAGTCGAACACAGTATTGGCCAGCCCGGGCCCGCCACCTCCCAGCAGGACTGCGCCCGGTTGCACGCCGGGCGCGGGTGGTTCTGGCCATTGATCGGCGAGCCGGCGCGACAAGGGCGAACGCAGCGCCCGCCATTGAGTGTCGGTGGGCACAGGGAGTGACAATGATTGGGTCGAGGGCGCGAGTTCGAACATCAGCATGCCGACGTTCAGCAGCAGGTCGGCCCAGGCCAGTTCCCGCGCCTTCGGGTCATCGCTGGCAAGGCCGGGGATGTCGCGACTGGCAGCGGTCATCAGGCTGAGCAACCAGCCGGCCGCCATCAGCGGGCCGCGCGCCAGCGGCAGCAGCAGGGTGTTGAACAAGAGGCTCGCGCCCTCAAGGAATACGGCCCAACGGCTTTCGGCATTGGACACCGACTCGCGGTCGGCCTGATCGACCAGTGCCCGTGCATTTGCGCCGTACAGGTACTCCATCAGTTGGCCGTTGGCCAGGCATTGCAGTAATTCGTCGCTGGCGCCGTCGCTGCCCAGGGTCGCCGGCTGTGGGACTTCGGGCCGTTCAAACTCATCACCGATGCCGAATCGTACGTAATGCGGTTGCTGGAAGCCGCCATTGTCATAAATCGGCCGAGCGCCATCGGACAGCCAGGTCAACACGCTGTCCTGCAGGTCACCCGCGCTGGCAATCGCGGCAAGCAAGTGCGCACGGTCGGCAAATTCGCGCAGGCTGTCGGTGTACAGCGGCCGGTAGAGAATATGCGGCCCAACCTGGCCGTTTTCGGCTTCGATGACGTACATGTTGGCGACGATGTCGGGGGTGGCCTGGGGTTTGCGCACCAGCGTCAAATGCCGGATCACCATGGGGTTGCCATCGACCTGGCGCTCCGTGGCATGGCTGGCAACCAGCGCCGCGACGCAGGCGGCGCCTCGGGCCGTAAACCCTTGCTCGCCCTTGAGGCGCAATTCCAGGGCTTGCAGGGGCAGTTGCACGACGGTGTGCGCGGCGAAGCGTCGTTCCCGCTGGCGCACCGCCTCATTATCGCCAAGCAACTTTGATCTGAGCAGTTCAGGGTAGGTCTTGCCGATGTCAACGCTTTGGATAAGCCCGCCGCTGTCGGTGATGGCGTCGGGCGTGAGCCAAGGGGGCAACGGGGTATCGTGACGGTGCTTGAGGGTCAGTTGCCCACGGGGTCGGCCTTGCAGGTTGCGGATCGCCAGGTCGGTCAGGCTCATGTGCACAGGCTCGACAAAGCCCGCTCCGCCTGGGTAACCGGCTGCCACGTTAAAGATGAGCAGCAGGTCGTCAGGGTCGGGTGGGGCGGCGTTGATGTCTTGCGCCTGCAGCCAGTTGAGCAGCGCGGTGCGGGTGAAGGTGCGGATATCGGGGATGTCACTGAGGAACGTCAGCCCTTCACTGCGTTTTTTGGCGCAGGCCAGGGCCAGGCTGTAGTGACGGTACCGCGCCTGGTCGGTTGTCGGGGCCTGTTGCAGCCAGCGCGGCGCCAGGGCGCGCAGCTTCTTGAGCAGCCCATGATTGGCGACCGGGTAGGCGGAAAATGCGCTGGCCGGCTCGGTTATCTGCCGGTACACCGCTTGCAACGTGTCGAGCCCCAGGGTGGCAGGGAGCTTCAAGGCCTGGAGCTGTTGCAAGTGCTGTTCAAGAATGATGGCGGCCTGGGTCTCGAACACATCACCGTCCGGTTCGAAACGGTGCAGAGTGATCTGCGTTACTGTGCGGTCTTGCGTGATCCGCCCGGCCCAGGCTTGCAAGGCGGCATCGGCGCTGGCAAAGCGCTGGCAGCTACCCGCCGGCTGGCACAGTAAGGCTTGGGGACGGCCGTTGACCGGGCGCAGTATCAGCAGGTCTGGCCCCAGCACGCGTTGTGTGCGATGGCCGTCGGTGAGGGCGGCATAGGGGAAATACAGGTGCACGGCGTCGGAACCGAAGCGTTCGATGCGATCCTCGCTGACAGGTTCATTGACCAGTTGGTAGAGCATTTCACGCTCAGTGCTCGTCAGGTCTGCCTGGTGTGCCGCGCAGAAGGTGAGGGTGTCCGCGAGCAGCTCACTGAGCCAGCGCCATCGCGAGCTATCTCCATCCGGCGCCTGGCGCCAATACTCGGCCAGGGCGTCTTGCAGCGCGATCGGTAAGGTCCAGGGCAGGGTCCTGATCAGGTCTTCAACCCCGGCCATGTCGAGCGGTTGTCCGTCGGCCTGTTTCAGCCGGGTGGGTGGATGGTCGGTGAGAAAACACGGGCGCCCATCGCGGTCCTGCATCCCCAACGCCGCATCGTCGGCGAGAAAGGCCAGTACGCGCGGCATCAACGGCTGCAGTGCCCAGCCGCCGGCGCTGGCCGGTACCGCCAGTTGGGTCCGCGTCAGGTCAATGGACAGGTTTGGATAGGCTTGCGCGAACGCGGCTGTCAGCTGTTGCCGGGCGACATCGGCCAGGGTCGGGCGAGAGGCGAACCGGGCAGCGACCGCGTGCGCCGGCGGGGAGACGATTTGGCTCATGAAAGCTCCTTTTTCCACTGCAAAGGCGCAGTGTTGCCAGCTAAAACTTTTCTTCCCTGGCCCTGGCGTTATGTATTGCTGGCGGATTGAACAACCGTTTGTCTTCTATATGGCTCCACGACACTGAATTTCTTGCTATAAACGCACTCCGATAACCATTCGCCGAGCCCGTCCTGGTGCTTTTGGGGTTATCTCGGAAAAATTGCCTGTCTTTTCAGTTGCTGCGCCCTCAAGTCGGCCTTAGACTGCCGCCCCTCGTAAATTGAGTGCCGGGTGGCGCTTGAAATGGACGGCGCCTTTCCGAGGCCTGCAAAGGTCAGCCGGAACGCTCCCTTATTCGCCTTAATGCACGTATTTTTTATAGAGAAATCAATGACAAAGGAAAAGTTGCTGGCCATGCCGGCGGATGACTACATGAATGCCGAACAGCACGCTTTTTTCGAGAAGTTGCTGCAGGACATGAAAGTGGAACACCACGAGCGCATTGAACAGAACCGTATCGCCATTGAAAGCCTGGACACCCCGGCCGATCCGGCCGACGCCGCTTCCGTGGAAGAAGAGCGCACCTGGCTGGTCAATGCCATCGACCGCGACCAGCGCATGCTGCCGCAGCTTGAGCGCGCACTGGAGCGCATCAAGGAAGACTCCTTTGGCTGGTGCGACGACAGCGGCGAGCCAATCGGCCTCAAGCGCCTGCTGATCAGCCCGACCACCAAATACTGCATCGAAGCGCAAGAGCGCCACGAGCAGATCGACAAGCACCAGCGTCAAGCCTGATGCCGTAAAGCTGGGGGATCGCTGCGCGGTTCCCCAGGGAAAGACCCGTTACACCCGGTCTATTGATCTGTTGCAAGCTACCCCACTAAAGGCCCATGGATAATGGCCCGATAGTGGCGTTTAATGCAGCGACAATAACGACAAGCAGCGGGGTGACGAAGATGGCTGGAGACGGATCTCTGATAGGCGCAGCTGTGCCACCGCGCGCGGCGGCGCGCACGTTGCCCGGCTGGTTGACGCCGCTTGCGCAAAGCACCGCCCTGGTGCTGATATTGCTGGGCCTGGCGCTGGCCAGCCTGCCGCTTTACCTCTGCCTGCCCCTGGCGTTGCTGGTGATCTGGCTGCCTAGCCTGAAAAGCCATACGCCCGTTGTGGCGTCTGCCGACGCTGTCGATGCCATTGGCGAGTTGACTCGCGACCTGTCCCATACCACCAGCCACAACGCATTGTCCGCTGCCGGCGTGGCCTATTCGGTCAAGCAATTGGCGGCTCGCTTGCAGTCGCAGTTAAGCGCGGCCAAGCAGATTGTCGGCAGCGCCGAAGTCATGATCGGCACCGAAAAGGTCACCGCCCAGCTCAGTCGCGAGGCCCTTGGGGCTGCCAGCCAGGCCCACCAGCGCAGCATCGAAGGCCGCGAAGTGCTGGCCCAGTCGATCACCCGCATGCACCAGCTCAGCCAGCGCGCCAACGCCAGCCGTGAACTGATCGAAGCCTTGAGCCAACGCAGTGAGGAAATCCAGCGGGTGACCCTGGTGATCCAGTCCATCGCCAGCCAGACCAACCTGCTGGCGCTCAACGCGGCCATTGAAGCGGCGCGGGCCGGTGAACATGGTCGCGGGTTTGCCGTGGTGGCCGATGAGGTGCGTGGCCTGGCGGGCCGTACGGCGACGGCCACGGATGAGGTCGGGGTGATGGTGGCGGATATCCAGCAACGCACCGCCCAAGTGGTCGAGCAGATTCGTCAGCTCTCGGCAGACCTGCACACTGGCGTAGAGCAGGTGGAACACGCCGGAGAACACCTGCAAAGCATCTCCAGCCTGGCGGCGGATGTGGAAGGTCAGGTCAATGAAATCGCCCAAGGCACCGACACCAATCGCACTCAGCTCGACAGCCTGTTCCATGCCGTGGAGCAGATGCGCAGCGACTTGATCGTCAGTGACCAGCAAACCCGTCAGTTGGCCGACGCTGCCGTGCAGATGGAAGGCCAGGCCGAAACCATCAGCGAGCGCCTGGCCGAAGTCGGGCTGGATGACTATCATCAGCGCATCTACGACCTGGCCCGCGAAGGTGCGAGCCAGATTGCCGCGCAGTTCGAGGCCGATGTGCAACAGAACCGCATCAGCCTGGATGACCTGTTCGACCGCAGCTACACGCCGATTGCCAACACCAGCCCGAGCAAATACCACACGCGCTTTGACGGTTACACTGATCAGGTATTGCCGGCGATCCAGGAGGCGCTGCTACCACGGCATGAGGGGTTGGTGTTCGCCATTGCCTGCACGCCTCAGGGCTACGTGCCGACGCACAATAAAGCGTTTTCCCAGGCGCTGACGGGCGATGCCCAAGTGGATGCCGTGCAGAACCGCACCAAACGCAAGTTCGAGGACCGCACCGGGATCCGCTGCGGCAGCCATCAACAGGCCGTCTTGCTGCAGACCTACACCCGCGACACCGGGGAGTTGATGCACGATCTGTCGGTGCCGATCATGGTCAAGGGCCGACATTGGGGCGGCTTGCGCCTCGGCTACAAGCCCGAGGCAGTCAAGGGCGCAAGGTAGGGCAGGAGCGCTGCCTGGGCCTGCCAGGCAGCCTGCTTTGCTCAGGCGACCGGAGATTCGTGCAGCAATGCATTGAGGTCGTCAACCGCCGGTGCCCATTCGGCGTCTACGTGCAATTGCTCCCTCAGGAAGCTCGCTTGTTGCTCGGTCCAGAACGGTGCGTCGATCAGTTTCACATCATCCGGCAGGCGGTGTTCGGCAGTGAACCGCTCAATCGCGTCCTGGCTCGAATCCAGGCCCAGTTGTTCAAACAGGGTTTCAAGCGTAGGGGTCGTGGTGTCCATAGGTTCTCCATGCGGTTCAGGTGTGTCTGCATGGGAGGCTTGGGACGCAGCAGAGTTCTATTGGATTCTCAGGAGGCCAGCGCGCCGGCATCCACGGCGGCCTTGAGGGCCTTCGCGGCATCTTTTGCCGCGAGGGCCGCGGTGTCGAAGGTTTTGAACCAGCGGTCTCTTTCCACTTGGTGCGTGGTGACCGTGGTCAGCGGTGGCTTGGCCCGCATTACGATCACCGCTTGGAATTCGCCGTCTACTTCCCTTGCGTCGCCATGGATGAAAAATTCGCCAATATCAAATTCCGTCACGTAGAGCCTTCCCTTGGAGATAACTGCACTGGTGAAGCGTGCCCGCAGGGCACACACTTCAGTGGACGGGCCAGTATGTCAGTTGTTAGGGGGTGGCGGCGCAGTTAAGTTATCGGGCTGACGAAACGATTGCGCCATGGGGCGCCTGCAGCATCGCTTCGAGTTTTTTTGCCAATTCACAGGCCTTGACATGGTCGCTGCGAAAGCCTCTTATGCGGCCGCTGAGCACTTCGCGGATGTGGAAGAAGTTTCTGCCGGCGGGCACGACTTGATAAAGAACCGAATCCGAGTACCCGTCAAAGCCGTCCAAACGGTAGTATTGAACGTCGTCCTGAGAGGATGAACAGGTGTGCGAAGACATTGCGTTGTAGGTTGAGCGTTGCATGGCCTGCTCCTTTTGATCGATCCGTATGACTGGATTACTGCGTTTTTTGGGTGGTTTTGATCGGGGTTGCTGTTTTAGTATTGTCGTCGGCGGCCATTGCCCGGTTCCATGGCCGCGTGTTTATTTGTGTTTGCGTGTCGGAAAACTGCATTTTTAACTGGGTTATTCTCTGAAGTGGGTCGGTCCGTATTCTCGGGCCAGTGAACCTGTGATCTCCTGTGGTGCCTGACGACCTTGCACAAGGTCTTCGCGTACGTCTGTACCGGTCTTGGCGCGACAGCGGGGCTTCTTCAGTTTTTTTCAAAGAATGAATGATGTGATCGTGCCGTAATGGCCGTTTTTTTGTGCTGCCCGCTCCGGCGGACAGCGCTCTTTTCGATGTGGGGGCGTTTCCTTGGCAGTCAGTAATCTGGATATGCACGCGTTGTTCGTGCTGGGTGATTTGCGCGCAAAGTTGGTCAAACAATTTCAATCCCGTTTCGTTTACATCACCGAGCAGACGCCGGAAGGCATCTACATCGCCGAAATCGACACCGAAGCGGCGCTGGTGGTGGATGACAAGCCTCGCCTGGAACTCAAAGTCGGTGATCACTTCCGCGCGGCGGTATTGCCCAGTCGCGAAGGTGGCAAGTTCGAATTGAAGTTCCGTGACATCAAGTTGACTGTGTATGGCCTGGGCGACTACGCCTTTGTGTCCTCGGCCGAGGGCCAGGGCATCGTGTTCAAGGAAGGCCACAGCGTGATGCTGGTGTTCGCTGCCAATGAGCAACTGCTGGAAGGCCTGACCAAAACCCTGAAGGCCGTGACCGGCAAGGCCGCCAAATGGCGCAAGGGTGAACTGGTGACCTTCAAGGCCAGCGAATAAGCATCAACTGCCTCAAACACCCGCGGTGCGGAACCTCTACTACAGTTGAGTTGACTTAACTACTCAGAGGCTTCGCGCATACGCAGCAAAGCCGCCTGCCATTGGCTGCGATAACGCGAGGTGCGAAGGCATGAAAGGATTGAAAATGCTGTTGGCTGCGTCCCTGGCCACCCTTGGGCTTTCAGCCACGACGCTGCCGGCCACCGCCGCCGAGGCGCCGGTCCATTTTGCCGACCTGAACTGGGAAAGCGGCAGCCTGATCACCGAAGTGCTGCGGGTGATTGTCGAGAAGGGCTACGACCTGCCCACCGACACCTTGCCGGGCACCACCATTACCCTGGAAACCGCCCTGGCGAAGAACGACATCCAGGTGATCGGTGAAGAATGGGCCGGCCGCAGTCCGGTGTGGGTCAAGGCCGAGGCTGAAGGCAAGGTGGTCGGCCTGGGCGATACGGTCAAAGGCGCAACCGAAGGGTGGTGGGTGCCGGAATACGTAGTCAAGGGCGACCCTGCCAAAGGCATCAAGCCCCTGGCGCCGGACCTCAAGAGCGTGAAAGACCTGGCGCGCTACAAGGACGTGTTCAAGGACCCGGAATCCCCAGGCAAGGGGCGCTTTCTCAACAGCCCCATCGGCTGGACCTCGGAAGTGGTCAACAAACAGAAGCTCAAGGCCTACGGCCTGGATGACAGCTACGTGAACTTCCGCAGTGGCTCGGGCGCGGCCCTTGATGCCGAGATCGCTTCGTCGATCCGCCGCGGCAAGCCGGTGTTGTTCTACTACTGGTCGCCGACGCCGCTGATGGGGCGCTACAAGCTGATCCAGCTGGAAGAACCACCGTTTGACGCCAAGGCCTGGAAGACCCTGACGGACGCGGACAATCCTGATCCGAAGCCAACGCGGTCGTTGGCGTCGAAGTTGAGTATCGGGGTGTCTACGCCGTTCCAGAAGGCGCATCCGCAGATCGCCCAGTTCTTTGAGAAAGTTGAGTTTCCCATTGAGCCGCTGAATAAAGCCTTGGCGGCCATGAGCGAGAAACACAGCGCGCCACGGGAAGTGGCCCAGGCGTTCCTCAAGGAGCATCCTGAAGTGTGGAAGGCATGGTTGACTGAGGATGTGGCGCGCAAGGTTGAGGCAAGCCTGAAGTAAAACACGGCCAGCACTGCCGAATGAAGATCAAAATGTGGGAGCGGCGGTTCGACGCTTCGACTTGCTCGCGAATGCGGTGGGTCAGATACACGTTCATTGACTGATACACCGCATTCGCGAGCAAGCCCGCTCCCACATTTAATTGCATTCCAAGCTTAGAATCGGGTCTGTATGGCCAGCTCAAAGGTCCTTGGCGACCCCAGGTAATATGCCGGCGACACATGGGCAAACTCGGCATACACCTCATTCGTCAGGTTGCGCACCCGGCCCGTCACCGAGGTATGCGAATCCACCTGATAGCGTAGGAAACTCCCGAACAGCGTGTAGGCCGGCACCGTTTGCGTGTTGGCATTGTCCGCATACACCTCGGCCACGTACCGCGCATCCACACCCCCTTGCCAATCTTCAGAGAAGTCATACGTCAGCCACAGGTTACCCACGCGCCGGGGGACGTTGGTCGGCGTGTTGCCTTTGCGTGAGACCACCGCGCCAGTGGCGATTTTTTCATTGAAGTCCTCGTACCTGGCGTTCACCCAGGCGACGTTGCCTTCCACCAACAGCTTTGGCGTGACGCGCAACGAACTGGCCAATTCAATGCCCTTGGATGACTGCGCGCCGACCGGGATACTGTTGGTCGGGTCCTGCGGATCGGTCACGGCAAAGTCCTTGCGTTCGATCCTGTAGGCAGCAACAGTCGCCGAGCCGAGGCCGTCCAGGTAGTCGAACTTGCTGCCCACTTCCCACTGCTTGCCTGTCGAGACATCAAACACTTGCGTGGTGGTGCTCGGTTGCTCGGCGGCTGTGCTGTATTGCACATACACATTGGCCGAGGGGATGAACTGGTAGGTCAGGCCCACGCGACCGGTCACCGGCTCCCAGCTGCGTTTGAAGTGGCGGGGGTTGGTCGTTGTGACTGCGCGATGGTTGGTGACATCCAGGTCAATGGCGTCATAACGCAGGCCCGTCAGCAGCGACAAGGTGTCGGTGAGCCCCAGGCGGTTTTCTACGAACAGTGCCCGTGTGGTGACTTCGTTGGTCTTGTCCTTGCCGAAGCTTTCCCGGGTTCGCGGGATGTCATAGAAGTGGCCGGGGTTGAAGGCGTTCGGGTCCACCGTGCTGTTGCCCGGAACGTTGAGCGGGGTGTTGGTGGTGCTGTTGACCTTGTACTCGAAACCGCCGGACCAGGTAGTCGGCAGGCCGAACATATGGTCGTCGTGGCGCAGCTCGAACTGGTTGCCCTGCTGTTCGCCCTGATGGCGCACTTGGTAGGCGGTCGAGCGGTTTACGGCGTTGTTGCTCGTGTTGTACTGGTAGGTTTCCAGGTTGCGGTAATCGCGCTGGCTGTCCAAGTGGTACAGGGTGTTTTTCAGGGTGGTGCTGTCGTTGATGCGGTAGTCGATGATCGAGCGCGCCCAGACCGTGCGCTGTTCATAACGACCGTCGGCGACGTTGTAGTTGTTGAAACGGTTGTGCTTGTCGATCTTCAACTCGCCGGCCTTGGGGTTCAACACCGGCGTGCCCCAGTAGGGGCTGTCTTCATGCTCATCCTGGTATTCCAGCGCCAGGGTGTGGGACAGGTTGGGGGTGAGGTCGCTGAGCAGGGAGAACGCCAGGCTCCAGGCTTCGCGCGTGTCGCGGTCGATGTAGCTGTGGTTAGTGTTGCGGCTCACATCCAGGCGCGCGTAATGCTGCACGTCGGCACCGGGTTCGGCCAGCGCGTGGTTGACGCCAAACGCCATGCCGGTGGTGTCATGGCTGCCGTACGTGAGTTGCCCTTCGCCAGCCTGCTCTTCACGGGTGGCCAACTTGGTCACGTAGTTGAGCGAGCCGCCCACGGAGCCTGCGCCATTGATCAAGGAGGAGGGGCCGCCCACCAGCTCCACCCGATCATAGATCCAGGCATCCACGGGCCGGGCCAGGCCGGTT
The DNA here is from genome assembly GCF_014268345.1 of Pseudomonas sp. SWRI18. Lineage (NCBI taxonomy): Bacteria > Pseudomonadati > Pseudomonadota > Gammaproteobacteria > Pseudomonadales > Pseudomonadaceae > Pseudomonas > Pseudomonas sp. SWRI18. The sequence goes on from NZ_JACCQQ010000029.1 coordinate 53,516, forward strand.
GCGACGTTGATCCCGTTGAACATTTGAGTGATCTGGCTGCTGGTAAAGCCGCGATAAGAGACAAATCCGCCAAAGCCCGGCGGTGCGCTGGCGTTGACGCCGGGCAGGGTGTTGGCCGCGTCGCGGAAGGTTTTGGCGCCGTGTCGCTGGATATCATCGCGATTGGCAATGGCCACCGACGCCGGCGTTTCCCGCACGCTCAAGCCCAACCGCGACGCCATGCCGCTGGGTTGGTCCAGCGCCAGGCCAGGCTCGGCGGTTTGTTCGCCATCGATGGTGGTAGGGGCCAACTCGAGGGCCCAGGCGCAAACAGGCAGGCAGCCGAACAGGCCCGCCAACAGGGGTAAATGTTTCATGGTTGAATCCTGAAAAACTTGGCTTGAAAACAACGCACAGCCGCATGCATTTCCTTGCGCAAATGCTGGTCAGTGCAGATCGGAAAGCGAAGGGATCAGGCGAAAACAGGCGGCGCGCGCGGGTGAGCCGTGGGCCAGGTGAAGCGGGCGGGGATGTCAGCGGTCAGGACGACCGCCGGCGGTGGCGCCTGGGGTTGTGGCAATACCGCCACATTCACGCTGGAACTCAGTGCCGGGCCCATGCCGCCGGTGGAGCACAGCGGACACCCAAACGCCTTGGACAGCGTGGGCAGGTTCTCTTCGGTGGAGTTGGACGGCTTGGGCGCCTGGGTGCGCGGGTCCACCGTACAAAACTGGCCGCCGATGCCATTGAGCTGCATCCCTACCATCTGCCCGTGGCCGATACTGCAGGCGAACACATTGAACAGGACGCAGCAGTAGAGCATCCAGGCAATGAGCGAGCGGTCGGTACGGGCAAGTTTCATGGGGCGGCACTTTACCATCAGCCGCCGACGAAATGCCTGCAAAAAATCTCAGGCCGACTATCCTGTTTCGCACCTACCCAAGGAGCATCCGCCATGAGCGTTGTCATCGCACGATGGATAGTCGGGGTTTTTACCGGCATCAGCGTGGTGCATCTGTACTGGGCCGCCGGCGGCAAACTCGGCAGCCTCATCGCCATCCCCCAATTGCCCGGCGAATTCGCCAGCGGACCACGACCTGCATTCAAGCCTTCGGCGCTGGGCACCTTGCTGGTGGCGATGGGGCTGGTGGGGATCGCACTGCTGGTGTGCCTGCGGGCTGGGCTGTACTTTTCGCCAGTGTCCCATGGCGCGTTGCAGTGGGGGATCAGTGTGATTGCCGTGGTTATGTTTGCCAGGGCGATTGGGGATTCGGAGCTGGTGGGGTTCTTCAAGAAGGTGGGTGGGTCGCGGTTTGCGCTGTTGGATACGTGGTTTTATTCGCCGTTGTGTTTGGCGTTGGGGGTGGGGTTGTTGGTGGTGGCGTGGGGGTGAAATGTCTGGCGCTGTTCATAGGTAAGAGTTAGAAAAAACCGTATACGATTTTGATCGCGAGGGTGTTCAAGTTGATAATGATCATACAATTTTATACCGCTGTTAGTCACCGATGCTTCACAGGAATGCTGCATCGATTCTTTCCACGGATAACTTTATAAAAGAATCGTTTAAGGCAGGATGTTCATAAAGAATGCCCTCGTCGTTAAGTAGAGTAAAAGTATGGAAGGTCCCATCGATTAACGTTCCGTAGAACATATAGGAGAAACCATGACCCACCCGCTCAGCTAGCAACTCGGTTGGCAATATTTTTTCAGCCTGATAATCGTCGGCTAGGTTTAATGTAATCTCGATATTATACAAATGCCCTATTTGTATTTCGTAGGGGCAGTAGTTGACAAAGCATGTCACGGCAGTTTTATCGATCAGTAGCGTGACTTCTTCCTCTATTAGTTCGCCGATCGTCAATACCTGTGCTTTTTTAATATTGTTCGCTGTGAGGTCGGATGGTTTTGTCAGTGGCGTCGCCATTTATAGTCCTCCCAAATGCCCTTCCGTTCTGGTGTGAAATGTAGTGATATCGTTGTTGTAATCAGTTCCAATAAATGATGAGTGATCAGCCTGCGGACGGTTGCCTAGAACAGTGTGTCGGCGAAAAAGTCTATTAAATCAATAATCTATATTCTTATAATGCCTTTGGCGTTTCAGGGTAATAACCACCATTTTTTATGTGGAGATCGCCAGCCAGGGGGGCGTGGTCACGGCAGAAGAAAGTACAAATTTGACATGGAGTTTGGTATTTTCTTAGCTTTTCCCAGTTTCAAATATTCGTTGAAGTCCTCCTTCAAAGCGCTTTCTTCGGTGTATTTTTGGTATTTGTGCGGCACTTCGCATACGTACATATATAATCTCCAAAGGTCGAAACCGTCGACTCTATCATCAGGGCCGTAGTCAAAGTCTATACATGCGTCAGGTAAATAAACACGGCAACCGATTCCGTGTAGCTCATAAGTCACGTTGTCAGTGACTGAACCTCGCTGTGGGATTCTTTTAGAACGCCACAGGCCCAGTATGTTTTTAGTTCCGAAAGAACTTTCAAGTAAGTCTGTCGCTTCTTTTACATGTGCTAGATATTCATGTATTAAGCTTTCCAGTGTCTTGTTTTTCATCGTCTGGGTCTATCCAATCTATCAAGTCCGACATTATTTGAGGCTTCTATCACGTCTTGGATGTTGCTAAATGAGCTTTTATAGGGGGCGAGATTTTTGATTAATTGTATAGTGACTGGTGTGTGTTCTTCTTGCCGCCGAAGCTCTATGGTGTCCGTCGATAATATAGCGCTGTTCGTTATGTTCAACCACATCAATGGGCGTATTTACGTCATACCCGCTGTTTTGCATGCTGCGGGCAATTTTCTCAACTTGTTTGGTTGAGCTTTTGCCTTCAATGCTGTGTGTGCGATTTAAAGTTTCAGCATCAACTCCGTGGACGAGGGGGGCGGATGGGTGGCCCTCATCCACAAAGGCTATTTGAGTAGGAGGCTCTTCGCTTGTTTGGGGCTTACAACCGTCTCCTCCGGGGCAGGAGTTCAGTCCCAGGGGATCCACCCACCCCGTAGGATTAGGCACGTACTGGTACGCGTTGATCCCACCCGCCAGCTTCACCGGATCCGGTGTCAGGTAACGACCAATATCCGGGTTGTAATAGCGGTGGCGGTTGTAGTGCAGTCCGCTTTCCGGGTCGAAGTATTGGCCTTGGAAACGTAGCGGGTTGTCGATTTTATTGATGTCGAGACGAGTGATTTCGCCGTAGGCGCGGTAATGCGCGGACCAGACGATTTCGCCATCCGGGGCGGTGAGTTCCTGTGGTGTGCCCAGGTGATCGAGTTGGTAGTGGTAGGGCTTGGTTTCTTTTGGGCCGAAGCCTTCCAACAGCGCCAACGGACGGAAGCTGTCCGGTTCGTAGAGATAACTGCGATGCAGGTCCGCATGGTGTTCGGCGATGAGTTTGTCGCCTTGCCAGAAGAACTCGGTGGTGATGCCATCTGCAGTTTTGCTGATGCGACGACCGAATGGGTCGTAGCGGTAGCTGGCGGTTTTTCCGTTGGGTCGGGTGGCGCTGATTAGCCGATGCTGGCAGTCGTAGCGGTATTCAGTGACAAGCTGGTGGCCTTTGCCGCGCCGTTCGCGGATGAGGTTGCCGAAGGCGTCGTAGTCGTAGTGGCGGTCGCCCTGGATCAGCAGGCGGTTGCCGGCGACGATGTCGGGGCCGGGGCGGTCTTGCATGAGCAGGTTGCCGGCCGGGTCGTGGGCGAAGCTTTCGTGTTCGCCT
>NZ_JACCQQ010000003.1:0-353611 GCF_014268345.1 Pseudomonas sp. SWRI18
TTGGGTGTGTAAGCGCTGTGAGGCGTTGAGCTAACCAATACTAATTGCCCGTGAGGCTTGACCATATAACACCCAAGCAATTTGACTACTCGAAAGAGCATAAGATTGCGGTGTGTGAAGACGAGATGAACCGAAAGTTCGACGCTCACAAAACACCGACAGCTGTCACATACCCAATTTGCTGAAGCGAGGCCATCTGGTCACGACTCAGTACCCGAATTTCTTGACGACCATAGAGCATTGGAACCACCTGATCCCATCCCGAACTCAGAAGTGAAACGATGCATCGCCGATGGTAGTGTGGGGTTTCCCCATGTGAGAGTAGGTCATCGTCAAGATTAAATTCCGAAACCCCATTTGCGAAAGCAGATGGGGTTTTGTTTTGGGCGATCAGAAATTCAATCAACCCAACGTGCCCAACAAATCTGCACAGTTATTTCTGAACCAGACCACTAGAATACGCACCTAATCTTTTTTAGAGCCCGAGCCCTACTTATGCCCGATCCGGTTGATGCCCTTGAGGTGTCGGATTCAGCACTGGACGACCTGGTGGCATGCCATGAGTGCGACTTGCTGATGCGCAAACCAGTGCTCGCCCTTGGCGAAAAAGCCCAATGCCCGCGTTGCGGTTACGAACTTTACGCACACCGTCATAACGTCGTTGAGCGAAGCCTTGCCTTGGTGTTGGCCGCATTGCTGTTGTACATCCCAGCGAACTTTCTGCCCATCATGCAGCTCAACTTGCTCGGGCAGTCCTCCGAAGACACCGTATGGACCGGCGTAGTCGGTCTGTTCGATACCGGCATGCAAGGTGTTGCCGCCGTGGTGTTCCTGTGCAGTATGGGCATTCCATTGCTCAAGCTGCTGTGCCAACTGGCTGTGTTGCTCAGCATCCGTTGGAACATCGGGCGCAGTTATGGACTACTGCTGTACCGCATCTACCATCACATGAAAGATTGGGGGATGTTGGAGGTGTACCTGATGGGCGTATTGGTGGCGATCGTAAAACTCGCCGACATGGCCTCCATCACAATCGGCCTGGGCCTGGTCTGCTTTGTCAGTCTGCTGATGGTTCAGGTTCTACTTGAGGTGGTGATGTCGCCGCACCAGATCTGGCAGGCGCTGTCAGGAGAGGATGATCATGCGGGCGATTGATGCAGGCATTCTGGTTTGTACCGAATGTCACGAATTGAACAAACAAGACACCGATAGCGATGAGCAAACCTGCACCCGATGTGGTGCGCTGATCCATGCCCGTCGCCCCAACAGCCTCACCCGCACCTGGGCGCTGCTGATCACCGCAGCCATCTTGTACATCCCCGCCAACCTGCTGCCGATCATGACCGTCAATTCACTTGGGCAAGGGGAACCCAGTACCATCATGGCGGGTGTGATCCAACTGGTTCAGCACGGCATGTTCCCCATCGCAGCCGTGGTGTTCATCGCCAGTATCCTGGTGCCGACGTTCAAGCTGGTGGGCATCGGGCTGCTACTGTTCTCGGTGCAGCGTCACCAACCGCTGTCGGCGCAACAACGCATTGTGATGTACCGCTTTATCGAATTCATTGGCCGCTGGTCCATGCTGGATATCTTCGTGATCGCCATCCTGGTGGCGGTTGTTAACTTTGGGCGACTTGCCAGCGTCGAGGCCAATCTCGGCGCTGCGGCGTTCGCCAGTGTGGTGATCTTGACGATGCTCGCCGCAGTAACTTTTGATCCCCGACTGATTTGGGATAATACGGAGTCGGACGACGACCATGAGTGATTTGCCTAGAGCTAAAACCCGCCCAGCCTCCAATTGGTCGGCCATTTGGGTGTTGCCCCTGATTGCCCTGATCATTGGCGGGTGGCTGGGGTGGCGCGCCTATTCCCAGCAGGGCATCGATATTCAAGTGCGCTTTGAGAGCGGTGAAGGCATCCAGGTCAACAAGACCGAAGTGGTCTACAAAGGCATGCCGGTGGGCAAGGTCAAGGCCCTGGCCCTGGATGACGAAGGTAACAACCGCGGAGTCATCGCCACCATCGAAATGGACAAGGACGTCGAGCAATACCTCAGGACCAACACGCGCTTCTGGCTGGTCAAGCCGAGCGTCACCCTTGCGGGTATCACCGGCCTGGAAACCCTGGTATCGGGTAACTACATCGCCGCCAGCCCCGGCGACGGTGAACCCACGCGCAAGTTCAAGGCGCTCTCCGAAGAGCCACCGTTGTCCGACGCCAAGCCGGGATTGCACCTGACCGTCAAGGCTGACCGCCTTGGTTCGCTCAACCGTGGCAGCCCGGTGTTCTACAAGCAGATCCAGGTGGGCCAGGTTAAAAGCTACCTGCTTTCCGAAGACCAGAGCACCGTCGAGATCAAGCTTTATATCGAACCGACCTACGCCAGCCTGGTGCGCAAACACACGCGGTTCTGGAACGCCAGCGGCATCAGCATCGACGCCAACCTCTCCGGCGTGAAAGTGCGTAGCGAATCACTCTCCAGCATCGTCGCCGGCGGTATCGCGTTCGCCACGCCGGAGAACCGCAAGGACAGTCCGCCGACCGATCCGAGCCTGCCTTTCCGCCTGTACGAAGATTTTGACGCAGCCGCGGCGGGCATCCGGGTCAAGGTCAAACTTACCGACTTCGAGGGCCTGCAGGCCGGCCGCACGCCTGTGATGTACAAAGGCATTCAGGTCGGCAGCCTGAAAACCCTGAAGATCAACCCCGACCTTTCCAGCGCCAACGCAGAGCTTACCCTTGATCCGCTGGCCGAGGATTACCTGGTCCAGGACACTCAATTCTGGGTAGTCAAACCGTCTATTTCCCTGGCCGGCATCACCGGGCTTGAAGCCTTGGTGAAGGGTAACTACATCGCCATTCGTCCCGGCGACAAAGGCACCGCTCCACAACGCGAGTACGTCGCCCGCGCCAAGGCGCCGCCCCTGGACCTGCGCTCCCCAGGCCTGCATATGGTGCTGCTCACCGACAACCTCGGTTCCCTGGACGTTGGCAGCCCCATCCTCTACAAGCAGGTCAAGGTCGGCTCGGTACAGAGTTACCAGTTCTCGCGCAAGAACAAGCAATTGGTGATCGGCGTCCACATCGAGAAGGAATACGAAAACCTGGTCAACGGCTCGACGCGCTTCTGGAATGCCAGCGGCGTGACCCTGACTGGCGGCCTCACCGGCGGTATTCAGGTCAAGAGTGAATCCCTGGCGAGTCTGATGGCCGGCGGTATTGCCTTTGAAACGCCGGAACCAAACGTCCCGCTGAAAAAGCGCATCCCGCGTTTCCGCCTGTTCGCCGACCGCGAAGCCGCCAACCAGCACGGCACCTTGGTGACCATCAAAGTTGACCGCGCCGACGGCATGCGCCCTGGCACGCCGGTGCGTTTCAAAGGTCTGGACGTGGGCAAGATTGAACGCGTCGACCTCAGTGCCGACATGCAGTCGGTGCTGCTCAGCGCACGTATTACCCAGGTAGCCGATCGTATTGCACGCGTTGGTAGTCAATTCTGGGTGGTCAAGCCTGAGCTGGGGCTGATGAAAACCTCCAACCTGGAAACCCTGGTCACCGGGCAATACATCGAAGTGCAACCGGCTGCCAAAAGCGCCGGCCCGCAGAAGAGCTTCGTTGCGCTGGATCAGCCCCCTGAGGCCGTCCGTCAGGAAGCGGGCCTGCGCCTGACACTCAGCGCCGCACGCCGTGGCTCGTTGAAGGAAGGCGTACCCGTCACCTATCGTGAAGTCACCGTGGGCAAAGTGACCGGCTATGAGCTGGGCCAGACCGCCGACCGCGTATTGATCCACATCCTGATCGAGCCCAAGTACGCGCCGTTGGTACGCAGCGGCAGCCGCTTCTGGAACACCAGCGGCTTTGGCCTCGACTTCGGTCTGTTCAAAGGCGCGACGGTGCGTACCGAGTCCCTGGAAACATTGGTTGCCGGTGGCATCGCCTTCGCCACGCCCGACGGCGAGCGCATGGGCAATGCCGCCCGGCCCCAGCAAACTTTCCCGCTGTTCGACAAGTTTGAAGAGGAATGGCTGACCTGGGCGCCTAAAATCTCACTCGGAAAATAGCCCGAGGCGCGCCCTTCGCGAGCAAGTCGAATAGGCCGGCACAGACAACAAAAAAGGCCCCTGGGTTCTCACCCAGGGGCCTTTCGCATTTCAGTGCAACCGATCAGACCTCATCCAACTCCGGCTCGTCCGCCTGCACGTTCACCGTGGCCTTCACCCCATCGTGACGACGAATATACTTCCAATCCGCCTCATCGATATAAATCCCGTTCGGCCCGCTGCCGCCTTCCAGGTCGATCGCCACCTGGGCAGACACCTGTGGCTTCACACTGGCAAGGATCGGCACAAAGCCCAGCTGCAGACTGGTTTCCAACAACGCCGCCTGATTCTTCTCATCGATGTCCGCCGCCTCATCGAGGTAGTACGGCAAACGCACACGCCCGGCCTGGTCGCGATCCATCAAGTGCAGCAACAAGTACATGTTGGTCAGCGCCTTGATGGTCATGGTGGTGCCGTTGGACGCCGCACCATCGATATCGGTATGAATCACCGGCTGACCGTTTACCTTGGTGATCTCGAACGCCAGTTCGAACAAATCCTTTAGGCCCAACTGGTTATGGTTGGCAGCTACCAGGCGCGCCAGGTACTCCTTGGCTTCTTCGTTCTTGTTGTCCTGCTCGGCGCTATGGCTTAGGTCGAACACCGACAGCGTCTCGCCTTCTTCATACTGACCGGCACTGTGGATGATCTGGTCGATATGCTTGAGCGCTTCCTTGTTCGGCGCCAGCACAATACGGAAGCTTTGCAGGTTGGACACCTGGCGCTTGTTGATCTCGCGGTTGAACAACGCCAACTGGTGCTCAAGGCTGTCGTAGTCGCTACGGATATTGCGCAGGGTCCGGGCGATATCGGTGACGGCTGCACGGCGCGCCTTGCCCAGGGTCAGGGCTTCATCGGTACGGTGTGCATAAGCGTTGATCAGCAGTTGCAGGCGACGCTCAACGTCGTCCTCGCTGTCGAACTTGGCCACGCCCTTGAGGCGCACCTGCGCATACAGCGCTTCGATCTGGCCATCGGCGCGCAACAAACCTTGCCAGCTGTCCTGATAGTCATTGAGCAGCGGCAGCAGGTTGTCCATGGAATCGTCGACCGGGTCCATGAACGGCGTGCCGAACGGCAAATCCGCCGGCAGCAACTGACGACGGCGCAGCGCGTCATCCAGCGTGCGTTGCTTGGCTTCCATATCGCCGATCTGACGGCCAACCAATTGCAGCTTGGCCGACAGTTGCTGAACGCGCTCGGTAAAGGCATCGCTGGAACGCTTCAACTCATCTTGCGCCGCTTCCATCTGCGCCAGGGTTTCCAGTTTCTCGCCTTCTTCGGCACTCAGGGTTTGTGCGCGGCGGAAGTCTTCCAAAGCCTTCTGCGCGTCGAGTACCTGCTGGTACAGCGCTTCGGTCTGGGTCTTGCTCGCGGCGCGGTCGGAGGCTACGGCCTGCTGAGTCTTGAGTTGCTTGAGCTCTTTTTCCAGGCGCTCTTTCTGGTCACGCAACGCCGCGCGATCGGCCAGCGCCTGCAATGCCGGCGGCTCGATATGCGAGAGGTCGATGGCCAGCCCCGGCACTTCAAAACGCTCGCCTTTGAAACCATCGAGAATCAGCTCCAGGGATTTGACCCACCGGCCTTCCTCGTCCAGCGTGATGCCCTGCGCGCCCAACGGCAGGCTGAACAGCGAACTGTTGAACAGACGCATCAGACGTTCAACATCCGGCTGTGAGAACTCTTCCCGCAGCTTGGCGTAGCTGTTGTTGTCGGCATGATCAAGCTGCTGCTTGACCGATTTCAGGCGTTTTTCCAGGTCGCGCAAACGCTCGTCGAGATCCTCGGCGCTGAACTGCCGGGATTGCGCCAGGGCGCCGGCCAGTTCATCGTGGGCATCCTTGGCCGCCAGCAGTTGCTGCTCCAGCACCTTCACGTCATCGACCAAGGCGAAGCGGTGTTTGAGCACCGACAGCTCGCCCAGCCAGCGCTGGATGCCGCTGATCTCGCGCTCCAGGCGCATCAGCTCCTGGGTGCCGCCACGCTGGTCGTTCTGCAGCGCATCCTGCTCGTTGCGATAGTGCTCGGCCTGGATGGTGAGCTCTTCCTTGCGCGCACTGGCGTAGTCCGACCAGGTGCCCAGCAGCGAATCCAGCAGCGGTGACAGGCGATGCAGCTTGCCGCGCAAGATATCGCGTTGTTTCACGCCGTTTGCGAGCGCCTCGACCAAAGGCCCGGCGGCCACCAGCGAGTTGTAGTCCTGCTCCATGCGTCGTACATCGCGGAAGGCTTCTTCGCACGCGGCGATGTAATCAACACTGCCGGAACGCAGGCTGTGTTCAAACGCGTCCAGGAACAATTGCTTGAGCTTGGCCGCGGTGATTTCGCGCATGTGCAGCAAGTTGATAAACAGCGCGCGGAAGGTCTTCAGGCTTTGTTCGCTGGTAGAGCGCAGCGGAATCAGCGTCAGGTCCAGCGGGATCGACGTGTGGCCGCCCACCAGCAAGCGCCGCAGTTCATCAGGCTTGAGTTCGTAAGCTTTGAGGCCTTCGCGTTCAAGGTTGGTGAACAGCTCTTTCTGGCGCAGGCACGTGTCGTTTTTCTGGTAATGGGCCAGGTCCAGCTTGCCGGCATAGGCAAAGAACTGGTGACCGAAACCACCGCCCGGGCCGCGCCCGACCACGCCGATGACATGCGGGCCGTGAGGCAGCGAAACTTCCACCAGGATGTAGCTGGTGTCGGTCGCAAAGTAGAAGCGCCGGGATTGCTCCAGGGTGTACTTGCCGAAACTCATGTCCGACATGCGCGCCAGGATCGGGAACTGCAAGGCGTTGATCGACGCGGATTTACCCAGGTTGTTGGCGCCATACACCGACAGCGGTTCTTCCAGCGGGAACAAACCCAGGCTGTAGCCGGCGGTGTTCAATAGGGCGAAGCGGCGGATGCCGTAGCGTTCCTTGCTCATGCGTCGGTCTCCTGTTCTTCGGCAATGGCGCGGGCCATGGCGTCTTCTTCGCTTTCGTCCGCAAAGTCACTCAGATCGAGCGGATCATCGGTCTTCAGCAATTTCTCATCGCTGTCTTCATCGATGATCACCGGCGCAGGCAATGGCAATACGCTGTGTACGCTGGCGGCCAGGTCGCGGTCCTGCTGCACCGACAGGCACACATCGAGGAAACGGTGCATCGGCGGCAGGAAGCGGTAGATGCCGTTGTCTTCGCTGGCAAAACCCAGCTGAGTCATACGGCGCATGATTTTTTCTTCGAGCTCTTCCTGGGTCTGCACCTCGGCCTGCATAAACAGGTCGCGGTACTTCTCCAGCAGGGACGGCAGCTCATCGCGGCCGAGGCTGCCGCCGTCAAGCACGGCGATCGGGTCGCGGCCCTGGTCGGCCAGGTGCTCAACGAGAATGAAGGTGAACAACGCCAGGCGCTGGGCGGTTTTGTTCACCTGCGCGCTGGCAATCGCGGAGTCCGGCACGAAGTAGTAGAAACCTCGGGTATCGCACACCAGCTCAAAGCCCAAGGCCTTGAACAGCGTGCGGTACTGGTCCTGGAAGTTTGAGAGCTGCGCGTACAGCTCCGGATCACGTCGGCTGACGTGGTAACCCTTGAACAGCTCGCGAAAGATCGGCGCCAGCTGGGACAGTTCGGATAGATCAAGATGCATAGGGGATGCTCGCAGTATTCTCGGCGGCGTCGGTGCTGGCCGGGAGCAGGGCGAATGAGCGCAGGCTGACCTGATGCTCGTGGGTGTGGTAATCGCGGCGTTCCAGGCGTTCGCGCTTGAAGCGTTTTTCACGCGAGAGGCGCGAGAACCAGTACAGCAATTCGTCGGTGGCGCCGTCCGGTTCCTGCTCCAGCAGCCAGGTCATCAGGTCCGGCATCGGCAGCGCGTCTTCGCAGCGTTCGAGCATTTCCTTGACCGTGCGCGGCGCACGCTGGGCTTCGCCCTTGTGGGATTTGTGCGCCTTGGGGAAACGCGCCGGTTTCGGCTCGAAATTCGCCAGGGCATACACATAGGCTTCCACCTGGCTCGCGCTGCCGAGGAAGGTGCTTTGCGGGCGGGTGAACATCGGCATCGCCGCTTGCGGCACCGCGTCCAGGCCTTTGCGGCGGATAGCCGACAGGGCCAGCGCCGCGCCACGGGTCACGGCGTTGTGCCGGCGCGCTTCTTCGCGCAACGGCAACAGCAACTCGCGCGCATGACGCAAGGTCAACTGGGCGCTGGTCTGCATTTCGAGGATGCGCGCGTGGGTGCGCAGCAGCATGTCGTCATCCACCAGGTGGCCGAGGCGTTGCTGCTCGGTGAGCATGCGCAGCAGCACATTCTCGACCTTGCGCACGCCTTGCTCGAAGGCGCCGTCGGCATTAACCAGTTGGATCATCGGTTCGACGTATTCGTCCCAAGTCGCCAATACTTCGGCGTAGCGCTGGCGCAACGGGATCTGGCGGTCGCTGGTCTTGGCGCGGTCGGCCACGGCGGCGAGGGCCTGTTCGTCGTTGGCGAGTTTTTTCAGCACGTCGCGCACACGCATATCCAGCAGGCGCAGTTGGCGGGCCAGGTCGTGGCCATCGCGGATATCGAAGGCATCCTGGATGTAACCGGCCAGGCGCTCTAGGTGGCGCAGGTAGGCTTCGATCTCCAGGCACAGGCCAAGCCGGTGCTCCTTGCGAAGGTAAGCCAGGAAGTCGTGGATCTGCGCGTTGAGCTCGAAACGGTTCGGGCTCTTGGCGACAGGCACCAGAATGTCCAGGCGAATCCACACGTCCAGCAGGCTGGTAATGTCCTGTGGCGTGCTGTCCAGTTGTTGGGCGGCCAGTTGCGCGCGCAGTTCGCCAAGGCTCAGGGTGCCTTGGTCGAAGTGTTCGCACAGTGGCTCGAGCAAGGCCCAGTGTTCGGCGAGGGCGCGCAGGACGCGCTTGGGTTCGATCATGGGGATGGCCGGCTGGTTAGCGATTAAAAGTCGCGATTGTACTGCATCGAGCGCGGGATTTATCCACAGCCGGTCAGTGTGCAGTGGGCGATTGTTGCCGAACAGCGGTAGAATCCCCGCTCTTTAGTTATCCGCAAGTGGCCGAGCTGTGCTTACCGAGTCCCGACGTCGCGCTTACTTGACCGCCATGCAGGTGGTCAACTGGCTGCCCCGCACCGAACTGCCGTTTGCCGCGCCGTCGCGGCCCGAGCTGTTGCAGGCGCTTGAGCCCGAAGAGGCGTTCCAGGTGTCGGGCGAGGAAGCGGCCGCGCCGGTCGCGGTGGTCAAGCCGGTGCCCGAGTCACGCCCTGTGGTCGAGCGCGCGAAAATCGAAGTACCGCGCCCATCGCCGCTGGCCAAGGCGGCCGTGGTGGCCGAAGAGGCTGCCACGGTGGTCAAGGCGCCAGTGGTGCCGCCACCGCGTTTCGCCCTGCAATTGCTGCGCGCCGGGCGCTGCCTGCTGCTGGTGGAGTTGCCCACCGGTGAACGCTTCCAGACCCGTGACCCCGCCTACATGCTGCTCAAGGACATGCTGCGCGCCGCCGGCTTGCCCGACAGCCCGCAAATCGTCGGCGACCCGGTGCGCTGGCCATTGCTGGTGCGCGGCACCATGGACCAGGGCCCGGAAGCTGCGCGTGATTTTGTGCAAGGCTTTGTGTCGGCGCGCCTGGAAGACGAACCCTGCGTGTGCCTGTGGCTGATCGGTCTGCCCGCCGTGCGGTTTGCCGGCCAAGCGAATGCCGAAGCCTGGTACCGCGAGCTGCAGGTCGAAGGCCTGGGCTCGGTATGGGCCCTGCCGGGCCTGGAATTATTAATGGAAGAGCCACAGCGTAAGGCTGATGTCTGGCAAGCCATGCGCCGGCTGATGGCGCGCTGGAAAACAACCGATGAGTGAGGCTTTATCTTTCCGCCCGATGACCGAGGCCGACCTCGATACCGTGCTGAAAATCGAATACGCGGCGTTCAGCCACCCTTGGACCCGTGGGATCTTTCTCGACGGGTTGGGCAAATATCAGATCTGGCTGATGTTCGAAGGCGAGCAGCAGGTGGGGCACGGTGTGGTGCAGATCATCCTCGATGAAGCGCATTTGTTGAACATCACCGTGAAGCCGGAAAACCAGGGCAGGGGGCTTGGCCTGGCGCTGTTGGAGCATTTGATGTCCCGCGCTTATGCTGCGAATGCGCGGGAATGCTTCCTGGAAGTGCGTGACAGCAATACCGGGGCGTTCCGTTTGTACGAACGTTATGGTTTCAACGAAATTGGCCGTCGCCGCGACTATTATCCGGCCGTGGGTGGCCGCGAAGATGCGGTTGTCATGGCCTGCACCCTTGTTGATTAAACATGTAAAACCCTTGGACACCCCAGTACCTGTGGGAGCCGGGCTTGCCCGCGATGCAAGCACCTCGGTGTTTCAGTGAGACCGAGGTGATGCAATCGCAGGCAAGCCAGCTCCCACAGGGGCCTTTTTTACAATGAGTTCTGCGGTGTGTCAGCGGTTACCGTTTACAGGATCCAGGTCGGCCAGTTCGGCCTCATCCAATCCATTCCCGCCGCCAATGTCATCTTCATCTACAACGCTTAGATCGTAATCCGCCGGACCGTCTTCCCCTTCTTCCCGTGCATCGCGCGCGCCGTCTTCGCGGATCAGCGTCTCGGGGCTCATGTCATCGTCAGTCGATTCGTGGTCGGCGACCGACGCACCGGTCATCCCGGCTTCGCGCACCCGCTCGTCGGGCATCAGCTGCTCGCGCTCACCCGGCGGGATCTCATCGCCGATTTCCGCCGTCTGATCTTCCTGGTCAAAATCCAGCTCGCGCATCGAACCCATGCGATCTTCGTTGTCATCAATCGGTTCGGGCTGCGTGGCGCCGTAGGGACGTCGTGATTCAGTCATGGCCAATCCTCATACTGTGGGGCTTATAGTGTGTGGACCGTTGTAGCGCCTTAAAGATTCAAGCTAATTGCAGCTCGGCGTGACCCGGACGAGGGGTTGTCAGTCACAAAACTGCGCATCATTCCTGAGGCTTTCCCTGATGAACGAATTACAAGACCTGCTTGATAACAATGAACGCTGGGCGGACGCGATCAAACAGGAAGATCCCGAATTCTTCGCCAAGCTCGCCCGCCAGCAAACCCCGGAATACCTGTGGATCGGCTGCTCCGACGCCCGCGTACCGGCCAACGAGATCGTCGGCATGCTGCCGGGTGATCTGTTCGTACACCGCAACGTGGCCAACGTGGTGCTGCACACCGATCTCAATTGCCTCTCGGTGATTCAGTACGCGGTGGACGTGCTCAAGGTCAAGCACATCCTTGTCACCGGCCACTATGGCTGCGGCGGCGTGCGGGCTTCGATGCAGGACCGTCAGTTCGGCCTGATCGACGGCTGGCTGCGTACCATCCGCGACCTCTATTACGAAAACCGTGACGTACTGGCCCAACTGCCGACCGAAGAAGAACGCGTCGACCGCATGTGCGAGTTGAACGTGATCCAGCAGGTCGCCAATGTCGGCCACACCAGCATTGTGCAAAACGCCTGGCACCGTGGGCAGAGCCTGTCGATCCACGGCTGCATCTACGGCATCAAGGACGGGCGCTGGAAGAGCTTGAACACCACCATCAGTGGTTTCGAGCAGTTGCCGCCGCAGTATCGCCTGCGTCCGTTGGGTGAAGTCTAAGAGCCGACGCGGCTGCGCTTGTGTTCCAGCAAGCGCAGCCCCTGCAGCTACAGCGCCGGGATCGCCGTGGCTGGAATGGGAGCAGGGTTCTTCAGTTGTTTCAACTGGGTCTTGATCCCAGGCGTGGCGCATTTGGCATTTGCCTCTCCCGGGGACAGGTTGCGCACCGAGGTGTAGAACAATTCGCAGGTCTGCTCTTTGCGCGTGACCTGCCAGGTGTTCATGCACGCCTTGAGCGTTACATTCGGGTCGCTCTCGGGTTTTTGGCCCATGCCGGCCTGCCAGCAGGCGGCGCTCAAATCCTGGCCCATCACCTTCAAGCCGGCCTCGTCGGCTTTCTGCTCGTTGCCCTCGTAGGTATCGGGGCTTGCGGCATACCAGATGTAGCTCGGGTGGTTCGCCCCCAGCACGGACACGGTTTTGCCCGCTGCCGGGCTGATCTGCACCAGGCTCAATACACCCACCGTCTGCCCGTACTGTTGCTTGATCCAATTGCGCACCGGCGCGCCAAAGGCCACCATCGGTAACGCCCCTTTGTCGGACAGGCTCAGCTCCTGGACCATGCGCGTCTGGTAATCGGTGAAGTAGCTGTAGACGGTTTCCAGGTCCTTGCCCGCGTTGGACGGCGCGGCGATGGGCGCGATATCGATGATGGTCTGGTAAGTCGGGGTTTCAGTGGCAGGCACGCCATTATCCGCGAGCAGCGTTGCCCAGCGGTCGGTGGTGGCCGATTCCAGGTAATCCTGCGCTTGGGTCAGTGAATAATCGGGCGGGAAATGCAGCAACTCGATGCTTTTGCGATTTTCCAGGGCCATGCCCAGTGGCAGAAACAGGTACCAGTTGTAAGCCCACTTGCCGTCGCTGTTGAGCCGGCTGGCGCCTTGATAGGCCAGGTCGGCGGTATCGAGCAATCGGGTCAGGGGCTGGCCGTAACTGTCGGGCACACCGCTGAAAATCGCTGATACCTTGCCGTCCAGAGTCTTGACGCTGACTTTCGCTCGGCTGTACCCGTCCCGTTGCAGGCTCTGGTTCAGATAATGCTCGACAGTCTGTTCCAGCGTCCATGGCCGAAAGCAGATCACATTGCAGTTATTAGGGTAGGCGAACAGTTGGGTTACACGCTGCGTGCTCCCCAGAGGTACCTCAATGTCGGCCTGTACGACCGCACTCGCCATCAGTGCGGCCAGGGTGCAACACAGCCTGGTCGGTTTGAACATTGGTTGTTTCCTTGTCAGCGAAAGCCCGTCTGCGCGGGGTGAAAGCCCACCTCCACACAGTAGCGGCTGACCAGCAAAGGCGCGTTATAAATCATCAGGCATGTCGTTATTGGATAAGAAAACCTACAGGCTGAACTGCAAGGCGTTGCTCAAGTCGCCCATGGGTTTCTGGCCGCGGGCAATCATCGCGTCATCCCGCTGCTTGAGGCCGTCCAGTGTTTCCAGCTGGAATATGCGGGTGATCAGGCGCAGGATTGAAGCCGTGTCATACACCGTATGGTCCACCGTGCCTTTGCGCGCGAACGGCGACACCACCAGCGCCGGAACCCGCGTGCCCGGGCCCCACCGGTCACCTTTGGGCGGTGCGACGTGGTCCCACCAGCCGCCGTTTTCATCGACGGTCACCACCACCACCATGTTTGGCCACTGCGGGCTTTCTTGCAGCACCTTCAAGGCCCGCACGATATGACGGTCGCCCGAGGCGACGTCGGCATAGCCCGCGTGCATGTTCAGGTTGCCCTGGGGCTTGTAGAAGGTGACGGCGGGCAACTTGCCAGCTTGGGCATCGGCAAAGAATTTGTTGGTAACGGCCTCATCACCCAAGCCGCCATCGCGCAAGCGCTTGTCGCGCTCGGCGCGGTTCTGCGGGCCCTGTTGCTTGAAGTAGTTGAACGGCTGGTGGTGATACTGGAAGTTCGGAATCTTCGGAATGCCGCCCGAATCCTTGAATTGGTCCAGGGTCGCTTGCCATGCGCCGGCGTACCACGCCCAGTCGACGTTGTTTTTCGACAATTTGTCGCCGATGTGTTCGTGGGTCTGCGGCACCAGCACGTTGGGCAGGTCCGGTTTGGAATAATCCGGGTTTTGCGGGTCGCGAATCCAGGTCGGCCAGTAGGGCGGCGCCAGGGTGTTCACCGCGTAGCCATCCGGCGTCAGGGCGCTGGGGCCGAACTGCGGCGGCCCCGTCATTGCGCTGGCCGGGGACGTGTCCAGCGGTTTGAGGCGCGGGTCGTTGGGGTCATCGCTTTGCAGCGTGGCGATCTGCGCTTTGGCCACCGATTGAGCGGCATTCGGATAAACCGGCGCGGTAGCGCTGATCAGGTATTGGTGATTGAGGAACGAGCCACCAAAGGCCCCCTGGAAGAAGTTGTCGCAGAGCACGAACTCCTTGGCCACGTCCCACAGGCGCAGGGAATAACGACTCTGGGCGTAATGGCCCATCACCAGGCCGCCGGAATCGGCCCAGGCCACGAAGTTGTCGTTCTTGCCGCCGTTGATCTGCATCTGGTTCTGATAGAACACGTGCCACAAGTCGCGGGTGACCAGGCTCAAGGGCAGGTCTTCGGCGTTGGGGCCCTTGAGCGCGAACGGTGCGTTGGGCAGGTTTTCCTGGAATTGCGCTCCACTGGCATAGGTCACCCCGTCCACCGTCTGCGGGCCGACTTGCAACACCCCACCCCAGACAGGCGGCAGGGTGTTCAGTACGCTGGCGTCACGGTCGCGTTGCTGTGCGTCGGCGGGGGACAGTGCAGACAGCGGTTTCTCCACGCCGGGGAAATCGGCGAACAGATTGTTGAAGCTGCGATTCTCGGCGTAGATCACCACCACCGTTTTCACCTGCTCGCGCAAGGCCTTGTCCAGTTCTTGCGGGGTAAGCGGCCGCGCGTCCGGTTTGCCGGGCGTTTCGCTGGTATTGCCGCAGGCGCTCAAGGTTGCGCCGACCCCCAATACCGCGGCGCCCCCCAGGAAACGCCGGCGACTGGTGTCTACCGGCGGTTGGCCCGCGGCATCGGAGGAAGAGCGGTCTTCGTGATCGTCACTCATTGCGGGGAGTTCCTGGCGAGTTGTTGCAAGATGTTTCGCAGGACGGTAGCAATGGAATGTGACGGATCGAAGACAGAGATTTGAATCAGCCGATCACAGCAGGCGCAGCGCCAACTGGCTGCCGGCACGCAAGTACTCCACCTGCGCCGTCACCGCGTCCTTCACGATGGCCTCGCCGGTGCCGGTGAGCTTGGCCTTTTTGGAATCAATGACACTGGTCTGCAATAGCTGCATGGCCACGTCGATCGATTTCTGAAAGGCGGTCACGTTGTTATGCAGGCCGAACTCCTTGATAACGGTGGCCATGCGGCGATCGGCATCGTCCCGCAAGGCCCTGTACTCAGTGACCGAGACGTGATCGTCCTTGTAGATTTCAGTGATTAATTCTTCCAGCGATTTGGATAGCGGCGTCATCGGATTGTCCTTGATGGCTGTGGATGGGAATCCGAATCAGGTTAATCAAAGGTCTTGGCGGGGGGAGTCAGGGGTTGCCGTCGATTCAAGTGCGATAAGCCCATATGTTGATTCAGAAAAGTGACTTTCAAGCTTGTCGATTAATACTGGCTCAGATGTTTCAACGAATTTTGCCGAATCTCCCGGATACCTCATCTGAGCGTTACGCATATGTCTACAGCCGGCTGGCGCTGCTAGACTGGATCGATACTGGACATCATCGAGGCGAACCGTGAAACCTTCAACCGCCCTTGACCTACAGCGGGCCGCCGTCAGAGAAGTCGTCGGTCGTTTCCGCATCTCAAACCCCAGAGTATTTGGGTCTGTGTTACTGGGAACCGACCAAGAAGGCAGCGATCTGGATTTATTAGTCGATGCTCCGCCGGGAACCACGCTTTTTGATCTCGGTGGACTTCAGGTAGAGCTTGAGGATCTGCTTGGCGTCAATGTGGATTTACTGACGCCTGCCGATTTACCTTTGAAGTTTCGCGCAAAAGTCTTGGCCGAGGCGCGTCCGGTATGACAGCGAACCGTACAACAGGTGCTTCAACCGTTGATTAAGGCATCACCGGCGGCAAATACTTCAACGTCGTCCCCAGCGCCCACAGCAGGAACAACACCAGCGGCGTATGCACCAGCAACTGCACGAACGAAAACCCGATCAAGTCCCGCGCCTTCAAGCCCAATACCCCCAGCAGCGGCAGCATATAGAACGGGTTGATCAGGTTCGGCAGTGCCTCGGCCGCGTTGTAGATCTGCACCGCCCAGCCCAGGTGGTATTGCAGGTCATTGGCGACTTGCATCACATAGGGCGCTTCGATGATCCATTTGCCACCGCCCGAGGGGATAAAGAAACCCAGCACCGCCGAGTACACGCCCATCAGCAGCGCGTAGGTGTCGTGAGAGGCGATGGAGGTGAAGAAGGTCGAAATGTGGTGGGCCAGGGTCTGGCCGTCGCCGCCCTTGACCACGGTCATCAGCGCAGCGATCGACCCGTAGAGCGGGAACTGGATCAGCACGCCGGTGGTGGTTGGCACCGCTCGGGCGACGGCGTCGAGGAAGCTGCGCGGGCGCCAGTGCAGCAGGGCACCCACCATGATGAACAGGAAGTTATAGGTGTTCAGCCCCGAGATCGCGCTGATCGCCGGCTTGGTCGAGAACTCATGGAACAGCCAACCGGCCGCCAGGCAAGCCAGCAGGATGGTCAGCAGCGGGCTGTGTTCCAGCCATTCGCCCGGCCGGGTCGGCGCTTGTATCTTGGGCAGGTTGAACGCGGGGTCTACCCCACAGGCCTTGGCGTCGCGCGCGCTGTTCGGGCCGGGCGCGGTGGCGTAGGCGATGATCAGCGACACCACGATCAGCGCCAGCAACAGCACGCCGGATTGCCACAGGAAAATGGTGTCAGTGAACGGGATCACGCCTGTAATCGACAGGATCGACGGCGGCAGGCTGGCGGGGTTGGCCTGCAACTGCGCGGCCGACGACGACAGCCCCAATGCCCACACCGCACCCAGCCCCAGATAGGCCGCGGCACCGGCAGCGCGGTAATCCATGCGCAAATCAGTACGACGCGCCAGCGCCCGCACCAGCAAACCGCCGAACACCAGGGACAGGCCCCAGTTCAGCAAGGACGCGACCATGGAGATCAGCGCCACCCAGGCAACGGCCGACCGGCCGTTCTTCGGGATACGCGCCAGGCGATCAATCAGCTTTACGGCTGGCGGCGAGCTGGCGACCACATAACCACCGATCACCACAAACGCCATTTGCATGGTGAAGGGGATCAGGCTCCAGAACCCGTCGCCAAAGGCCTTGGCCGCCTCGGCGGGTGCGGCGCCCATGCCGAGGGTCGCCACGGCGACAATGATCACGGCGAGGGCGGCAAACACCCAGGAGTCTGGAAACCAGCGTTCGGCGAAGTTGGAGCAGCGCAGGGCAAATCGGGCATAGCGGCTTTCTTCGATAGCATCGGGCACGAGTCTTTCCTCTTGTCTTTATTATGGTGTTGGCAGTTTCACGGCATGTTCCGCTACCGCCCTTGATATGGGAATGCAGTTATCTTCATCGATCCATGAGGAAAACAAATATATCTGTCGTGATTGCCATCACTTGTCTCAGCTCATAACCTGCACGCCATTTTGTTTGTCTGCCGAGCCTCCACATGACTGCCACCCTTTCCTCACAGGCGCAGCGTTTTTCCCGCTCCGACTACAAAACCCTGGGCCTGGCCGCCCTGGGCGGTGCCCTGGAAATCTACGATTTCATTATCTTCGTGTTTTTCGCGCTGACCCTGAGCCAACTGTTCTTCCCGCCCGAAATGCCCGAGTGGCTGCGCCTGCTGCAAAGCTTCGGCATCTTCGTCACCGGCTACCTGGCGCGTCCGCTGGGCGGCATCCTGATGGCGCATTTCGCCGATCACCTGGGACGCAAGCGTGTGTTCAGCCTGAGCATCCTGATGATGGCGTTGCCCTGCCTGTTGATCGGGATCATGCCCACCTACGCGCACATCGGCTATTTCGCGCCGCTGATCCTGCTGGCGCTGCGCGTGCTGCAAGGCGCGGCAGTGGGCGGAGAAGTGCCCAGCGCCTGGACCTTCGTTGCCGAACACGCTCCTGCCCATCATCGCGGTTACGCCCTGGGCTTCCTGCAAGCCGGCCTGACGTTCGGCTACCTGCTCGGTGCACTCACTGCCACCTTACTGGCGCAAGTCTTCACCCCCGCCGAAATCCTCGACTACGCCTGGCGCTTTCCCTTCCTGTTGGGCGGTGTGTTTGGCGTGATCGGCGTATGGCTGCGACGCTGGCTCAGCGAAACCCCGGTATTCCTCGACATGCAGGCCCGTCGCCAGGCAGCCGCCGAGCTGCCGTTGCGCACCGTATTGCGTGACCACCGCGCCGTGTTGCTGCCGGCGATGATCCTCACCTGCGTACTCACCTCGGCCGTGGTGGTGCTGGTCGTCATTACCCCCACCATGATGCAGAAAACCTTCGGCATGAGCCCCAGCCACACTTTTGCTCTGAGTGCCTTGGGCATCGTGTTCCTGAATATCGGCTGCGTACTCGCCGGGTTACTGGTCGACCGCATCGGTGCCTGGCGCGCGGTACTCGTCTACAGCCTGTTGCTGCCGATGGGGATTGCGGTTCTGTACGCCAGCCTCATCAGCGGCGGCGTATGGCTGGGCGCGGCGTATGCCTTGGCCGGGCTCGGTTGCGGCGTGGTGGGCGCGGTGCCGTCGGTGATGGTCGGGTTGTTTCCGGCGCAGGTGCGCGTGTCGGGAATCTCCTTCACCTACAACATCGCCTACGCACTATGGGCCAGCACCACACCGCTGCTGTTGATTGCACTGATGCCGACCAGCCCGTGGATCTGCGTGATTTATTGCTCGGTGATGGGGACGGTGGGGGTGGTGAGCGTGGCGTTGTTTGGCAAGCGCCACACGTTAAAGGCCTGAGCCTTGAGTCAAGAAGTGCCAAAGCAGCAACGTACCGGACCCCGTCATGCTCCGATACTCGCGCGCCGGGGTCATCGGGTATCGTAGGGTTTATTTTTTCTGCAGAGTCTTTTCAACCATGAGCCCAGCCCATCACCGTCGCCCCGTTCCGCTGTCCAAGGCCTACCGCTTGCTCAACCACGGGCCGACCGTGCTGGTGAGCGCCGCCCACAACGGCCGGCGCAACATCATGGCGGCCGCCTGGGCGATGCCGCTGGACTTCGAGCCGCCGAAAGTCGCCGTGGTGTTGGACAAGGCCACCTGGACGCGCCAATTGCTTGAAGGCGCCGGCACATTCGTGCTTCAGGTGCCCTGTGCGGCACAGGCCGATCTGGTGCAGACGCTGGGTAATACCACCGGTGCCGAAACCGACAAGTTCGCTGCATACGGCTTACAGACATTCATCGGTGAACATACCGAGGCGCCCTTGCTGGAAGGTTGCGTGGCCTGGCTGGAGTGTCGTCTGTTGCCCGAGCCTCATATCCAGCAGACCTACGATCTGTTCCTGGGCGAAGTGGTCGCGGCGTATGCCGACGAACGTGTATTCAGCGAAGGCCGTTGGCACTTCGAAGGCCATGATCAACGGCGCACCTTGCACCATGTGGCGGGCGGGCATTTCCTCACAATTGGCCAGCCGATTGATGGGCATCAGCTTCCACACTGACGGCCCCCTCCCAGCGGTTCTGTCAGCGCCCGAGCATCTTCACCCAACGCGAAGGCGGCATGCCATAGGTGCTGCGAAATTGTCGGGTCATATGGCTCTGGTCGGTGAAGCCAGCGGTCAACGCCGCATCAACCAGCGATTGGCCCTGGGCCAGCAGGCTGCGCACCAGGTCCAGCCGGCGCATGGTCAGATAGCGATAGGGGCTGGTGCCGAACAGCACGCGAAAATCCCGCGACAGGGCCCAGCGGTCGCGGCCGGCGTGGTCGGCCATTTCATCCAGGGTGATGCTGCGACCCAGGGCGCCGTGGATGAATTCCCGGGCGCGCTCGGCGGCAACGTAGTCGAAGGTCTTGCGGCTGACGATGCCCCCCGAAACGTTGCTCAGCGCGTGGGCCAGGTCGAACAGTGCGTCCTGCTCCTGCAACGGGTCGAGGGGATTATCCAGGTTTTGCAGCAGCACTTCGCTGGCACGGAACAGCCTGGGGTCAGTGGATAGGCCATTGGGGATAAACGGCAACGGCTTGCCGCCAAGGATCTGCTGGATCAGTGACGGTTCCACGTAAATCATCCGGTATTTGAAGCCTTCGTCGCTGCCTGCGTGGCCGTCATGGGTTTCATCGGGGTGCAGCACCATGGTGGTGCCGGGCAGGCTGTGGATCATGGCGCCGCGATAGTGAAAACTCTGCACGCCCGTCAGTGTGCGCCCGATGGCGTAAGTGTCATGTCGGTGCGGATCGAAGGCGAAGCCGGCAAAGTACGCCTCGATCCGGTCCAGGCCGCTGGCATGCGGGGCGCGGTGCAGCCAGTCGAGGGTGGCGGTGGGTTTGCCCATGGTGACTTGTCACAAAAAGGAAGTTGGAAGCACGTTAGCCCAGTCTACAACCCTTGTCTGCGGGAGGCTTGTACGATTGTGCAGGGCGGGTACCAGGCCTATGATCGCCTTTCGTGTCTTGTGCTGATGGAGCTGCCTGCCATGGAATTTTTCAACCCCGCCTACGTGGCGCCCCTGGTTTCGCTGGCTTTGCTGTGGACGGTGGCGGTAGTGACGCCCGGCCCCAACTTTTTCAATACGGCGCAATTGGCCGCGAGCTGTTCGCGCCGCCATGGTGTGGTGGCGTCGGCGGGTGTGGCCACCGGTACAGTCATGTGGGGGCTGGCGGGCGGCCTGGGCATCAAGTCGCTGTTTACCGCGGCACCGATGTTGTACCTGGCGTTCAAGATCATCGGCGGCTGCTACCTGATTTACCTTGGGCTGAAACTGTTCAAGCGCTCGGCGCCGGCCATGGGCCAGAGTGTGCTGCCGGATCAACCCCGGCGCTCGCTGTTTTCCGCCTGGCGCCTGGGTCTGCTGGGTAACCTGTCCAACCCCAAGGCGGCCCTGTTTGTTGCCACCATCTTCGCCTCCACCATGCCGCCATCACCGTCGCCGATGCTGCTGACCCTGGCGGTGATCACCATGGCTACCTTGTCGTTCAGTTGGTATTCCTGCGTGGCCCTGGTGTTTTCCAGCGAGCGCATGGCCGATTTCTATAGCCGCTCGCGCAAGTGGCTCGACCGCTTTGCCGGGAGTTGCTACATGCTCTTCGGTGCACACCTGGTGGCGAATCGCTGACCGTGCATGGTAGTGAGCGGGCTTGCCCCGCGCTGGGTGGCGTAGCCGCCCCAACCAGGCGACCCGGCTCTACCTGGAGGTCGGCGGTGGCTTTAACGGGGCGGCTTCGCCACCCAGCGCGGGGCAAGCCCGCTCACTACAGAAGACCGCGTGTTTATCAAGGGCTGAGCGCAATCCACGAATAGATCAGCGTCTTCATTTCTTCCGGGTGATGCGTCCTGCGACGGTAGCTGGCAAACGCTGGTGAAGTGCAGTAAGTACACATTTCACTCACCTCGATCTGCTCCCGCCGAAGGCCCGCCGCCTGCAGCAACATCACCCCATACCCGCTCAAATCGAACCACGCACTTCCTTCTTGCCTGGCATGGGGCGGTGCTATTTCGGGTGACAGCAGCGGCGTCGGTTGCGCAGTGGTCCACGGCGCTGGGCCATCGCGCCACAAGTGACCCTGGTCCGCCTGGAGCCGGGCAACAAACTCTGCGCTGACTTCATAGCAGCATGGCTTGATCGACGGCCCGACCGCTACTCGCAACTGGTCCGTGGCAATGCCTGCATCGGTAAAGCGCTTGACGGCATTGGCGATTATCCCCGCCTGCAAGCCCTTCCAACCGCCATGCACAGCGGCTACCTTCTCGCCGTTTTGCGAGGCAATAAGTATGGGCAAACAATCGGCGGTGATCACCGCGATTGGCTGATGCTCACTCGTAAACACCCCATCCGCTTGTACCGTATTGGGCTGCAGGCCCGCTTGCCATTTAATCACCGAAGCGCTGTGCACCTGTTTGCAGATGAACACCTCTGCCGGGCGCAGCGGATCATTGATCGAACAAAAACCGTGGTCGATGCCAAGGATGGCACCGAGATTATCTGCCTGCTGCACGGGCGCTTTCTCCGTTGGATGAAATGTTCAGTCGCCGACCGCTTCGCCTTCACGCCTTGGGTCGGCGCCGCCGATCAGCGACACCTTGCCCTGGGCGTCCCGTGTTCGAACGATGGCCTGGATGCCGCTGGTCATCTCGATCTCGTTCAGCGCATGGCCTTTGTCCTTGAGTGCCTGTTTCAACGCAGGGCTGAACAGACCGGTTTCCAATTCGGTTGCGCCGTTGCGGCTGCCGAAGTTGGGTAGGCCTATTGCGGCTTGCGGGTCGAGTTTCCAGTCAAGCATCGCCACCAGGGACTTGCTCACGTACTCGATGATCTGCGAGCCGCCGGGCGAGCCGAGCGTGGCCAGCAACTCGCCGCTCTTGCGGTCGAACACCAGCGTCGGTGCCATGGCCGAACGCGGGCGTTTGCCCGGCTCGACACGGTTGGCCACGGGCTGGCCATCTTCCGCGGGAATGAACGAAAAGTCGGTCATCTGGTTGTTGAGCAAGAAGCCCTGAACCATGACATGGGCGCCAAACGCCGCTTCCACTGTCGTGGTCATCGACACGGCGCCGCCCCTGTCATCCACCGCCACCACTTGCGAGGTGGAGATGCGCAGTGGCGAACGATCCGGCGCGTACGCCACCTGGATGCCCGCAGGCAAGCCCGGCTTGGCGATACCCATGCTGCGCTCGCCGATTAACGCAGCGCGCTTGGCCAGATAGTCCGGGGCGATGAGGCCGGCGACCGGCACCGGGACAAAATCGGCGTCGGCAACGTAGAGCGCGCGATCAGCGAAGGCCAGGCGACCCGCTTCGGCCAGCAGGTGCACGGCGTCGGCTGTCGGCTCAAGGCTGGCCGGCGATGGGCTTTTCACCGGTTGCATCGCGGCGATGGCCAGCGCCGGGTCGCGGGCTTGCAGCGCCTGCAAGGTACCCAGGATTTGCGCGATAGCGACCCCGCCCGATGACGGCGGCGGCATGCCGCAGACTCTCCACTGCCGGTAGTCCGTGCACAGCGGCATGCGCTCCTTGGCTGTGTAGCCCTTCAGGTCCGCGAGCGACAGGCTGCCCGCGTTGCGATGGCCTTGCACTTTACGTGCGATCTCATCGGCAATCGGCCCGCGGTACAGCGCATCCGGCCCTTCCTTGGCAATGCGTTTGAACACGCTTGCCAGCGCCGGATTTTTCAACAGCGTACCGGTGGCTTTCGGGGTGCCATCGGCATTCAGGAAGTACGCGGCCATTTCGGGCGATTGCACGATATAGCGATCCGCCGCGATCAGGCTGTGCAGGCGCGCAGAAATGGCGAAACCCTGTTCCGAGAGCCGGATCGCCGGTTCGAACAGCTTGGCCCACTGCAGTCGGCCGGTTTTTTTGTGCGCCAGTTCGAGCGCCCGCAATACGCCAGGCGTGCCGACTGAACGGCCGCCTATCTGCGCCTCGGCAAACGTCATCGGTTTGCCGTCGGCCGTCAGGAACAACCGTTCGGTCGCCCCGGCCGGTGCGGTTTCACGGCCGTCATAGGCGTGCACGTTTGCGCCGTCCCACAGCATGATGAACGCACCGCCGCCGATGCCGGAGGACTGCGGTTCCACCAGGGTCAGCACCGCTTGCATCGCGATCGCCGCATCAATCGCCGAACCGCCCTGGCGCAACATCTCGCGCCCGGCTTCGGCGGCCAGTGGGTTGGCGGCAGCAGCCATATGGCGCTCGGCGTGGCGGGGGGCGAGGTTGGCGCGATAGCCCGAACCCAGCTCCGGTGCCGGCGGTTGCTCAGCGATGGGGGGGTGGCAGCCGACCAGAGCCAGGGCTATGGCAATCATCGGCAGTTGACGGTGGGAAATTGAAAGCACGCGGTGAACTCCGTTCATGTTGAGAATGTTCTGGCCTTTCCATGAGGACTTTACCGCAGCAGAGGATCGGGCGTTCCGGGGTGATTTGTTTTTCTTCACTGGAACCAACGCAATGCAGGTGCCCACAAGTCAACTGTGATCAATCTGATTCCGGAGTCTGTTATGCATAGAAAATTAGACGGTATCAAGTCGCTGCATGACGTTATCGAGCCCTCGTTCAAGCCGGTTAAAAACGATAATTCGACTTCCAATCAAGCTGCTGTGCCCGTCATGGCGCAACCCCACTATCAATCGCTGAACGCCGCTTCAATGCTTTGCAATATCCGCCTGGAGGGCGGGCGCTTGGAGCCTGACGGGAGCTTGGTCGGGCGCGATATCGCCAGCCACCTCAACGCGCCGGACAAGCACTATGTGGCTGACGGCAGCCCTGTCGTGGGCAGCAACACATTGCGTTTCAAGGACGAGCGACATCACCTGTTTCATATTCAGCCCACGCCGGCCGTTGCGGCGGTCTTTAAAAGCAGCCTGCCTGACACGGCCGGTGGCGAAGGTTCGGTAGCGTCTTTAAGCACTCCCGGCCGGGCGCATCTGGGGAGCATCAGTGGTGTGCAAACAACCGCAGAGGGCAAACAGTTTCGGCTGGAGGAAGGGCGTCTTTATCGTTTTGAGCCGCTCGCCCTGTCCTGGTTGCCCGACGCCGATAACCAGGCGTACAGCCGTCTCGGGCTGACGCGTGAGGGGCAGTTGTTGAAGACCCCCCAGGGTTCGCTGGACAGCAGCGCAGAGGGGCGCGCCTCGGTCGTGTTGAGTCAGGCACAGGGCGCGTCGGTTGTGCATGTTCATGGCGCAGACTCGGCAGTGGTACGTCCGGTTGATGAAAACGGCGCACCTGTACAGCTCGCGCGAATCGGCTTGGCTGGCAATGCGTTGTATGGCGCGACGGTCGACGGTGAACTGCTGCGTGCGGATGTGCGCCTGGCGCGCGACGGCGTGTTAGCGATGACGGGGCAATCGCTCGAATCAATGGAGCAGGCGTTAAAGGGCGCCGTGCGTGTCGAGGGGTTCTTTCATGATGACACCGGGCAGCTTAACGTTCAGGTTCGCGATGCCCGTCGGCAATTGCACAGCTCGCCCTTGGGTGAGGCTAACGGACTGCGCCCGCAGTGGAACCTGAGCGACGTGTGGGTCAAGGGCATCGAGAAAGGCCTGCCCTTGCCCAGCCAGCAGGCGCTGACGACGGCGATTGATCTTGGACAGCGGGGCAAGGTTGCGTTTGATTCCGGCAAATTGTTGAGCTGGGATCCACGAGCGCAACGCTGGGACAACACCGCGCAACAGAAC
This sequence comes from Pseudomonas sp. SWRI18, assembly GCF_014268345.1. Lineage (NCBI taxonomy): Bacteria > Pseudomonadati > Pseudomonadota > Gammaproteobacteria > Pseudomonadales > Pseudomonadaceae > Pseudomonas > Pseudomonas sp. SWRI18. Next base: position 25,015 of record NZ_JACCQQ010000003.1, read on the forward strand.
GTGGCTCATCTGGAGCGTGGGCTGGACGGACGTGCCTACGCGCTGCAAGAGGGACAACTCAAAGCTGTGACGATCCAAAAAGTGCGTGATCCGGTCTTTGAGGGCGCCAGCTATGAATTAAGTACGCTTCCCAAGCCACGTCCCAATGTCTCACTGGTTGAGGTGCTCGCCGGGAACTCCCGGAATCCCGTCCGCGGCTTCGCTGTAGCCGACGGCCGCAATTTTGTAACCGTCAATAAAGACCATCAACTCCAGGTCTGCGTGGATGGGGTGGTCAGCCCATTGCGGCTTTCACCTGCTCTGGCGATAAAAACGCTGGCGCTCGATCATGAAGCCAATCTCTATACGCACACTCAAGACGGTGGGCTATTCAGGTTGGATCGCCAGGCCTGGCAGGGCAGCGACGGCGCCGCACATAACTGGACCAAGCTTGAGTTGCCGGAGCGACAGTCTTTGGAATCCTTGCGAATGGGGGCCGACAAGCACCTGATTGGCGGCTGGGACAAGCAATTCCATCGATTGGACAAGGCGGCCCCGAATGCACTGGAGTGGGGGCCATTGAGATCGGCGACGCAGGTACCGTTATTGGCCGATACCTTGACGGCCTCTAAAATGCGCAGGCCGGTATCAGACGGCGCGCTGACGGTGGGCAGCAATGTGATGGGGCAAACCCGTGAAGGTGTGCCGCTCAAACGCAGTTTTTTCCAAGGCATCAACGCCCACTTTCACCCCTTGGAGGCCCTTGGTGAGAAAGGCAAATCCATTCAACATTACGTTAAAGGGCGCCGGGGACTGGAGGACGTTTACGCTGCCGATAAGCAACTGCACCAACAGCTCAAACCCCTCTCCAAAACCAGGCCTGTTGCCACTGACCTGAGCGCTCGCCTGATGGCTTTGAGCGAATCCGGACCGCGGCAAGCGTTGGCCAAACAGCTCAGCCAGGCGTTGGCCAAGGTAGAAGACAGCAGTCAGTCAAGCGCCCGCTTGTTGGGGGATGTACATGGACTGACATTTGACCCACAGCCCACGCTGAGTCGAACGATGCCGAGCGCTGAATCGGCGCTGCACCAACTGTATGAAGCATTCAAACGGGTTACGCCTTCGCCGGGAAAATCAACGGCCGCTCTATTGGCCAACTTCGAAGGGCAAGGCTTGATGCTGCCCGAGTGGAAGCCGGAGCGTAAGCGAGATCTCGGTCACCCGTCGGCAATCATCGAGGCCGACCTGATTCACCATGCCGATACGCTAAAGCAACTGGCCGATATCGCCGAGGAGCTCGACAGCGTATCCGGTAATAGCCCAAGTGCCTTGAAAAGAATTCAAGCGTCGGCGGAGTCGGTGATGAGGGGGTTTGAAGAGAACCCGATCCATAAGCTGTCCAGCCAGAATATCGCCAGTTACGAGCAGGCCGAATCCCTGTATGACAACTTCAAGCTCTTGGCCAAAGATCTTGGAACACCAGGATCGGCCTTGCACTGGCACCTTTCGAGTCTGCTGGGATTGCCCGTCGATGCATCCATCAAGGATGCAATGACCCACCAGGTGCAGCAGCTGGACAGCGGCCAGACCCTCAGCCCCAGCCGGACCCAAGGCAAAAGCCTGGGGTTGATGGTGACCGGAATAAAACCTGTGGCGCCGGTGGAGTTTTTTCTGGGGGCCTCCAAGTCGCATACCCATGGCGTAAGTATCAGCCGTACCGACACAGGCGCGAGGGTGGAGATCAGCACGGACAACATGCGGCGCCTGGCCAGCTCTGTAGCCTCGGGTGTGACGTTAGGCCGAGGGGGTGGTGCCGTGGGGCCAGGCTTGCGGGTTGCGGGTGAGTTGACGGCTGCCGTTGCCAAGAACAAAAGCTCCAGCATCGGCTTTGACGTGAAGGAGGCGGACCTCGGCAAGATGATGTCGATCCTGATGGGGCAGGCTGGTGGTTTGCGCGACTTACTGGCGCTGGGAGAGAAACACGCGGCCGGCGAAAGCTCGAAATTCAGTGCTGACGTTAATCTGGATGTGCTCGCGCAGTTGCGTTTGATGTATAGCCCGCAGGAGGACATTGCTGAATTGGACTCGGTGATACGCGCCGGTATCGGGGTGGTAGGTAACCTTAACGTTGCGCACGCGGACAAGAGCCAATCCACCACGCGCTCTGCAACGGGCACCAGCCACGGCGAGGGAAGCAGTGCGCAATGGCTGAGACAGGGGGGGGTGGGGGCCAACTTCGCGCCGATCAATGCGCTGGCGCTGGGCAGCGCCGAAGCCGGCGGGCCAGCGACGGCCGCTTTTGCTTTGCCGGAAGTATCAGTCATGGTGAAACTTGATCGTGGGCAGTCACAGGCCTTCAGTTTTTCTTTCAAGGCGCCGCAATCGGTGACTCAATCTCAGATCGACGGCATTCAGCACAGCCTGTCACGCTATTCACCACAATTCAGACGGGACTTGGCCGGCACTGATCCGTCGGGTGCGCAGGGATCTGTGGGTGAACAACTGGCTACGTTGCAACGTTTTCTGACGACTCATCCGCCTTTGGCGACAAAGCCGGATGACTATTACGCTATCAGCCAGGCGCTGGACATGCTAATGACCCAGCAGGACCTGATGAATGGCGGTCTACGTCAGTTGGCGTCGGTCGAGTCCTCTGTTACACGTGTGGGGTTGCGTGACAATGGGCGGTATGGCTGGCTGGACGATGTCGCGCCGGCGAACAAGACAGCCATCGTAGAGTGGCTTCAGGATGACCCACAGTTTGCCCAGATAATCGAGCAGCTGCAGCGGGGCGACGGCACCTCAGTAAGGCTGGGCATGGAGCTCAAGCCAGAGATTCTGCGTACGATCGAACGTAGCCACCTTGCAGGTGAACGGACCGAGTCCTTGATCAAGCGTGCGCTGAGTGATCCCGGCAACCTGCGGGTCAAAAGCATGAGCATGAGCTATACCGCCAGCCAGTCACATGCCATGTCGGTGCCAGCCATGACGAATCTCAGTTTTTCCAGCAGCGCTACGCTCAGTCACACTCACAAACATGTCAACGTGGACTTCGAGTACGGGGCGAATGCGGATAAGCCGTTGCGAATGAACTTGAACGACACCTTGAATCCCTTGCCACGTCCTGATCTGACGATTGACTTGGCGGATCAGCGTATAAGGACGCCGAATTCCGTTGCATGAAGGGCCGCTACGGGGAGGGGGTGGCAACGGGCATAAAAAAACGGCCTACCTTTCGGTAAGCCGTTTTTAGTACTTGGTGGCTACACAGGGACTTGAACCCCGGACCCCAGCATTATGAATGCTATGCTCTAACCAACTGAGCTATGTAGCCAAGTGGCGCGCATTATTCGCGTAGAACGGGAATGCGTCAAGTATTTATTTTGAATTTTTATCTACGCTTTCAACTGTTTAAGGTAAATCGCCAGACTCGGGCGACGAGTGGCCGGCGATTCACCCTGCCGAGTAGCAAAAAAGCCTGATCGCGTTGGGCAGATATCCCTGCCACCCAACGCGGTGCCTGCCTTTAAGGATACTGCGAGTTGTGAGTGGCGCGTTTGAGTTGTTCGCGCGCCCTGGACAGACGCGAACGAACAGTGCCGATAGGAATATCCAGAGCGTCCGCCGTGTCCTGATAGCTGCCGTCAGTTTCCAGCGAGGCGTACAGTGTCTTGCGCATTTCCACCGGCAGATGGTCGATAGCGCTGAGGGTTTTTTCCAGGCGACGGTTGACCTCGAACTCCCAGTCCAGGTTGTGGTTATCGTCCTGCCCATGCCACAAGGCCTCATCGAATTCACAATGCACGGGCTTGGCGTACAGGCGCCTGAAGTGATTGCGGATGAGGTTTTGCGCAATACCGCACATCCAGGTGCTAAGCGTCGCATTGCCGCTGAAACGTTCCCGGTTGCGCCAGGCTTCCAGGTACGTCAACTGCAAAAGGTCATCGGCATCTTCCGGGTTGAGTACGCGCTTGTGAATGAAGCGCCGAAGTTTTTTTTGCTGATCGTCCGTCAGGTGAAGCATGAATTGAGGCGAGCTGCCAACGAGGTGCGCTAAAGCTTCAATAGGGATATTCATGATTATTTCCTTGGAGTAGACGCAGTCGAAAAGGTATCGACGGGAACCCCTTTTGCACTGGCTATGCCAAGGAAATGAACTCAATAACTATTTGATTTATAATGATAAATATCTAGAAATAAGATGATTTTGTGCAGTGATTGGCATAGAGCCCTGAAGCTCTGTGCAAGTCCTTTCAAATTCGTCGTGGGATCCGACGGGATGGAACCGTTTGAGTGGGGCTTGCCACACAGGGAAACACTCTTCCTGTGCAGGTCTGTTCATGAAAGTCGAATCCTCTTCCGATGTGCAAACGGTCCAACTACTGGATCAACCTGCTGTCATCCAGACCTCTACGCCGGTGCCCGTCAATGGTGTGGATGAACTCGCTCACCTGTTCAATCAGGAAGTGGCAAACAACAGTCAGCCGTTGAGTCAGCGCAAGATGAGCGTGCGCGTGCCGCCGATTGAAAAAATGGCGGAGCTGTATCGCCAGTTGGGGCATCCGGCCAAGAAGACCCTGGCAATGATGTCGTTGCTGGCAAGGGAAGCGTTACGCCAGCGCGCTGACGTTAAAGACTTGCTGGAGCTTTCCGAGGGCGACCCCGCGCGCGCGTTCGTCGTCCTGACGCATGTGGCGGCGCAGGCGGACGCCGAGGTGCGACCCTCCGAAGCGGCCTTGGCGCGGGATGCCATCGCCAACCTGGAGGTCCGTTTCAAAGGGGAGATCCAGGCCGGCCTGAACATCGCTCTGGCGCTGCAAGCGGCCAGTGTCGACCCGCAGGAGCGCCAGGCGCTGCGTACGCTCTACTACGCCAGTGTGGTTACACGACAATCGTTGGCGACGATGATGCAAGCGCTGCTGGGGGTGTACGGAGGCGAGCGGTTTGGCGACGGGCTCAGGGTGATGCGAAAAGCCTTGGCGGACGACATCGCGGCCAAGGTGTCTTCAATGCCGACACCTCTGTTGCGCAGCTTGTTACTGGGCCTGCAGAGCTGTGGACAGTTGAGCGGCGTGTTGGCGGGTTGTCATGCGCTGGTCGAGCGCCTGGGTATAGATCACGACGCAGTGAACCTGCTGCAGCGCATGCTGAGTTTCGCCGGCACCGGCATCACAGCGGCTGAAATCCTGCGGATCGGTGATGAGCTGGCGGGCGGCCCTGACGAGCGCAAGTTGGTCTCGCTCAATGCGCTCTACCCCTTGGTCCAGCAATTGCCCCTGGCGTTGTGGCTCGACAGCCGGGTACGCGAAGAAACCCTTCGTAGTTTCCTGGCGGTGATCGGAGAAATGGACCGTATAACGCGCGGCCCTGCACGTTTTCCAGGTGAGCTGGGGGCCATGGCGTGACTGCGCTTTCGGCCATCAACCGCTTTTTGCTCAAGGTGGCGCAGCGCGCCGAAGTATTGGGCGCCGTGGTGGTGATGGCCATCGTATTCATCTTTATCGTGCCGCTGCCCACCTGGCTGGTGGACATTCTGATCGCGCTCAATATCTGCATCTCGTGCCTGCTGATCGTGCTGGCGCTCTACCTTCCGGGCCCCCTGGCATTTTCGTCGTTCCCGTCGATTCTGCTGTTGACCACCATGTTTCGCCTGGCGCTATCGATTGCGACGACGCGCCTGATCCTGCTGGAGCAGGACGCCGGTGACATCGTTGAGGCGTTCGGCAATTTTGTGGTCGGCGGCAACCTGGCCGTGGGGATGGTGATCTTCCTGATCCTGACCCTGGTCAACTTCCTGGTGATCACCAAGGGCTCGGAGCGGGTGGCCGAAGTGGCGGCGCGTTTCAGCCTGGATGCGATGCCCGGCAAGCAAATGTCCATCGACAGCGACCTGCGTGCCGGCCTGATTGACGGCATGCAGGCACGGGACAAACGCGAGCAGTTGTCCCGTGAGAGTCAATTGTTCGGAGCGATGGATGGCGCCATGAAGTTCGTCAAGGGTGACGCCATTGCGGGTTTGATCATAGTCGTGGTCAACCTGTTGGGGGGCTTCTCAACGGGCATGTTCCAACACGGCTTGAGCGCTGCCGATTCAATGGCGCTGTATTCGGTGCTGACCATCGGCGATGGGCTGATCGCGCAGATTCCGGCGCTGCTGATCTCCCTTACCGCCGGCATGATCATCACCCGTGTAGCGCCGGACGGGCGCAGGGGCGTCAGCAACATGGGCGCCGAAATTGCCCGGCAAATGACCAGCGAGCCCAAGAGCTGGATGATCGCCTCCGTGGGGATGCTCGCCTTTGCCGCGGTACCCGGCATGCCTACCGGGGTGTTTGTTCTCATCGCGCTGATCACCGGCAGCCTGGGGTATTACCTGATGCGCCAGCGCCAACGGCAGGAGCAACCCGAAGCAGAAACCGCCGAAGCGGTGCGCCCCGAAGAGAACGGTCGTGAAGATTTGCGCGGGTTCGATCCGTCCAGGCCCTACCTGTTGCAGTTCTCTCCGGTGCTGCGGGGGACCCCTGAAGTGACGGATCTTATTCATTCGATCCGCCAGGCCCGCAATGCGCTGGTCGCCAATATTGGCCTGACACTGCCACCGTTCGAGGTTGAGCTTGATGACTCATTGGCCGACGATGAAATGCGCTTCTGCGTGCATGAAGTGCCGATGGTCAAGGCGTCGGTCGTCAACCATGTGGCGGTTGAGCGCAAGGCCCTGACGGTTGATCCGGAGCACGGCATACCCGGGCTTGCGGAGCGCGATGAGCAGGATTGGCTCTGGCTGGCGCCGGATGATCCGCTGCTCGACGACCCGCAGTTGGAGCGCTTCAGCGCGGCGAGCCTGATCGTTGAGCGCATGAAACAAGCCATGATGCTCAGCGGGCCGCAATTCCTGGGGGTTCAGGAGAGCAAGTCGATCCTCAGTTGGCTGGAGCACAATCAGCCGGAACTGGTTCAGGAACTGCAGCGGATCATGCCGCTGTCGCGCTTTTCGGCGGTGCTGCAACGCCTGGCCAGCGAAGGTGTGCCGTTACGGGCCGTGCGGCTGATTGTCGAGTCGTTGATCGAGTACGGCCAGCATGAACGTGAGCCGGACGCGTTGGCCGATTACGCGCGCATTGCGCTTAAAGCACAGATCTACCACCAGTACAGCGAAGCCGACGGTCTGCATGCCTGGTTATTGTCGCCGCAGACCGAAAACATCCTGCGCGAAGCCCTGCGCCAGACCCAGACCGGGGTGTTCTTCGCCCTGGAGGACGAACATAGCGCGGCGTTGGTCGGGCTGCTCAATCAAGCCTTTTCCGTGCGTCCGAAACTCAAGAGCGTGATGTTGGTGGCGCAGGACTTGCGCAGCCCGCTGCGCACGTTGCTGGTGGAAGAATTCAATCACGTGCCGGTGCTGTCTTTTGCCGAACTGGGCAGCGCCTCCAAGGTCAAGGTGCTGGGACGCTTCGACCTTGGCCAGGACGAGCTGATGCGCGGTGCGGTGGCATGAGGGGCTGGTCATGTCCGGCACGGAAGGTTTGATGATGTTCGAGCTGCGGGTGCTTGATGGGCGCCATCAGGGCGCTGCGCTGCCCTTGTTTGGCGAGCAATGGAGCATCGGCGCCAGCGCCGATTCTGACTTGGTGCTGACCGATCCAGGCATCGCCGAGCAGCATGCGCGGCTGCGACTCATCGATTCGAACTGGTCGGTGCAGGCCGAGGCGGGGTTGTTGCAGGACGCCAATGGTCAGACGTTGGCACAGATCGCACACCTTGCCCTGAACGTCACGTTTTCGGTGGGGAGCGTGCGGCTGTGCGTCACCTCGGCTGATGAGCCCTGGCCGCAGGCGCCAGACCCTGCGCCTTCGGTGCCGCCGCAGGTCAACGAGCCGGTGCGAACGCTTAAGTTATCGACCATCTCGCAATCGCAGCAGAAGCGCCTGATCAGCCTGGTGTTGGTGGTCACGGTCATCTTCATCGTAGTGGGCATGGCGACCACCGGGGAGCCTGGCGCCCAGGCTTCGTTGATGCCGCCCGTGGCGCAGAAACATGAATTGGCCTCGCCCTTTGAGGTGCGCCAGCAGTTGTTGAAGATGCTCAACGAGCGGGAGCTGAGCCAGCGCATCAGCTTGCAAGTGATCAATGGGCAAGTCGCGCTCAGTGGGGACGTGTCACAGGATGACGTGGAGCTGGTTGCGCGCATGCTCAGCCGTTTTGGCGAGCAGTTCGACAGCGCGGTGCCAGTGATCAGCCGTGTTCGCGCACGTGATGGGACGCTGCCGTTCAAGATTGTGCAGATCGTGGGCGGGCCCAATGGCCACGTGGTGCTGGAGGAGGGCAGCCGACTGTTTGTCGGGGATGAAGTGGATGGCCTGCGCCTGGTGCTGATCGACAACAGCAAAGTAATCTTCGATGGCGTTCAACGTTATGAGGTGCGCTGGTGAACGCCGAACTGCAAGCGCGTCTCGACGCCTGGCAGCAGCGCCAGGCCCGATCGTTGGCCACCTTCGCGCCCGTGACGATGCGCGGTCGAATCCAGCGCGTGAATGGCATGTTGCTGCAGTGCCGGCTGCCTCAGGCGCGCATTGGTGATTTGTGCCAGGTAGAAAAAAAGCCTGGCGACTACATGCTGGCGGAAATCATCGGTTTCGATCAGCAGGATGCCGTGCTCAGTGCCTTGGGTAACCTGGAAGGCGTGCAGGTGGGGGCCGGCGTGGAGCGTCTTGGCGTTTCGCATCGGGTTCAGGTCAACGATGCATTGCTGGGCCAGGTGCTGGATGGTTTCGGGCGGCCGATTACGGGGGAAGGCCCCAGTGCGTTTGTCGAGACGCACGTTGCGGACTCCAGCGCGGTGTTGTGCGAAGCGCCTCTGCCCACCGAGCGGCCACGCATCAACCGCGCGCTCGCCACCGGGGTGCGTTCGATCGACGGCTTGCTGACACTGGGCGAAGGCCAGCGTGTGGGCCTGTTCGCCGGGGCCGGCTGCGGCAAGACCACGCTGTTGGCCGAGATCGCCCGTAACGTTGATTGCGATGTCATCGTGTTCGGCCTGATCGGCGAGCGGGGCCGGGAGCTGCGCGAATTTCTCGATCATGAACTCGACGATCAACTGCGCTCCAAAGCGGTACTGGTGTGTGCAACGTCCGATCGTTCCAGCATGGAACGGGCACGTGCAGCCTTTACCGCCACCGCATTGGCTGAAGGTTTCCGGCGCAAGGGGAAACGGGTATTGCTGCTGATTGACTCCCTGACCCGTTTCGCCCGTGCCCAGCGCGAAATCGGCCTGGCCGCCGGCGAACCCCTGGGCCGCGGCGGCCTGCCGCCTTCGGTGTACAGCCTGTTGCCGCGGCTGGTAGAGCGCGCCGGGTTGACCCGTGAAGGTGTGATCACCGCGATCTACACCGTACTGATCGAGCAAGACTCCATGAATGACCCGGTGGCCGACGAGGTTCGCTCGCTGCTCGACGGCCATATCGTGCTGTCCCGTAAGTTGGCCGAGCGTGGGCACTACCCGGCGGTGGACGTGCTGGCGAGCCTGTCGCGAATCTTGAGCAACGTCGCCGAGCCTGCGGATATCCAGGCGGGTACGGCGTTGCGACGTTTGTTGTCGGCCTACCAGCAGATCGAACTGATGCTCAAGCTTGGGGAATACCAGCCGGGCAGCGACGCGCTGACCGACCTGGCCGTGGACAGTCGCCAGGCTGTCGATGGTTTTTTGCGCCAGGACTTGCGTGAGCCCGCATCGATGGAAACCACGCTGGAACACCTTAAGGAGCTGACGGCCAATGTCCCATTCTGACGTGCTGCTCGGTGAGGTCGAGACACTGCGGCGCCTGCGTCGGCACCGGGCTGACCGGGCCGAACGTGCCCTGCGTGAAGCGAAGCGGGCCCAGCAGGCGCTGCTGGCGCATATCCAGCAGGCCCAGGATGCGCTTGAGCAAACCCGGCAGGAGGAAGCCCTGCAAAGTGCACAGCTGCTCAGCCAGCACCAGGGCCAGGTCCTGAGCATGCAGGCCCTGAAATCCTGGGGGACACAGGAGCGTTCGCTGTCTGCCAACACCCGCCGCGAAATGGGCCAGTTGGAGGCATTGAAGGAACAGCGGGAAGAAAAGCAAACCCGCGTCGGCAGTGCCCAAAAACAAGTCACCGAATGCCTGCGTCAGGTGGAAAAACTTCAAGAACTGTCTCTTTTACTGGCGCAGGAGCCGACATGACCCAGGTTTCAGATAAACCCGCTGAACGTCCACGCCTGCGTGAAGCGCGAGAGGACCGTGAGTCGGGAACCGCGGGCGTGGTGCCGGCGGAATTGACGCGGTTATTCGCGCAGTTGTGGACCGATGACGGGGACGGCTCGGGTGCGCACACTTCGCTGTCGAGTTCGAAGGGGGTAGACAGCATTGCCATGATCGAGGCAATTACCGAACACTTGGCACCTCGTATTCAAGCTGTCTCGCAATGGCCGCTTCAGGCCGTGTTGTACGTGCCTCGCCTGGGGCGGATCAACGCCCGCGTGCGCCGCGAGCAGGGCGCCTGGAGTATCGACCTGGAAGCGCAAGAGGATGCGACCGCGCGCTGGCTCAGTGGCGTACGGCAACCCTGTGAGGACCGGCTCGCGGTGGCGCTGGGGCAGCCGGTCAGCCTGCACCTGTCTACTGTCGGCCGCGCATGATAATGCCGCTGCTGAGCTTGCCTGCGGTCAAGGGCGACACGGTTGCCGCGCGTCGTCGACTCGGGCGTGGCCTTTGCCTGCCATTTCAGGTGGCCGAACAGCGTGGTCAATTACGGCTCGAACCGGGCCGTGCTCCCGCAGCGGGCGAGGCTGTGTGCTTCGAAACCGTGTGCGGTGTGCTGGCGCTTGCTGAGGCCGGGCCGTTGCTCAGCCTGTTGGGTGAATGCCCGGTGACGTTGGCCCCATCCGGCAACGATCCGGACTCCTGGTTCTGGGCGCTGTTCCAGCATCACCTGAGCCCTCAGGTAATAGCGCTGCTGGGCTACGTACGATTGCTGGAGGCCCCGCGACCCAAAGCGTTCGGCTGCCGACTCAGCGTGACTCTGGGGCAATCCCGGGTCGAGGGGTATGTGTGGCTGACTCCCGAGAGCTTCCTGACGTTGTGCGAAGCCGGGCCATGGCGTGCTACGGCCGCGCCGCTTCCGGCGTCTTTTCCACTGGCCATCGCGGTGATCCTTGGGCGCGTGCAGTTACCGATCGCGCAAGCCCGCAGCCTGCGGGCCGGTGACGTGCTGGTGCTTGAGCAGACGTTCTTTCGCGCGCAGGGCGATGGCTACCTGCAGCTGGGCACCCGGCGACTGCACGGGTGCATTGACGATGACAGCGGGCCGTTGTGCCTGACCCTTACTTCAATCGAGGACACGTCTGTGGACGAAGAATTCATAGCCCCCCACTACCCTGGGGATGAGGACGGCGAGCCCGTGGTGGATGTATTCGGTCACGAGCCGTTCGATGAGCTGAGCATGGCGTTGAACGTACGCTGCGGCACGCTGAACCTGACCCTGGGTGAGTTGCGCAACCTCGCGCCCGGTGCGGTGCTGGGCATTGCCGGCTACGCGCCGGGCATGGCCGGGCTTTATTACGGCGACCGGCCCATCGGCCAGGGGCAGTTGGTGGAAGTCGACGGGCGGCTGGGCTTGCAGCTGTCCCGTGTGATGTTCGGACGATGATCCTTCAGGGGTTGGACCCCTTAGTCCTGGCGGTATTTCTTGCGGCACTGTCATTGATGCCCATGCTGTTGATCGTCTGCACCGCGTTCTTGAAGATCGTGATTGTGCTGATGATCACCCGTAACGCCATCGGTGTGCAGCAGGTGCCACCGAGCATGGCCATCAACGGTATCGCGCTGGCGACCACGCTATTCATCATGGCACCGGTGGGGTATGAAATTGCCGAGCACGTCAAAGCCTCGCCTTTGGACGTGAGCAACGTGCAAACGCTCCTGCAGACAGGCAATGAAGCCATCAAACCGTTGCGTGCCTTCATGCTGCGCAACATCGACGCGGATGTGCTGACGCACCTGCTGGAAAACACCGCGCGCCTGTGGCCCGCGCAAATGGCGCAGCAAGTGCAGCGCGAGGACCTGATCCTGCTGATCCCGGCATTCGTGCTGTCGCAACTGCAGGCGGGGTTCGAGATCGGCTTCCTGATCTACATTCCTTTCATCGTCATTGACCTGATTGTCTCCAACCTGCTGCTGGCGCTGGGCATGCAAATGGTCTCGCCGATGACGATTTCCCTGCCGCTCAAGCTGCTGTTGTTCGTGATGGTGTCCGGTTGGTCGCGTCTGCTCGACAGCTTGTTCCTCTCCTATCTCTGAGTGGCTTATGGAACCGATCGTGCTATTCAAGCAGGGCATGTTGCTGGTGGTCGTGCTGTCGGCGCCACCGTTGATCGTGGCGGTGATAGTTGGGGTGATGACGTCCCTGGTGCAGGCATTGATGCAGGTTCAGGACCAGACGCTGCCCTTTGGCATCAAGCTGGTGGCGGTAGGGGTCACGCTGATCATGACCGGCCGTTGGATTGGCGTTGAGTTGATCCAGCTGATCAACCTGACGTTCGACATGATCGGCCGTTCGGCCCTGAACTGAGACGCTGCCCGTGCTGCTTTATCTCGAATATCTGCCCAGCCTGGTGATCGGCATGGCGCGTATCTACCCCTGCGGCATCCTGGTGGCGGCGTTCTGTTTTCAACACATACGTGGCATGCCGCGGCATACCCTGGTGATGGTCATGGCGTTGATGCCGGCGCCGGGTATCCACGCCGCGTTGGCGGGCCAGGACTACTCGGCGATGCTGCTGGGTGCGTTGGTGCTCAAGGAGGTGGCCCTGGGGATTTTACTGGGGGTGCTGCTGGCGATGCCGTTCTGGATGTTCGAGTCGGTGGGCGCGCTGCTGGACAACCAGCGCGGCGCCTTGGCGGGGGGGCAGCTCAACCCGTCGCTGGGGCCGGACGCGACGCCGATCGGGCACTTGTTCAAGCAACTGGCAATTTTCCTGTTGATGGTCAGTCTCGGGTTGGGGACGCTGACCCAGGTTATCTGGGACAGTTACCAGATCTGGCCGCCCACTCTGTGGTTTCCACTGCCTGCCGCCAATGGCATGGATGTGTTTGTCGGCCTGCTTGGCGATACCTTCACACACATGCTGCTCTATGCCGCGCCCTTTATCGCGGTGTTGCTGTTGCTGGAATTCGGTATTGCGTTGCTGGGGGTCTACAGTCAGCAATTGCAGGTAAGCACGTTGGCGCCACCGGTCAAATGCCTGGCGGGTATCGGTATCCTGCTGCTGTACTTCGCGCTGCTGCAGGACCTGATCGTCGGGCGCATGGGCTTGCTGGGTGACCTCAAACACTCACTGGGAGTGTTGATCAAGGTCGCTAACCCATGAGTGATTCAGGCGAAAAAAAGCACCCGGCTTCGGCCAAGAAACTGCGTGACCAACGCAAGAAAGGCCAAGTCGCGCAAAGTCAGGATGTGGCAAAACTGATGGTGCTCACGGCCATCAGCGAGATCGCCCTGGCCACCGCCGAAACCAGCTTGCAGCGCTTCCAGCAGTTGATGCTGTTGCCGATATCGCGCCTGGACCAGCCCTTTGTGCGAGCGCTGGAAGAAGTGTTGTTTGAAGGGCTGGGTGTGTTTTTTTCATTCGCTCTGTTGATGGCCGGCGTGGCGATTACCACTAAGCTGATCAGCAGTTGGATGCAGTTCGGACTGTTATTTGCCCCCGAAACCCTGAAACTGGATTTCAACCGTCTCAACCCCATCAGCCAAATCAAGCAAATGTTCTCGGCCCAGCAGTTGATGAACCTGTTGATGAGTGTGGTGAAAGCCTGTCTTATCGGGTTGATTGTGTATGTGGTCGTCCGTCCCTCCTTGAGCACGCTGATCAACCTGGCCACGAGTGATCTGCAGAGTTACATCCTTGCGCTGATCGCGCTGTTCCGCCACCTGCTGCATGTGTGCCTGGGCATGCTGCTGGTACTGGCCCTCATCGACCTGGTCATGGTGAAACACTTTTTCGCCAAGCGCATGCGCATGACCCAGGTGGAGGTCGTCAAAGAGTACAAAGACATGGAAGGCGATCCTCACGTCAAAGGCCAAAGGCGTTCGCTGGCCTATCAACTGGCCCAGGAAGAACCGAAGGTCAAGCTGCCCAAGCTGGAGGAGTCCGACATGCTGGTGGTCAACCCGACACACTTTGCTGTCGCCTTGTATTACCGCCCCGGTAAAACGCCGCTGCCGCTGCTGGTGAGCAAAGGCACGGACGACGAAGCGCGCAAATTGATCCGTCGCGCCAAGGCGGCCGATGTGCCGGTAATCCAGTGTGTATGGCTGGCCCGCACGCTCTACACGAAAAAACTGGGGGCCAGTATCCCCCGGGAAACCTTGCAGGCCGTGGCTCTGATCTACCGCACCCTGCGTGAGCTGGATGATGAAGCCAAGCGCGAAACCCTGGAGCTGCCCGAGCTTGAGCAGCGTTGATCAGCGACTTGTGGGCGAGTCCAGCGTTTGCAAATTGGCCAGCGACAGCATCCGGCTGAGGATCCTGTCGAGCTCACTGGTGTTTGCCGGCATGGCGTGCCAGATCACCAGGGCGTGCTGGGCGTCGAGGTAGACAAAACAGCCGTCGAACGCCAAAGCCTGCTCAAAGCGTCGTTCCAATACACGCTGCAATTGCCCGGCCTGCACGGCTTCGCGAGCCACCTGCAGGGCCAGTCCCGGCCGGTTTCCCGCATGCAATGCGCAGACCTTGATCCCTTGCGCGAGGGGCAGGTGAGCGGCAGTGCCGCTCATCAGAGCGTCCAGGAATACCTGGCGTTGATCGGACATAGGTTGGTGCCTCACCGTTCCAGCGAGACCGTCTGGTAATCCGCCCGCTCGCCGGCGGGGCCGGGCTCGACGCGCATCTGCGGCGGCCACCAGATCACCATCTTGTCCTTGGACGATTGCGGGCGTGAGCACGAATCACCTTTGCAGGTGGGAGTACAGCCGGTGATGAGCACCGCTGCGCCGATCAGGGTCATGCACAAGAGTCTGAGTTTCATGGCGTAGCCTTCTGGGCTGGAGTGATCAGGGAAGGGCGCGGCACGCTGAGGTGTTCGTCCTTCACCACGGGACGCATGGCGATAAAGACTTCGGCCTCTTCCCCCGGCTTGAGCCAGGCGCGCGGCCACACGGTGACCGCCAGGGTCTGCGAATTGCTGCATTCCTTTTCGTCGATACGCACATTGCGTTTGAACTGGTTGCGCAGCACCACGACCGCCACGTTGTACTCGGGGCCTGCGAACCATTGGCTGCGCTCGGTATTCAACGCCAGCAAGTCACGGGTGCTGCACAAGGTGCTGAGCCCCAGGGGCATCGGCGCCGACTTGAACGCCTTGGGCACTTCCCCACTGACCAGGCGCGCCAGGGTGCTGATGATGTCACTGCGCTTGATCACCGGCTCGTGAGGCGAATAGCGCCTGGCCAGTGGGGTGAGGGCGGCTTGCAATTCGGCTTGGTCGGCCTGCGGCAAGTAGCGCGACGGGTCGTCCTGATCGCCGATGACCCGTGGTGTAAGGATGAACAAACGCTCACGCCGATTGTTCTGGCGCTCGGTCGAGGAAAACAGCAATTTGCCCAACAGCGGAATATTCCCCAGCAGGGGGACCTTGTTTTGTTTGTCGGTACTTTGCGTGACATGAAAACCGCCGACGACCAGCGAACGTTTTTCCTCCATCACGGCTTGGGTGCTGACCTTGCCTCGGCGTACATCAAGGTGGTTCGGGTCGGGGTTGCTCTCGTCGAAATTGCCGTCCTCTATATCCACAGCCAAATGGATCTGATGAACGCCGCGGCTGGTGGTAACCCTGGGCACGACCTGAAAACTGGTGCCCACGGTGACCGGCAGAATAGTGGCGTATTCACTGCCGGGCGTCAGGTATTGGGTGCGGTTGAAGTCGATCACCGCCGGTTGGTTTTCCAGGGTGAGCACCGAAGGGTTCGAGACCATGGTCGCCAGCCCCTTGGCTTCCAGCGCGCGGATATCGGCGTTGAAACGGTCACGGCTTCCAATCGACAACTGCGACGAGGTGCCGGGTGCCATGTTGACGCCACCCCGGAAGCGGCTGTTCTGGAAGCCCCATTTCACCCCGAATTCGCGCAATTGCGTGCGTTCGATATCAAGAATGATCGCATCGATTTCGATCAGCTTGCGCGCCACGTCAAGTTGGGTGATCAGCTCCCGGTACATGGCCTGGCGTTCCGGCAAGTCATAGATGAGCACGGCGTTGTTGCGCACATCGGCTTCGACGCGGATGCGGCTGTTGGATACCGGAGCGCGCGGGGTCAGCGCCGGGCCTGGGTCAAACTGCCCCATATTGCCATTCGCACCGAGCATCTGGCCCAGCAGCGGGTTGCCCAACCGGGGCACGTTCGGCGTGAGGGGGGCCGGTTGGGAGGTGGGGCGTTGGTTCAGTGCAGAAAGCGACGAGGCGGAACGGGGCTCCAATAGCTGCCGCAAAATGCTGGCGACGCCAGGGACGGTGAGCTTTTCGCCGCGATAATCCACATGGCGATCCGCCGCATTGGCAAACTTCAACGGGTAACTCAACACACTCTGCTTTTCATCCGGCGAGCGACGCTGGCTGCTGAACTGCTTGATCTGTTCGATATAGCGCTTGGGGCCGGAAACCAGTACCACACCGTCTTCCGGCAACTCGCCCCAGCCGAAACGGCTGTCGAGCAGGCCGATATCGGTGAGGGCCTGCTTGAGGTCGGAAATGGTCTCCGACGAGACTTCCAGGCGCGCGGACTCCTGCTGATCCAGCGTGCTGATGAACAGGGTGTTGTTGTAGAGATACCACTGAAAACGGTGCTCAACGCCCAGCCTGTCAAGCATGGATTGCGGTGTGTTCGCGCGGATCTTGCCGTTGACGTCCCCCTCCAGCAGGCCCTCGATTTGCAGTTGCGTGCCGAAGGTCTGGGCGAAGTCTTCGAGTACTTCGCGTAAGGGTTTGTGGTCGGCCTCGTAGGCGTAGGCGGTGTTTTTCCATTCCGGGGGGATGGCGGCGAAGCTGTTTTCCACTGGAGTCAGCAGGCTGGAAAGCAGGAGCACGCTGTACCAAGTCGTTCGTCGGGATGAAACGCCGCGCGCATCTTGGCTCAAGCTGCGGCGCTTGTGGATCTTGTTATACATATAGAGTTCTCTGGTTAGTACGACAGTGAACGTAGCGAGGTGGGTTTGAGGTGCTGGGCTGGGCGAGCAAGGCGTGCGAACGTGGCACGCCATATGTCGCGCTGGTTGAGCAGGGTTTCAAGACAAGCGAGCACCTGTGCTTCTCCCTGCCCATCGCGCAGGGCTTGAATCAGCCAGAGTTCGCCACTGTCAGCTCTTCGGGCCAATGCGCCTTGAAAAAGACTCAGGCTGACCTCGCCCAAACGCAGCCAACTTTGCACGGTCGGGTTATCTGACGATGTGGAAGTCAGCTGAGCCTCCAACAGAATGAGGGCTTCCTGACGTTTTAACGTGATTTCGTCGTTACCTTCAAAGAGGGAGAGTTTTTTTTCGTGACCGCTCAACCAGTCACGGATGAGACCTTTCATCTTATTGAAAACTTTCAATAGTGGTTTTGAGAGACAGCTGTTCAATCCGAAGATTCTCCGTGAACAGTGCGTTGGTAGCAGTCGCTTGCATTGATAACCGAAGGAACAGGTCAGCATCCTGTTCATCTTTCATGGCATCAAGGGGAAGTGAATCAAGTTTTTTATACACGGAGTCAGCAATTTTTAATGCTTGATATGAGAGAGCCTTAGAGACGGTCATGGCTGTTCCTTTAGAATCGTACATTGAGTTTTTATTTGCTAATCAGGTGTTGCTGTCACGTGCGATTGGAGACATAAACTGTGCAGCGTTAGCATTCGAGTTAAAACTAATTTGCGTGTTTGAAAAAATCAGCAAGCATGGCGCTCCAACTGATGCGAAAGTCCCCCTCATCTGTTTTCAAAACCAGTGTTTGAGGCGTGAGTGTCTCGTCGGCGTGAAGTTTCCAAACGCTGGCTTTGTGATAGGCAAGGCATTGTTTTATCTCTTCAATATCATGGGGGTGGCAGAGTAGGATCGCACTGATTTCGTGGACTTGATTGGCCAGTAATTGCTTCAAAAGAGCCGCCAGTCTAGTGGGCGCAACCGTTTCATCCAGCAGGCAGCGAATGGCCTCACGTGTGATGGAGTTCGCGTAGTGTTCGAGCCTGTCGCACATGGTTTGACGGTCGTGTTCCCAACGCTTGAGTTGAGCATCAGCGCGTCGCCAGATTTCCAGCGATGCCTGCTCTCGCAGCGATTCGCATTTTTTTTTGGTCAAATTCAGTAGCTCGTCGGCTTGCTCATTGGCTTGCCTCAAGAGCTGCTCTGCTTGCTTCCAATTTGCAAGGTCTTCCCGTGGGATGAAGTTGCGTAGCAATCCGCGCTTGTCCTTGGAAAACTCTATGGCATATCGACATAGCATCATTGATCTCCTTACCCATGTGAGTCAGGAAACTATCGAGTCGCTTGGCATGGATGTGACACGCCAGACGACTGCCTGCCAGAGCGTATTTAAGCGGCTGCTCGCGTTTTCAAGGCAGGTAGGGCTCTGTTCAATCCGATAGGCCCGTTCACGGGAAAAGCGCAATCTCAGGCGCTGCCATATAGTCGGTTCGAGCCAGCTATGAAGCAAGTGCAATGGATCGGCATCGAGTGGCAGCATTTCAGGCGGCAGTGCCTTGTGAAGGCGTAGGCACCACAGGTGATGATTCTCGCTCAGAAGCGGAGTCGCCTGAGGATTGAAGGTGCCGTGAACCAGTATCAGCGCCAAGGCGAGTTGTTCGCTCGACGCAAGGGCCAGACGCAGTACTGAGGGCTGTGGGGCAGGGGGTAAGCAGGTACTCACACCCATGAAATCCCCTGGCACCGACCGCCGGCTCCGATAAAGTGCGTCAATCGTCGCGTACTGACTGTCCTTCCAGTCTTCATGGGCAAACCTCCAAGGGAATGCCCACCATTGAGCCCAGGCCAAGTGTTCGTTCCTTGTGTATTCGGTTCTAAGCATCATGAGCCGGGCCAGTTGATGCGCCAGGGACAGACGACGCTTGTACAAGTCGCCGACGCCGACGGTGCAGAAACAATCCGGCTACCACGGTCACCAGGGAGCCGAGCAAAGAGACGATTACGCTGCTTCTCCAAAAACCGAGATCCTCACCGGGCACTAGAAAAGGGCCGAAATACACCAGGTGTTGCTGCTCCTGATATGGGGTGGCAGGCACGAATATCACGCTGAGTTTTTGCGGGTTGTCGATGGCTGTGGCCATTCCTGGAATGCTGCTTGCGACCATCCGGCGAACGCGCGCGCGGATGTTATCGGGATCCAGGCGTGGATCGTGTTTTATGAACACTGAAGCGGACGCTGGCTGGACCGGTTCACCTGGCGCGATGCGTTCCGGCAGTACCACATGCACTCGGGCAACGATGACGCCGTCAATTTTAGACAGCGTGGCTTCAAGCTCTTGAGACAAGGCGTAGATATAGCGTGCGCGCTCTTCCAGTGGTGTGGAAATAACGCCTTCCTTGCGAAAAGTATCGCCCAGCGTGGTCCTTGCCACTCGGGGGAGTCCGGCGGCCTCCAGTGTGCGTACGGCGCGCCCCATGTCGTTTGCTTTGATCGCCACGATAACACCGTCTTTGGCTGGAATTTTTTGTGCGCGAATATGTTTATCTGCCAATTCTGCTATGACCTCGTTCGCTTCTTGCTCAGAGAGTTGGCGATGAAGTTCGACGCGGTCGCTACAACCATTCAGCATAAGAGCAGCGCTCAAGAGTAATGCACGAGGCAAGAAATTGCTCATGAGGACTATTGCAGGTTAGATATTTTGTCAATGCCTTGAGTTGACTTGGCAAGGCATTTAACTAACATCTGGGAGGTCACCTGAATGTTGGCCAACAGCCCTGGGAACGCCCTGAACCGCTCGATATCTATCTGCTTATTGGTTGATTTCAGTAATTTCACCATTCGGGTTTTCGAGGTCTGTAAAGGGTTAATGGCTTCGGCCACGACGGGTGATAGAACAGGTTTGGTACTGGAGATCTGTGTCATTGTTGAGTTTTCGAGCAGTGACGCAAAGAAGCACGAGTCTCTACTGCATATCGACTGATCTGCGACATCGGCAGAGTTGAGGTCTGAGTTTTTCTCAGAAGCAACATATTCTCTTATTTTCATAGGATGCCTATTGTATGAGTTGTCTGCAGAAGACCTTACGAATAAAAGTGAACACTTACTACTGGTGGGTAGCGGGTGACCTCTCGGGCGGAGGTGCCCGAGAGGTAGCAGCTATTAAGTCTTGGCAACTTGGAGAAGGTCGTTCATGAATTTTTTTTCGACTTGCTGTTTCGCTGAGTAAAGGTTCTTGGCTTTACTATCTTCGTTGAGCTCATTTGCAGAGCCAGAACTTGCACCTGACTCAAGCGATGAGCTGTTAAAGTTTCCCTGTCCATAGTATGGATTTGGTGGAGCGTAACCGTTGACTGAACTCATAAAAAACTCCAGATAGTAATTTTCTAAGGGGTGTTTAATTTGCGGTCGATCAAGATTGGGAGGTTTTTAGGACTGCTCACAAAATAATCTTGGCACTAAATATGTGGTGTGTAGTGGGAAGGCGTTCCCTGCTGTTGTTGTTTAAATGTTTCTAAGTGTGTTAGCGTTGGGTGTTAGCCAGGTTTTTCTCCAGAGCGCTGAGAGAAGCAGTACCTAGAATTATTAAATGGGTGCATGGCCGCCGTGCATCTTTAAAACAATCAGACTTATCCCAGCAATATTCCCAACTGTTTCATCCGGTAATACAACGTGCGCTTGGGAACACCCAGCTCTACCGCCACGGTATCTACACAATGCTGGTGACGGCTCAAAGACTCTTCAATAAATGCTTTTTCAATTTGCTGCAGACGTGCTTTCAGGTTCGTCTGTGTGTCAGCCTGACCAGTCACGGGGATTGAAAGTGGCGGTAACCCCAGTACGAACCGTTTAGCCGTCGAACGCAACTCGCGAACATTGCCCTGCCAAGGGTGGCATAGCAGTTGCTGCAGCAATTCGCCAGACGGCTGCGGCACGGAGCATTTGAACTGATCGGCTTCCTCACGGATCATTACCAGGAACAGCGGAATGATCAGTTCGCGTTGGTTTCGAAGCGCCCTAAGCTGGATAGTGACGACATTAAGGCGGAAGTACAGATCGCGCCTGAAGGTGCCTTGCTCGACCATTTCATGCAATGAATGCTGCGCTGATGCTATGACGCGCATGTCCACCGGGATGAACCGCGTCGAACCCAGGCGCTCAACGCCGCGTGATTCCAGCACGCGTAGCAGTTTGGCCTGCAGGCTCACCGGCATGCTGTCGATTTCATCCAAGTACAGCGTGCCCAGGTGGGCGGCCTCGACAACGCCTGCCCGCGATTGTATTGCTCCGGTGTAGGCACCGCTGTTGACGCCGAACAATTGGCTTTCCGCAAGACTTTCCGGGATAGCCGCACAGTTTACGGCGACGAAATTACCCCGTCGGCCGGAGAGGTGATGAATGCGCTGCGCCAAAGTGTCCTTGCCAGTGCCGGTTTCCCCTAGCAACAAGATGTCAATGTTGAGCGTAGCAGTGCTGGCCAACATGCTTTCAATATCAGGATCGTCAATCAGGGAGATCTCCGTCTCATTTTCCATGTGGTCGAACGCCGACATCGAATGATTACTCCATAATCACTATTGGGTTACGGTTTGCAGGCTGACTCCAGTAGATCGAATTTTATAAGTGTTGTCACTTGCTCGCGTTGTCGTTATTTGTCCAGTCTGCGTAGGATAAATTAGATTGTTAGTTGGTATTATCGGCGGACGAATAAGTGAGTAAGAAAGATCTGAAGTTGCTCGAGCTCTGGCTGAGGGTTTAGTTTTAAAGTTCATAAACAGTCACCCACAAAAAAGCCGATGCAATGCATCGGCTTTTATTTGCGATGTAAACCGCAGGTAATATTTACACGTTAAAACGGAAGTGCATCACGTCGCCATCCTTCACGATGTATTCCTTACCTTCCAAACGCCACTTACCCGCTTCCTTCGCTCCCGCTTCACCCTTGTATTGAATGAAGTCGTTGTACGCGATCACTTCGGCACGGATGAAGCCTTTCTCGAAGTCGGTGTGGATCACACCAGCCGCCTGCGGCGCGGTGGCACCGACCTTGACGGTCCAGGCGCGCACTTCTTCGACACCCGCAGTAAAGTACGTCTGCAGGTGCAGCATTTCGTAACCGGCGCGGATCACGCGGTTCAAGCCAGGCTCTTCCAGGCCCAGGGCCTCGAGGAACATGTCCTTTTCTTCGCCGTCATCCAGCTCGGCGATTTCCGCTTCGATCTTGTTGCACACCGGTACAACGATCGCACCTTCTTCGTCGGCGATAGCCTTGACCACATCCAGCAGCGGGTTGTTTTCGAAGCCGTCTTCAGCAACGTTGGCGATGTACATAACAGGCTTAGTGGTCAGCAGGTGGAAGCCCTTGATCACCGCTTTTTCGTCGGTGCTCATGTTCTTCATCAGGCTGCGTGCGGGCTTGCCTTCGGTGAAGTGAGCGATCAACTGCTCCAGCAGGCCCTTCTGGACCACCGCATCCTTGTCGCCGCCCTTGGCGTTGCGTGCGACTTTCTGCAGTTGTTTCTCGCAGCTGTCGAGGTCGGCGAAGATCAGTTCCAGGTCGATGATCTCGATGTCGCGCTTGGGGTCGACGCTGTTGGAGACGTGGATCACGTTCTCGTCTTCAAAGCAGCGGACCACGTGGGCGATGGCATCGGTCTCACGGATGTTGGCGAGGAACTTGTTGCCCAGGCCTTCACCCTTCGAGGCACCGGCTACCAGGCCGGCGATGTCGACGAATTCCATGGTGGTCGGCAGGATGCGCTTGGGGTTGACGATGGCCGCCAGCGCCGCCAGGCGTGGATCAGGCATGGCCACGATGCCGCTGTTGGGTTCGATGGTGCAGAAGGGGAAGTTCTCCGCTGCGATACCGGACTTGGTCAAGGCGTTGAACAGGGTGGATTTGCCGACGTTGGGCAGGCCGACGATGCCGCAATTGAATCCCATGGTGTTTCCCCTCGGTAAGAGTCAGGCCTTCTGGCTGTGCAGGTTTTTCATCGCGCGGTTCCATTCACCGGCGAAGATATCCGGCAGCACGCCGAGGGCAAAGTCGATGCTGGCATCGAGTTTTTCCTGTTCGGCGCGTGGCGCACGACCCAGGACGAAATTTGAAACCATACTGGCAACGCCTGGGTGGCCAATGCCGAGCCGCAGACGGTAGAAATTATTCTGATTACCCAGCTGCGCGATGATGTCGCGCAGGCCGTTGTGCCCACCGTGCCCGCCGCCCAGCTTGAGCTTGGCAACGCCGGGCGGCAGGTCCAGTTCGTCGTGGGCCACCAGGATCTCTTCGGGTTTGATCCGGAAGAACCCCGCAAGCGCCGCGACCGCCTGGCCGCTGCGGTTCATGTAGGTGGTGGGTATCAGCAGACGAACATCCTGACCCTGGTGCGAGAAGCGCCCGGTCAGGCCAAAATATTTGCGATCGGCCGCAAGGGAAATACCTTGTGCGTGGGCGATGCGCTCAACAAAAAGGGCCCCCGCGTTATGCCGGGTCTGTTCGTATTCGGCGCCTGGATTTCCCAGGCCAACGATCAGTTTAATGGCAGTCACGACAGGGGCCCTTCCTTTGGAGTTGTGGATAACATCGCCAGACCTGGGTGCGGCGAAAGTGGACGACATTACATCATTTACTCAAGAGTAAACGCCGCGTTATCGCCCGCTTTCTCGCTACGTTTCGGTCCGCGATGTTTCCTCAAGCTCCTTCGTTGCAGAGCGTATTACTCAGCAGCGGGTTCGCCAGCTTCATCTTCAGCTACAACACGTGGCGCGTGGACGTTGGCAACAGCCTTGTCGTCGTTGTGAGCCAGTGCAACGAACTCAACGCCTTTAGGGGCCTTGAGGTCGGACAGGTGAATGATGGTGCCGACTTCAGCGTTCGACAAGTCGACTTCGATGAACTCAGGCAGGTCTTTCGGCAGGCAGGTCACTTCCAGCTCGGTGGTGGTGTGGGAAACAACGCCACCTTTCTTGACCGGAGCTTCTTCGCCTACAAAGTGCACAGGCACGATGGCGGTCAGTTTCTGGCCGGCAACAACGCGAACGAAGTCAGCGTGCATGATGAACTGCTTGGACGGGTGACGCTGCATCGCTTTAACGATGACGTTCTGCTTGGTGCCATCGACGTTCAGCTCGATCACGTGGCTGTAGGCAGCTTCGTTTTCGAACAGTTTGGCGATTTCCTTGGACAGGATGGTCACGGATTCAGCAGGCTTGTTGCCACCGTATACAACGGCTGGGATGTTGGCGGCATGACGCAGGCGGCGGCTCGCACCTTTCCCCAGGTCAGTACGCGCTTGGGCGTTCAGAGTAAAATCATTCATGTTGTATCTCCAAAATAGCCATCATCGAGCGGCGTTTGCGACCAGCGCCGTACTCGACATGGGCAAAAAAGCCCCGCCCCAACAGAATGTCGGGGCGGGGCGCTTTTCGTCAGAGGATGTACCGAAGGTTTGACCCTTAGCGGAACATCGCGCTGATCGATTCTTCATTGCTGATGCGGCGAACCGCCTCGGCAACAACCGGTGCGATATCCAGTTGACGGATACGCGAACAGGCTTGTGCAGCAGCGGACAACGGGATGGTGTTGGTCACCACCAGTTCGTCCAGCATGGAATTTTCGATGTTCTCGATCGCTCGGCCGGACAGCACAGGGTGTGTGCAGTAGGCGAAGACTTTAGCCGCGCCGTGCTCTTTCAAGGCTTTGGCCGCGTGGCACAGGGTGCCGGCGGTGTCGACCATGTCATCAACCAGAATACAGGTACGCCCTTCGACATCACCGATGATATGCATCACTTCAGAGTGATTGGCTTTCTCGCGGCGTTTGTCGATGATCCCGAGATCCACGCCCAGGGATTTGGCAACAGCCCGTGCACGCACGACGCCACCAATGTCCGGGGACACGATCATCAGGTTTTCAAAGCGCTGGTCTTCGATGTCATCCACCAGGACGGGGGAGCCGTAGATGTTATCTACCGGAATATCGAAGAACCCCTGGATTTGGTCAGCGTGCAGGTCAACCGTGAGAACACGGTCGATGCCTACCACGGTGAGCATGTCAGCCACGACTTTCGCGCTGATAGCCACACGTGCGGAACGCGGACGGCGGTCCTGACGGGCGTAACCAAAGTAAGGGATTACAGCTGTGATTCGAGTCGCTGAGGAGCGGCGGAAGGCATCAGCCATCACGACGAGTTCCATCAGGTTATCGTTGGTCGGAGCGCAGGTCGGCTGAATAATGAAGACGTCTTTACCGCGAACGTTTTCATTGATCTCGGCGGTAATTTCGCCGTCGGAGAACTTGCCGACAGAGATGTCACCGAGAGGGATATGCAGCTGACGTACGACACGTCGAGCCAGATCGGGGTTGGCGTTCCCCGTAAAGACCATCATCTTGGACACGCGCAGTACCTAGAGGCTGAGGGTAACCTGGATGAGTATGGAAAATGGCAGGGGCGGCTGGATTCGAACCAACGCATGGCAGGATCAAAACCTGCTGCCTTACCGCTTGGCGACGCCCCTGTATCTGTTGCAACGAGTGCCTGGCACTCGATTCCTTTAGAGCAGATTTTGCAGCTTGCGATGCAACATCGAAACGTTGCTTCCCTTTGCTACAAACCCTGTAAGGGTCTCTGTAAGAAGGGCCGAGACTTTATCAGCTTCAGCTTTGCTTGGGAAGCCCCCAAACACACAACTTCCAGTTCCGGTTAATTTTGCTTCGGTAAATTTACCTAACAAATTCAAAGCGTTACGTACTTCTGGATAACGCCTTGCTACAACCGGTAAGCAGTCATTTCGACTGTTTCCCTTGGGAACGGGGCGCACTTTAATGGGAGGAGTGTTACGTGTCAACAGCGGATCTGAAAAAATTTCTGCTGTACTTACAGATACTTGCGGAACAAGCACGACGTACCACGGCTCTTCGGGGTATTCAGGGGTCAGTTTTTCGCCCACGCCCTCGGCGAAAGCCGCGTGCCCATGCACGAAAACCGGGACGTCGGCGCCCAGCGTCAGGCCCAGCGCGGCAAGGCGATCGTGGTCCCAGCCCAGCTGCCACAGGTGGTTCAGGCCGAGCAATGTGGTCGCGGCGTTCGAGCTGCCGCCGCCGATGCCGCCGCCCATGGGCAGGATCTTATCGATCCAGATATCAATGCCCAGCGTGCAGCCGGACTGTTCCTGAAGTTTTTTCGCGGCCTTCACGATCAGGTTGCTGTCGTGAGGGACGCCTTCGAATTCAGTATGCAGCCGGATCACGCCGTCGTCGCGCACGGCGAAGGTCAGTTCATCGCCGTAGTCGAGAAACTGAAACAGCGTCTGCAACTCGTGGTAGCCGTCGTCGCGGCGACCGAGAATGTGCAGCATCAGATTCAGCTTGGCCGGGGAGGGCAGGGTCAATGTTTGTCCGGACACGTCATTGCCCCAGCTTGCGCGGTTGCCAGTCCTTGATCACCAGCGTGACGTCCAGGTCGGCGCCATGCAGCTTGATGCGCTCGGGCAGCCAGTAACCGCCTTGTTCCACGTAGCTCAAGTATTCGACCTGCCAGCCATCCTGTTCCAGGCCGGCCAGGCGGCTGTCGCCGTTGAGGGTCAGGCGGCTCTTGCTGTCAGGCGCGGG
This sequence comes from Pseudomonas sp. SWRI18, assembly GCF_014268345.1. Lineage (NCBI taxonomy): Bacteria > Pseudomonadati > Pseudomonadota > Gammaproteobacteria > Pseudomonadales > Pseudomonadaceae > Pseudomonas > Pseudomonas sp. SWRI18. Next base: position 51,784 of record NZ_JACCQQ010000003.1, read on the forward strand.
CAGGCCGCGTACCCACCAGACCAGGTGCGACACCGGCAGCTTCCAGCCAATCTGTTCTTCCAGCAGCGCCTCGGGCGAGGTCGCTTCGTAGCGGCCCTGGTTGGCCACCTCGAGGCTGACTTGCCCAGGGCGGCCGGTCAGGCGCGCGGCGCCACGGCCCAGCGGGCCCGACAGGCGAATGTCGTAGTAGTCCTGGCGTTGCAGCCAGAACAAGGTGCCGCTGCCGGAGTCTTTCGGCGCGCGCACCCCCACTTTGCCTTCGATCTGCCAGCCATCGATACTGCTGAGCTGGTCCTTGTGCTGCTTCCATTGCGCCGGGTTGCCCTGGCCCTCAACGGATTCGCGGGCGCCAAAACCCGCGCAACCGGCGAGCAGGGCGATGAAGCTGAACATGACAACGTGGCGCAAAAACATAAGCTTAAAGGGTCTCGGATCCGGTCAGGCGCTTGATGGTGCTGCGCAGGATGGGGCTTTCGGGCTGTTCCTTGAGGAATTTTGCCCAGATTTGACGCGCTTCGCGCTGCTTGCCATTGGCCCACAGCACTTCGCCCAGGTGCGCGGCGACTTCGTGGTCGGGGAAGCGCTCCAGCGCCTGGCGCAGCAAGCGTTCGGCTTCGTCCAGGTTGCCCAGGCGGTAATTCACCCAGCCCAGGCTGTCGAGCACGGCGGGGTCTTCCGGGTTGAGCTTGTGGGCTTGCTCGATCAGTGCCTTGGCTTCGGCGTAGCGCGTGGTGCGGTCGGACAGGGTGTAACCCAAGGCGTTGAGGGCCATGGCGTTGTCCGGGTCGCGCTTGATGATCAGGCGCAGGTCCTTTTCCATCTGCCCCAGGTCGTTGCGTTTCTCCGCCTGCATGGCGCGGGTGTAGAGCAGGTTCAAATCGTCGGGGAATTGCAGCAAGGCTTGTTGCAGCACTTTCCAGGCGCGCTCGCCCTGATTGTTGGCCGACAAGGTCTCGGCCTGGATCAGGTACAGCTGGATCGCATAATCAGGTTCGGCATCGCGGGCCGCGGCCAGGCGTTTTTCCGCCTCGTCGGTGCGCCCGTTGCCCATCAGGATATCGGCCTGGCGCAATTGAGCCGGCAGGTAATCGTTGCCGGGGCCGACCTGGGCGTACTCAAGCAGCGCGGCCTGCGGGTCGTTGCGCTCCTCGGCGATACGGCCAAGGTTCAAGTGCGCCGAGTCCACATGGCTTTCACGCTGGATCAACTCTTCAAGATAACCCTTGGCCTCATCCCAGGCCTTCGCTTCCAGGCACACCAATGCCAGGGAATAGCGCAATTCGTCGTCGTCCGGGTATTGCTGGACCAGGCTGGCGAACTGCACTTTGGCGTCCTCCATGCGGTCCTGCTCCACCAGCATGCGCGCATAGGTCAGGCGCAGGCGTTTGTCATCCGGGTACTTCTTGATGCTTTTTTCCAGCAGCGGAATCGCTTCCTTGCCGCGACTGAGGTTCTGCAACAAACGTGCGCGCAGCAGGATCGGGGCGATTTCGCCTTCTTCCGGCGGGTTCTGTTCCAGCAGCTTGAGCGCCGCGTCGGCTTCGTCGTCCTGCTGCAGCAGCAAGGCCTTGCCGAAAATCAGCTGGCTGTTCTTCGGGTGCTTTTGCAGCAGGCGGTCGAAACTTTTCATCAGGCCGTTGCGCGTGTCCTGGTCGGTGTCGGCCGCCGACAGCGCGAGGAAATCGAAATGCGTGTCGCCCTTGCCCTGCAGGACTTTTTCCATATACACCATGGAGTCGTCATAGCGCCCGGCGCGCGCCAATTGAATGGCCGCCGCCCGCTGTGCTTCCAGATCATCCGGTGCGTTTTTCGCCCAGATCAGCGACGTGTCCAGCGCTGCCTGGTCGGCGCCCAGGTACTCGGCGATGCGAAACGCGCGCTCGGAAATCCCCGGGTCCTGGGTGTTGATGGCCTGGGTCACGTAGTTATCCAGCGCAATATCAAAGCGATTGCGCTGGCCGGCCAGCTCCGCGCTCAGCAGGCTGAACACCGTTTCTTCACTGAACGAGGAATAAACCTTGGGCTTTTCAGGGGCGGGGGTGCTCTCTTCCACCGGCGGCGTACCGTCCGGCGACACGGGTGCCATGGCCTGGCAGCCGCTGAGGAAGACAAAAGCAAGGAGCAACGCGGAAGATCTATTCATATAGGAAGAGGACGACTAACCTGCGGTCGGATCATCATGACACAAGCCTTCGGCCAAACATAACCGAGTCTCAATGGATGCCTTTATAGGCACAACGTATAGGGACAATAGACGACGGTGGTTGTTCTGAATCTTTCGAAGTAGGACAATTGTCGGCTTCCCGACATCATCAGCGATATTGAATGGCCTTCCTCGCACTCGGTATTAACCACAAGACTGCCTCAGTAGACGTGCGCGAGCGCGTGGCGTTTACGCCGGAGCAGTTGGTTGAGGCCCTGCAGCAGCTCTGCCGGCTCACCGACAGTCGCGAAGCTGCGATCCTTTCGACCTGCAATCGCAGCGAGCTTTATATAGAGCAGGAGCATCTCTCGGCGGATGTCGTGCTGCGCTGGCTGGCCGATTATCACCATCTGGACCTCGACGACCTGCGCGCAAGCGCCTATGTGCATGAAGAGGATGCGGCAGTTCGTCACATGATGCGTGTGGCCGCCGGCCTCGATTCGCTGGTGTTGGGCGAGCCGCAGATCCTGGGCCAGATGAAATCCGCCTACGCCGTGGCGCGTGAGGCCGGCACCGTCGGTCCGCTGTTGGGGCGCCTGTTCCAGGCCACTTTCAACTCGGCCAAGCAGGTGCGCACCGACACCGCCATTGGCGAAAACCCGGTGTCCGTGGCCTTTGCCGCGGTCAGCCTGGCCAAACAGATTTTCAGCGACTTGCAACGCAGCCAGGCCCTGTTGATCGGCGCCGGTGAGACCATCACCCTGGTCGCCCGTCATCTGCATGAGCTGGGCGTAAAGCGTATCGTGGTGGCTAACCGCACCCTGGAGCGCGCCAGCATTCTCGCCGAGCAGTTCGGTGCCCATGCCGTGCTGTTGGCGGATATCCCGGCCGAGCTGGTGCGCAGCGACATCGTCATCAGCTCCACCGCCAGCCAGCTGCCGATTTTGGGCAAAGGCGCGGTCGAAAGCGCGCTGAAGCTGCGCAAGCACAAACCTATCTTTATGGTGGATATCGCCGTTCCACGGGATATCGAACCCGAAGTCGGCGAGTTGGACGACGTTTACCTGTACAGCGTCGACGACCTGCATGAAGTGGTCGCCGAAAACCTCAAGAGCCGCCAGGGCGCTGCCCAGGCGGCCGAGGAAATGGTCAGCACCGGCGCCGAAGACTTTATGGTGCGCCTACGCGAATTGGCGGCGGTGGACGTGCTCAAGGCGTATCGTCAGCAAGGCGAGCGCCTGCGCGACGAGGAGCTGGTCAAGGCCCAGCGCTTGCTGGCCAACGGCAGCAGCGCTGAAGACGTGCTGATGCAATTGGCCCGCGGCCTCACCAACAAGTTGCTCCACGCGCCCAGCGTACAATTAAAAAAGCTGACCGCCGAAGGCCGCCTCGATGCGCTGGCCATGGCCCAGGAACTCTTTGCCCTCGGTGAGGGCGCGCCAGATAGCTCTTCGGATAAAAAACCGCAATGAAAGCGTCACTGCTCAATAAACTGGACGTGCTCCAGGACCGCTTCGAAGAACTGACCGCCTTGCTCGGCGATGGCGAGGTCATCTCCGATCAAGCCAAATTCCGTGCCTACTCCAAGGAGTACGCCGAAGTCGAGCCTGTGGTGGCGACGTATAAAAACCTGCTGAAAGTGCAGGCCGACCTTGAAGGTGCCCAGGCGCTGCTCAAGGACAACGACCCGGACATGCGAGAAATGGCCGTGGAAGAAGTCCGAGAAGCCAAGGAAAAACTGGCCGAGCTGGAAGGCGACCTGCAACGCATGCTGCTGCCCAAGGACCCGAATGACGGGCGCAACGTGTTCCTCGAAATCCGTGCCGGTACCGGCGGCGACGAGGCGGCGATCTTCTCGGGCGACCTGTTCCGCATGTATTCGCGTTATGCCGAGCGTCGCGGCTGGCGGGTCGAGATACTGTCTGAAAACGAGGGCGAGCACGGCGGCTATAAAGAAGTTATCGCCCGGGTCGAAGGCGATAACGTCTACGGCAAGCTCAAGTTCGAGTCCGGCGCGCACCGCGTCCAGCGCGTGCCGGCCACAGAATCCCAGGGCCGTATCCATACCTCGGCGTGCACCGTCGCCGTTTTGCCCGAGCCGGACGAACAGGAAGCCATCGAGATCAACCCGGCCGACTTGCGCGTCGACACCTACCGCTCGTCGGGCGCGGGTGGCCAGCACGTCAACAAGACCGATTCGGCGATCCGCATCACTCACTTGCCTTCAGGCATTGTGGTGGAGTGCCAGGAGGAACGTTCCCAGCACAAAAACCGTGCACGGGCCATGTCCTGGCTGTCGGCCAAGCTCAACGACCAGCAGACCAGTGCCGCCGCCAATGCGATCGCCAGCGAGCGCAAGTTGCTGGTGGGCTCGGGCGACCGCTCCGAGCGCATCCGTACCTACAATTTTGCCCAGGGCCGGGTGACCGACCACCGGGTCAACCTCACCCTGTATTCCCTCGACGAGATCCTCGCCGGTGGCGTGGATGCGGTGATCGAGCCGTTGCTCGCCGAGTACCAGGCCGATCAGCTCGCGGCGATAGGCGAATAAACAGGTGATTAAATGACCATCATCGCCAGCCTGCTGCGCGCCGCCGACCTGCCCGATTCGCCGACCGCACGCCTGGACGCCGAATTGTTGCTGGCGGCTGCCTTGGGTAAATCGCGCAGCTACCTGCACACCTGGCCGGAGAAAATCGTCAGCAGCGAAGACGCGCTGGCGTTTGCCGGCTACCTGCAGCGCCGTCGTGGTGGTGAACCGGTGGCTTATATCCTGGGGCAGCAGGGGTTCTGGAAGCTGGACCTGGAAGTTGCGCCCCACACGCTGATCCCGCGTCCGGATACCGAATTGCTGGTGGAAGCGGCCCTGCAATTATTGCCGGCCACGCCCGCCAAGGTCCTCGATCTTGGCACCGGTAGCGGCGCCATTGCCCTGGCTCTGGCCAGTGAGCGTCCGGCCTGGCAGGTCACCGCCGTCGACCGCGTGCTGGAAGCCGTGGCCCTGGCCGAACGCAATCGCCAGCGCCTGCACCTCAATAACGCCAGCGTACTGAACAGCCATTGGTTCAGCGCCCTGCAAGGCCAGGTCTATGACCTGATCATCAGCAACCCGCCTTACATCGCCGACAACGACCCGCACCTGGCGGCGGGCGATGTGCGCTTTGAACCGGCCAGCGCACTGGTGGCCGGCCGTGACGGCCTGGATGACCTGCGCCACATCATCAAACAAGCGCCGGCCCATCTGAATGCGGGCGGCCGGTTGTTGCTGGAACACGGTTACGACCAGGCTTCGGCGGTGCGCGACCTTCTGCTGAGCGAGGGTTTCGAGGACGTACACAGCCGTATCGACCTCGGCGGCCACGAGCGTATCAGCCTGGGGCGCCGGCCGTGCTGAGCGATCAGGAGCTGTTGCGCTATAGCCGGCAGATTCTGTTGCAGCATGTCGACATCGACGGCCAATTGCGTCTGAAAAACAGCCGCGCGTTAATCGTCGGCCTCGGTGGGCTAGGCGCCCCCGTTGCGCTGTATCTGGCCGCCGCTGGTGTGGGCGAGTTGCATCTGGCGGACTTTGACACCGTCGACCTGACCAACCTGCAGCGCCAGATCATCCACGACACCGACAGCGTCGGGCAGACCAAGGTCGATTCGGCCCTGCGCCGCCTCACCGCCATCAACCCCGAGATCACACTGATCGCCCACCGCGCCGCGCTGGATGCCGACTCCCTGGCGGCGGCGGTAGGTGCGGTGGACGTGGTACTCGATTGCAGCGACAACTTCTCCACCCGCGAAGCGGTCAACGCGGCCTGTGTCGCCGGCGGCAAGCCTTTGATCAGCGGCGCGGCGATTCGCCTTGAAGGCCAGCTGTCGGTATTCGACCCGCGTCGCGCCGAAAGCCCGTGCTACCACTGTTTATACGGCCACGGCAGCGACACCGAACTCACCTGCAGCGAAGCGGGCGTAGTCGGCCCGCTGGTGGGGCTGGTCGGTAGCCTGCAAGCCCTGGAAGCCCTGAAACTGCTGGCTGGTTTCGGTGAACCCCTGGTCGGGCGCTTGTTGCTCATCGATGCCCTGACCACGCGTTTTCGCGAGTTGCGCGTCAAGCGCGACCCCGGTTGCAGCGTGTGCGGGACCGAGCATGGTTAAGGACGCCCCCATTGGTGTGTTCGATTCCGGTGTCGGCGGCTTGTCGGTATTGGACGAGATCCAGCAGCTACTGCCCCATGAGTCGCTGCTGTATGTGGCCGACTGCGGGCACATCCCCTATGGTGAGAAAACCCCGGCCTTTATTCGTGAGCGTTCGCGGCAAGTCGCGGCGTTTTTTCGCGAGCAGGGCGCCAAGGCGTTTGTAATTGCCTGCAACACCGCAACCGTCGCGGCGGTTGCCGAGCTACGCCAGGACTACCCCGATTGGCCGCTGGTGGGCATGGAGCCTGCCGTCAAACCCGCGGCCGCCGCCACCCGCAGCGGCGTGGTCGGCGTGCTCGCCACCACCGGCACCCTGCAGAGCGCCAAGTTCGCTGCGCTGCTGGACCGCTTTGCCACCGATGTGCGGGTCATCACCCAGCCCTGCCCGGGCCTGGTGGAATTGATTGAAACCGGCGACCTGAACAGCCCCATCCTGCGGCAGATGTTGCAGGGCTACATCGAGCCGCTGCTCAGCGCCGGTTGCGACACCATCATCCTGGGTTGCACCCACTATCCCTTCCTCAAGCCGCTCCTGGCCCAGATGCTCCCTCCCAGCATCATCCTCATCGACACCGGCGCCGCCGTGGCCCGCCAGCTCAAGCGTTTGCTGGGCGAGCGCGACCTGCTGGCCGTCGGCAACCCGGCGCCTGCACGGTTCTGGACCAGCGGGGATCTGTCTCATTTCAGAAACATCCTACCTACACTATGGAAATTTCCCGGAAATGTGGGTAATTTTGGTTCGTGAAAATTTCGTGAAATAAACACGGTTTTCCACTGAACTTCTGCATTAACGGCGACTTCTATAGCAAGTTAGCCGGTACATAAAATCTTACAACGTCGTTAGAAGGGATGTTTCATATGAAGCGTTTTCTCTGTTTGGCTGCGCTTGCGGTCGCGGTAATGGGACACTCTTTTTCGGCGCAGGCAGCCGGGCTGGAGTTTGGTCTGGGCGCCACCAGTGATTCGACGCTGACCTATCGGTTGGGGTTGACGTCGGACTGGGACAAGAGCTGGATGCAAAGCGACACAGGTCGTCTGACCGGCTACTGGAGCGGCGCCTATACCTATTGGGAAGGTGATGACCGTGCGGGCGCGAGCAGCCTGTCGTTCTCGCCGGTCTTTGTGTATGAGTTTGCCGGGCAGTCGGTCAAGCCTTACATCGAAGCCGGCATCGGCGTGGCCGTGTTCTCCCGCACCAAACTGGAAGACAACAACATCGGCCAGGCTTTCCAGTTCGAAGACCGCCTGGGTTTCGGCCTGCGCTTTACCGGCGGGCATGAAGTGGGCATTCGTGCCACTCACTACTCCAATGCCGGCCTCAGCAGCCACAACGATGGGGTAGAGAGCTACGCGCTGCACTACACCATGCCGCTGTAATTCTTCAGAACACCGCAGCCCCCTGTGGGAGCGGGCTTGCTCGCGAAAGCGGTGTATCAGTTGGCACATGTCTGACTGACACACCGCTTTCGCGAGCAAGCCCGCTCCCACATTCAGATCTGCGCTGATCACAAGATCAGCGATACGCCGTCGCAATCCCCTTGCGCTCTTCCAGGCACTCCGGCGCGCCCATCTCGAACTCCCGGCAAATCAGCGGCCGTCGCTCGTAAATCGTACACATCATCGTGTCTCGATCCAGCGCCGCGCACCATCCATCGTCCAGGCGCAGCATCACTTCGCCGCCCCAGTCGTCGGTGTCGATATAGCGCTCCGGCACGCCGGTGTCGGTGATCAGCATGACTTCCAACTGGCAGCAACAGGCCGCGCATGTGGAGCAGGTGACGGCGGGTTCGGCGATTTGGGTGTGGGGGATGTGGGTCATGGCGGCAGCTTCAAGCTTTGAGCGGCAAGCTGCAAGTAAAAGTACGCCCGTTTGTCGCTGGGTTGGTGGCGATCTTCACCGGTCATCCTTTCTCGGCGGCGGGCTGCGTAACATGCGCTTGCCGATAATGAGCTGCGCGCGGTCCGGCAGTTTCGACAGCGGCCAGAGGGTCGCGATAGACAGCGCAGGGAAGGCAATTTCCAGCGGGCGTTTTTCCAGCGTGGCGAAAATATGCTTCGCGGCTTTGTCCGCCGGCCAACTGAGGGGCATGGGAAAGTCATTGCGTTCGGTCAGCGGTGTGGCGTCAAAACCTGGGCTGATTACCGTGACGTCGATATTGTCCGGCGACACGCTGATGCGCAGGGAGTCGAACAGGTAACGCAAGCCGACCTTGGACCCGCCGTGGGCTTCGGCGCGCGGCATCGCCAGGTAGGTCACGGCGCTGGCGACGCCGACCAGGTGCGGACTGTGACCGGCGCGCAACAGCGGCAGGGCGGCTTCGATGCAATAGCTGCTCGCCAGCAGGTTGGTGCGTACCACATGCTCGATGATCGATGAATCGAACTGCCTGGCATCCACGTACTCACAGGTGCCAGCATTCAGGATCACCGTGTCCAGCGCGCCCCAGACACCGCCGATATGTTCACCGATCTCGCGCACAACCTGGCTGTTGGTCAGGTCGCCTGCCACCACCAGCACTTGGCCGGGGAATCGCTGGGCAAGCGCTTCCAGAGGCACTTTTGTGCGCGAGCTGAGTGCGACTTGGGCGCCGCTGTTGAGCAACTCCACGGCCAGCGCGGCGCCAATGCCATTGCCGGCGCCCGTCAACCAATAACGGCGCGGTGTCAGGCTCATCCGATTCTCCTCTTCAGGTGGCGGTAAACCTTTTCACCCAGGAAATCACTCATGCTCGCCGCCTGCAGCGTGGCGCGACGGCAGGCTGCGGAAAGCGGCCAGCGCGCGTTCACGGGATTTTTTCAGGTCGACAATCGAGCGCGGGTAGTCGGCCACGCCAAACAGGCCGCCGACGGCTTCGGGATTATGCACGTCCTTTTTATTCAGCGCTGCCAGTTCCGGCAGCCAGCGCTTGATGAAGAGGCCTTCGCTGTCGAACTTCTCCGACTGGCTCAACGGGCTGAATATCCGAAAGTACGGCGCCGAGTCGGTGCCGGTGGACGAACTCCATTGCCAGCCACCGTTGTTGGCGGCCAGGTCGCCGTCTATCAAGTGACGCATAAAGAAGCGCTCGCCTTCGCGCCAATCGATCAACAGGTTCTTGGTCAGGAACATCGCTACGACCATGCGCAGGCGGTTGTGCATCCAGCCGGTTTCGAGCAACTGGCGCATGGCGGCGTCGATGATCGGCAGGCCGGTGCGCGCTTGCTGCCAGGCAGCGAGGTCTTCGGGCGAGTTGCGCCAGGCCACGGCCTCGGTTTCGGGGCGGAACGCACGGTGGCGCGATACCCGCGGGTAACCCACCAGAATGTGCTTGTAGAACTCGCGCCACAGCAGTTCGTTGACCCAGGTGATAGCACCCTTGTCGCCGCTTTCGAACTCGCCGCCGTTGGTTTGCAGCGCGGCGTGCAGGCACTGGCGCGGCGAGACCACGCCTGCCGCGAGGTAGGCGGAGAGCTGGCTGGTACCAGGTTTGGCGGGAAAGTCGCGCTCGTCCTTGTAATAGCTGATCTGTTGATCGGCGAAGGCATCCAGGCGGCGCCGGGCTTCGTCTTCACCGGCGGGCCAGAGGGCGCGCAACGCATCGCTGGGCGGTGCGAAACCTGCGACTGTTGTCGGGACCGCATCGCTCTTGAGCGGGATCGGCGCCTGCGCGTTTGGCGGCGCAACCATCCGTGGGAGGGCGCTGTGCAGGCGGTTATAGCAGACCTTGCGGAACTGGCTGAACACCTGGAAATAGGTACCGGTTCGGGTCAGCACGCTGCCGGGTTGGAAGAACAACTGGTCCAGGTAGCTGTGGAAAGTGACGCCTTGCCCTTCCAACAGCTTGGCCACGGCCGCATCGCGACGGCTTTCGTGGATGCCGTATTCCTCGTTGACATGCACCGACGCCACCGACAGTTCGCGGCACAGCTGGCTCAGCACGCCAGGCGCCTGGTCCCAGGTGGCTGCTGTGCGGATCAGCAGGGGAATGTTCAGTGCGCCCAGCGTCTTGCTCAGCGCTTGCAGGTTGCGCAGCCAGAAGTCGACTTTGCACGGCGCATCATCGTGGGCCAGCCACTGCTCGGGCGTGATCAAGTACACCGCCGCGACCGGGCCCCGCTGGCTCGCGGCGGTCAAGGCGGTATTGTCATGCAGGCGCAGGTCGGTGCGCAGCCAGATCAGATGCATTTAAAGAAGTCCACGCTGGATCAATAGCTGGTGCGCCGACAACGGGTCTTCGGCGACGAACAATTCAGGAATGTCATGGGTTAATACCGCAAGCTCGGCCTGGTGGATGCAGACCGTTGGTCCGACAATCAGCTTCGGGCAATCGATACCGCTCAGCAGCTTTGCGAATGCCGGCAACTGCATTGGCTTGCTTGAATACAGCAGCACCGCGCGCGGTTGCAGGTGTTCCACCGCCAGGGCCAGCTCACCCGCTGGCAGCGGCCAGTCGAACACTTCCACCGGGCAGTCGGCACTGCTGGCCAGCCAGGCGCTGAGCCACAGATGCGGCTCCAGCGGCAGGTCGGATTGATTGACCAGCAACAAAGGCGCGCCGTGCAACTGGCGATTGTTGTGGTAGATGCGTGCACCGAACTTGCTGCGCAGCCAGGACAGGAAAAATACCCGCTCCATCTGCGCGCCGAACTGGCCCTGCCAGCGTTGTTCCAGTTCCTGCAGCAGCGGCAGCAACAACTGCTCGCACAAGGTACGTGGCGGGTAGAGCGCCATGGCCTGGTTGAAGACGTCGTCGACGCGGCGCTCCGTCAGCTCGCTGATGGCTTGCACCAGGTTCTGGCGCAAGCCGTGCCATTCATTTTCCACGGCATCCGGCAGGGCCTGGGCCGAGTCGATCAGGCCTTTTACCTGGCTGACCGGCACGCCACGATTGAGCCAGGTGAGGATGGTATGGATACGTTGCACATGCGCGTCGCTGAACAGCCGATGCCCCTTGGGCGTGCGCTGGGGCACGATCAGGCCGTAGCGGCGTTCCCAGGCGCGCAGCGTGACGGCGTTGACGCCGGTCTGGCGCGCCACTTCGCGAATCGGCAGCCAGCCGTCCTTGAGGGCTTGGGCGATGTCTTCGCCGGGTTCGTCTTGCAGGGCAGCTTTCATCGTCTAGATCGCATTACGTAGGCTGAGGTTTTCCGGGTGCGGCTGCAAGTAAGCCTGCTGCGCGATATAGCGGTCCGGGTGCTGGCGAAAGTGATGTTTGAGCAAAGTCAGCGGCACCACCAGCGGCACGATACCGTGGCGATATTGGTCGATGACGGTTTGCATTTCCTGCTTGTCGTCGGCGCTGATGGCCTGCTTGAGGTAGCCGCTGATGTGCTGCAGCACATTGGTGTGAGTGCCACGGGTCGCGCACTTGGTGAGGCCGGTCATCAGGTCGCTGAAGTAGCAACTGGCCAGTTCATCCAGGTTGGCGTCCTTGGTCATGCTGCCCAGCAGGTGGCCGAGGCGTTTGTAGTGCGCCGGGCTGTGGGCCATCAACAAGTATTTGTAGCGCGAATGAAAGGCCAGCAGGCCGTGGCGGGTCAGGCCTTGCGCGAGCAATTGCTGCCAACTGGCATACACGAAGACGCGGGTCAGGAAGTTTTCCCGCAGCACCGGGTCGTTCAGCCGGCCGTCTTCTTCCACCGGCAGGTCGGGGTGACGCGCGCAAAACGCCTGGGCATAAATGCCGCGCCCGCCGCCGTCCACCGGGGTGCCGTTTTCGCGGTACACCTTGACCCGCTCCAGGCCGCACGAGGGCGATTTCTGCATAAAGATGTAGCCGCACAGGTCAGTGTGTTCCGAGGCCATCTGCCGGCCATAATCGTCCAGCGGCCGGGTCACGTTCAGCTCGCGGTTGACCGTGCCCACGGCCTGCGGCTGGGCGGGGTCGCCGACCAGGCGGATCGGTTCGCGGGGGATGCCCAGGCCAATGGCGACTTCAGGGCACAGCGGCACGAAGTCGAAATAGTCGATGAGGGTCTGGCTGCACAGCAAGGATTGTTTATGACCGCCGTTGAAGCGCACGTTCTCACCCAACAGGCAGGCGCTGATGGCGATCTTCGGTTTGGTGGTATCGGACATAAACAACCCCTCGGCAAAATTCCTGTACAAGGATTTAATCTTGTACAACTAAATCTCATCATAGATTCGATGCTGTACAAGTCAATTTTTTTGTATAGGTATTTTCGAGGCAGGTTTATTTCCAGCCGATTTTCCAGGCGCCGGCGTCTTGTAGAACCTGCCAGGTGAGGCGCTCAGCGCGCCGGGTCAGCACAGCTTGCAGCTCGACCTCCAGCACAGTGCCTTCTTCGTCACGAAACAATTCTGTGACCAGAAAGTGTTTTTCTTTGTTCCGTGGGCGTGCTGCTGTCCATTTTGACAGCAGCAATTTGGCGGGATTGAGGCGGTTCATTGCAGGTGCTCGATCAAACGCCGCGCGGCTTCCTGGCCACTGAGCCATGCGCCCTCGACCCGGCCCGACAGGCACCAGTCGCCACAGACGTACAGCCCCAGGTCGGCGTCGGCAAGCACGCCGAACTCGTGGGCGCCGGCCGGACGCGCATAGAGCCAGCGGTGCGCCAGGCTGAAGGAGGGCGCCGGCATGGCGCTGTGCAACAGTTCGGCAAACGCGCCGTGCAGGTACTCGATCACGCCCTCCCTGGGCAGGTCCAGGTGCGCCTTGCTCCAGGCGCTGGTGGCATGCAGCACCCAGGTGTCGAGGCTGCTGTCGCGCCCAGGCTTGCTGCGGTTTCGCGCGAGCCAATCGAGGGGGCTGTCCTGTACGAAGCAACCTTCCATCGGCGTGTCCAGCGGCTGTTCGAAGGCCAGGGCGACGGCCCAGGTCGGTTCCATCTTCACCGCGGCGGCCACGCTCGCCAGCTTGGGCGCCGCAGCCAGCAGGGCGGTGGCCTGTGGCGCGGGGGTGGCAATGATGACCTGGCTGAACGGGCCATGACTGCCGCCGTCGGCATCCAGCAAACTCCAATGCTGTTGGCCTTGGAAAACCTCGGTGATACGACAGCCGAACTGCACGGGCAAATCATCGAGCAAGGCCCGGGTGATTGCGCTCATGCGCGGCGTGCCGACCCAGCGGATCTGCTCATCGGGGGAAGGCGTGAGTTGGCCGGATTTGAAATGATAGAGCTGCGGTTGCCATTGCTCGGCAACCCCCAGCGCCTGCCAGCGTTGCACCTCGTTGACGAAGCGCCGGTCGCGTGCGGTGAAGTATTGGGCGCCCATGTCCAGTGCGCCGGCATCGCTGCGTTTGCTGGACATGCGACCGCCGCTGCCGCGGCTTTTATCGAAGAGCTGTACAAGGTGCCCAGCCTCTTTCAGTGCTCGGGCGGCGGAAAGTCCGGCGATGCCGGTACCGATAATCGCGATGGGTAGAGTCATGGTGAGCCTCGTTTACCGTTGCATACAGGCTACGCCGACACCAATAGCTGTACAATATTGTTTTTTGGTATAAGTTTTGGCGTACCTGATTGTCTGGCGTGGCCTATGGTTAAAGCTGCGGCTATAACCGAAACCACGCCCGATTACACATTGATCCCTGCTTATAAAATAGACCAGTGATCGGCGGCGAACGTTACATGAGGAGCGTCCCATGCATATTTTGCTGACCGGCGGTACCGGCTTGATCGGTCGCCAACTCTGCCAACACTGGCTTGCCCAAGGGCATCGCCTGACCGTATGGAGCCGTCACCCTGAAGAGGTCGCCGCTTTGTGCGGCGCCCAAGTGTTGGGTGTCGCTCGGCTGGAGGAGGTGATCGGCGCAGTGGACGCGGTCGTCAACCTGGCCGGCGCGCCGATTGCCGATCGTCCCTGGACCCATAAGCGCAAGGCGCTGTTGTGGAGCAGTCGCATCAGCCTCACCGAAACCCTGCTGTCCTGGCTGGAGAGCCATGCGCAAAAACCTGCCGTATTGATTTCCGGATCGGCGGTGGGTTGGTACGGCGATGGCGGCGAGCGCGAACTGAACGAAGCCAGCGGCCCGGTACAGGACGATTTTCCCAGCCAGTTGTGCATCGCCTGGGAAGAAACCGCCCAGCGCGCCGAAGCCTTGGGCATTCGCGTGGTGCTGGTGCGCACCGGCCTGGTGCTGGCCGCCGAGGGCGGCTTTTTGTCGCGCCTGTTGTTGCCGTTCAAACTGGCGCTGGGCGGGCCTATCGGTAACGGTCGGCAGTGGATGCCATGGGTGCATATCAAGGATCAAATCGCCCTGATTGATTTTCTTCTGCACAAGCCTGACGCCAGCGGTCCTTATAATGCCTGCGCGCCGCACCCGGTGCGCAATCGCGAGTTTGCCAAGACGCTGGGCCAGGTGCTGCACCGCCCGGCGTTCATGCCGATGCCGGCCTTTGCGTTGAAGGTGGGGCTGGGCGAATTGTCCGGCCTGTTGCTGGGTGGGCAGAAGGCGGTACCCGAACGGTTGCTGGCCGCCGGTTTCACTTTCCAGTTCACTGAATTGCGTGCGGCTCTGGACGACGTGTCCAGCCGCCTCTGAAGATAGGATGTTGCATGACGGATCACGCGTTGTTACTGGTCAACCTGGGCTCGCCAAAGTCCACTTCGGTGGCCGATGTGCGCAGCTACCTCAATCAATTCCTGATGGACCCTTATGTGATCGACCTGCCGTGGCCGGTGCGCCGCTTGCTGGTGTCGCTGATCCTGATCAAGCGGCCCGAGCAGTCGGCCCACGCGTATGCCTCGATCTGGTGGGACGAAGGCTCGCCGCTGGTGGTACTCAGTCGCCGCCTGCAGCAGCAGATGACCGCGCAGTGGACCCAAGGCCCCGTGGAATTGGCGATGCGCTACGGCGAGCCGTCCATTGAAACTGTACTCACGCGCCTCGCGGCCCAAGGCATCCGCAAGGTCACCCTGGCGCCGCTGTATCCGCAGTTTGCCGATAGCACCGTGACAACGGTGATTGAAGAGGCCAAGCGGGTTGTGCGCGAGAAGAGACTGGACGTGCAGTTCTCGATCCTGCAGCCGTTCTACGACCAGCCGGAATACCTCGATGCCCTGGCGGCGAGCGCTCGGTCTTATGTCGAGCAGGATTACGACCACCTGCTGCTGAGTTTCCACGGGCTGCCTGAGCGCCACCTGACCAAGCTCGACCCGACGGGCCAGCATTGCTTAAAGGATGCGGACTGCTGCAAGAACGCCTCCGCCCAGGTGATGAAGACCTGCTATCGCGCGCAATGCTTCAGCGTCGCCCGCGATTTCGCCGCGCGTCTGGGCTTGCCGGATGACAAATGGTCGGTGGCCTTCCAATCGCGCCTGGGCCGCGCCAAGTGGATCGAACCTTACACTGAAGCCCGCCTGGAAGCCCTGGCCAGGCAAGGCGTGAAAAAGCTGCTGGTGATGTGCCCGGCGTTTGTCGCCGATTGCATCGAGACGCTGGAAGAGATCGGCGATCGCGGGCTGGAGCAGTTCCGCGAGGCGGGGGGGGAAGAGCTGGTGCTGGTGCCGTGCCTGAATGATGATCCGCAGTGGGCTAAGGCGCTCAATACCCTGTGTGAGCGCGCACCGATTACGCTGTAACCAAGCCTTGTAGTGATCCAATTGTGGGAGCTGGCTTGCCTGCGATAGCGGTCTGTCAGTTAGCTCATCACTGCCTGATACACCGCTATCGCAGGCAAGCCAGCTCCCACATGTTGATTGTGTTACAAGTTCAGGGTCAGGCTCACCGTGAGATTGCGCGGCTCACCCGGGTTGATCCAATAGGTGCTATAGGACCGTTCGTAGTACTTTTCATCAAACAGGTTGTTGAGGTTCAAGCCCACGGTCACATTCTCCGTGGCCTTGTAGTGGGCCAGCAGATCCACGGTATGGTACGCCGGCAGCTCGAAACCCGTGCCGGCCTCACCGGAGCGATCGCCCACATAGGTAAACGCCGCCCCCAGGTCGGAGCCGCGCAACACGCCATCCTGGAATTCATACACGCCCAACAGACTGCCGCTGCGCTTGGCCACGCCGAGAATCCGGCTGCCGGCTGGAATGCTTTTATCGCCTTTGGTGACTTCGGCGTCGATGTAGGCAAAGGCGCCAATCACCCGTACGGCGTCAGTCACTTGCCCGGTCAGTTGCAGGTCGACGCCCTGGCTGCGCGCCTTGCCCACGGCGCGGTTGAGGTTGGTGGTCGGGTCCAGCGTGAGCACGTTTTCCTTTTCGATATGGAACGCCGCGAGGGTGGCGCTGAGGCGGTCGTCGAACAGTTCGCTCTTGATCCCCACTTCGTAACCCACGCCTTCTTCCGGCTTGAACGGCTTGTTGTCGGCGCCCAGGCCGCTGTTGGGTTTGAACGAGGTGGAGGCGTTGGCGAACACGCCGACTTGCGGCGTGAGCTGATAGAGCAGGCCGGCGCGCTGGGTGAATGCATCGTGGGTCTGCCGACTTGCAGGTGCGTTGCGTGTGAAGTCATCGATGCTCTGCTCGAAATGCTCGAAACGCGCACCGATCATGCCGCGCAGCCGATCGGTGAACACGATCTGGTCTTGCAGGTTCAGCGCATGGCTTTTGGTCTGTTCGAAGAAGTCCGTGCCGGAGCGCACGCCGTTGGGCTTGGCCTGACTGTACACCGGAGTGTAGATGTCGATGGCGTAAGGGCTGCCGCTGATGGCCGTCACACGTTCCTTCTTGCGGTAATCCTCATACTCGGTGCCGACCAGCAGTTCATGCTGCCAACTGCCGATGTCGAACAAACCACGCAGTTCAAGCTGGGTGATGCTGTCGTGCCAACCCATCGAGCGTTCGCGGTAGCGGCGGTTGATCGTCTGGCCATCGGGGTTCAGCGCACGGTTTTCCGAGGCGTCGCCCCACAGGCTGCCTTGTTTGTAGTGGCTGGCCAGGCGCAGTTTCCAGGCGTCGTTGAGGTGGTGCTCAAGCGTGGCCTGGAGGCGGTTGTTATGGTTGTCGATATCGCCATCGTTGGGCTCGCCGAGGAAGGTGGAGCGCGACATACCCGCAGCGTCGACAATGCCACGGTCGAAGGTGGAGCTGTGGCGCACGAATTCGCTTTCCACCAACAGGCTGGTGTCCGGGTCCAGTTGCCAGCTGAACGAAGGGGCGACGAATACCCGCTTGCTCTGCACATGGTCGCGAAAGCTGTGGTTGTCTTCCACCGCCAGGTTGACCCGCGACAGCACCTTGCCTTCGCTGTCCAGCGGGGTGTTGACGTCCAAGGCGGTGCGGTAGCGGTCCCAACTGCCGGCGCTGGTCTGAAGGGTGGTGAAGGCTTCGGGCTGGGGTTTCTTGGTGACGATATTTACGGTGCCGCCGGGATCGCCGCGCCCGTAGAGGCTGGCGGCGGGGCCCTTGAGCACTTCGATGCGTTCGATATTCGCCGCGTCCGGTGTGCTCGGGTAACCACGGTTGGCACTGAAACCGTCCTGGTAGAACTCTGACGTGGTGAAACCGCGCACGCTGTATTCGTAGAGGGTGAGGCCACCGAAGTTGTTTTGCTTGGACACACCGCCGGCGAACTCCAAGGCGCGTTCCACGTTGGTGCTGCCCAGATCCTTGAGCACCGTGGCGGGAATCACGCTGATCGATTGTGGGATATCGCGAATGGCCGTGTCGGTTTTTGTCGCGCTGGCGGAACGGGTCGCGCGGTAGCCGGTGACCGGGCCGGTGGCGGACTCATATGCGTCAGTAGTGACACTGATAGCGTCGAGTTCCAGGGTGTTTTCTTCAGCGAAGGCGGGGTCGAGCAGCAAACCCAAGGCCAGGCCAGCCAGGGGGGCAAACTTTCGAGACGGCATGATAGAGCGTTCCAATGTCGATATTGAAACAATATAACATGACCAATGAGAATGAATTGCTTTGAAATATATTCTTACAGGTACCCGCGAACGGGTACCTCGGCCAGACCGCTTATTCTTCTTCCTTGACCGGCGCGGGCGGTGGACGCAGGCCGATTTCCGCCAGCAGCTTGATCTCCTTTCCGTTGCGCATCACCTGGATCGCCACCTTGTCGGTCGGCTTGATCCGCGCCACCTGGTTCATCGACTTGCGCCCGTCGCCCGCCGGTTCGCCGTTGATGCTGAGGATCACATCCCCCAGTTGCAGGCCGGCTTTCTGGGCCGGGCCGTCACGGAAGATCCCCGCGACCACGATGCCAGGGCGCCCAGTCAAGCCAAACGACTCGGCCAGCTCCTTGGTCAGCGGCTGCACTTCAATCCCCAGCCACCCGCGAATCACCTGGCCGTGTTCGATGATCGACTTCATCACTTCCATCGCCAGCTTCACCGGGATCGCAAAGCCGATGCCCTGTGAACCGCCGGACTTGGAGAAAATCGCCGTGTTGATGCCCGTCAGGTTGCCATTGGCATCCACCAGCGCGCCGCCGGAGTTGCCCGGGTTGATCGCGGCGTCGGTCTGGATGAAATCTTCGTAGCTGTTAAGGCCCAACTGGTTACGCCCGGTGGCGCTGATAATGCCCATGGTCACGGTCTGGCCCACCCCGAATGGGTTGCCGATGGCCAGTGCCACGTCACCTACCCGCAAACCGTCGGAGCGGCCCAGGGTGATGGATGGCAGGTTCTTCAAGTCGATCTTCAACACGGCAAGGTCGGTTTCCGGGTCGCTGCCCACCACACGGGCCAGGGTTTCGCGGCCGTCACGCAGGGCCACCACGATCTGGTCGGCGCCGGTGGTCACGTGGTTGTTGGTGAGGATGTAGCCTTCGGGGCTCATGATTACCCCGGAACCCAGGCTGGATTCCATGCGGCGTTGCTTGGGCCCGTTATCGCCGAAATAGCGGCGAAACTGCGGGTCCTCAAATAGCGGATGGGCCGGTTTGTTGATGACCTTGGTGGTATACAGGTTGACCACGGCCGGGGCGGCGATGGTGACCGCATCGGCATACGTGACGGGGCCTTGCACCACCGCGCTGGTCTGCGGCGCCTGTTGCAGGTTCACATCAAGGCTGGGTAGACCCACCAGCCCCGGGAAACGCTGAATAATCAGCATCGCGATCAGCACGCCAGCCAGCAATGGCCATCCAAAAAAACGCAGCGCCTTGAGCATCAAGTAAGTCCTGACAGGTTGCAGGGGGCGGGAGAGCGCCCATAATGTCGCGCATTATACGAGGCTGCGACGCCTGCGAACGGGATATTTAGGAGACTTTTATGGCCGTCCCCCTTACCACCCTCGTCGAGGAAGCGGACCGCTACCTCGGCAGTGCAAAAATTGCCGATTACTGCCCCAACGGTCTGCAGGTCGAGGGGCGCCCGCAGGTGATGCGTATCGTCAGCGGCGTGACCGCAAGCCAAGCCCTGCTGGACGCCGCCGTCGACGCCCAGGCCGATCTGATCCTGGTGCACCACGGCTATTTCTGGAAAGGCGAAAACCCCTGCATCACCGGCATGAAGCAGCGCCGCCTGAAGACGTTGCTCAAGCATGACATCAGCCTGCTGGCCTACCACCTGCCGCTGGACCTGCACCCCGACGTCGGTAATAACGTGCAGCTTGCCAGGCAACTGGACATCACCGTCGAAGGCCCGCTGGACCCGAGCAATCCCAAAGTCGTCGGCCTGGTCGGCTCCCTCGCCGAGCCGTTGTCACCCCGCGACTTCGCTCGCCGTGTGCAGGAAGTCATGGGCCGCGAACCGCTGCTGATCGAAGGCAGCGAGATGATCCGCCGCGTCGGCTGGTGCACCGGCGGTGGCCAGGGCTATATCGACCAGGCGATTGCCGCCGGCGTCGACCTGTACCTGAGTGGCGAAGCATCGGAGCAAACTTTCCATAGCGCGCGTGAAAACAACATCAGCTTTATCGCCGCCGGCCACCACGCCACCGAGCGTTATGGCGTACAGGCGCTGGGGGATTACCTGGCACGGCGCTTTGCGCTGGAGCATCTGTTCATTGACTGCCCCAACCCGATTTAACTGTCACCTGGCATCAAATGTGGGAGCTGGCTCCCACAGGAAGCCCAAACCTCGGGGCATATTCATATATCGTTTCGATCTAGCCGGCGCCCTGATTAGAAGCAGGTGCTGTGCTAGCATGCCCCGCTCGAACACGGCCCGCTGGCCGTCCATAAGATCGTTTTTCCGTGAGTAACCATGGTCGACAAACTGACGCATCTCAAACAGCTGGAGGCGGAAAGCATCCACATCATCCGCGAGGTCGCCGCCGAGTTCGACAACCCGGTGATGCTCTACTCGATCGGTAAAGACTCCGCCGTGATGCTGCACCTGGCACGCAAGGCCTTCTTCCCGGGCAAGCTGCCGTTCCCGGTGATGCACGTCGACACTCGCTGGAAATTCCAGGAGATGTACGCGTTCCGCGACAAAATGGTCGAAGAGCTGGGCCTGGACTTGATCACGCACATCAACCCCGATGGCGTGGCGCAGAACATCAACCCGTTCACCCACGGCAGCGCCAAGCACACCGACATCATGAAGACCGAAGGCCTCAAGCAGGCCCTGGATAAGCATGGTTTCGACGCAGCGTTCGGCGGCGCCCGTCGCGATGAAGAGAAATCCCGCGCCAAAGAGCGCGTGTACTCGTTCCGCGACAGCAAGCACCGCTGGGACCCGAAGAACCAACGGCCCGAGCTGTGGAACGTCTACAACGGCAACGTCAACAAGGGCGAGTCGATCCGCGTGTTCCCGCTGTCCAACTGGACCGAGCTGGACATCTGGCAGTACATCTACCTGGAAGGCATCCCGATCGTGCCGCTGTACTTCGCCGCCGAACGCGACGTGATCGAGAAGAACGGCACGCTGATCATGATCGACGACGAGCGCATCCTCGAGCACTTGTCCGACGAAGACAAAGCCCGCATCGTCAAAAAGAAAGTCCGTTTCCGTACCCTGGGCTGCTACCCGTTGACGGGCGCGGTGGAGTCCGAAGCCGAGACGCTGACGGACATCATTCAGGAAATGCTCCTGACGCGAACTTCCGAGCGCCAGGGCCGTGTCATCGACCACGATGGTGCCGGCTCCATGGAAGATAAAAAACGTCAGGGTTATTTCTAAGGGGTTGTCATGTCGCACGTATCTGATTTGATCAGCGAGGACATCCTCGCCTACCTGGCCCAGCACGAGCGCAAGGAAATGTTGCGCTTCCTGACCTGCGGCAATGTCGACGACGGCAAGAGCACCCTGATCGGGCGCCTGCTGCACGACTCCAAGATGATCTACGAAGATCACCTGGAAGCCATCACCCGCGATTCGAAAAAATCCGGCACCACCGGCGATGACATCGACCTGGCGCTGCTGGTCGACGGCCTGCAGGCCGAGCGTGAGCAGGGCATCACCATCGATGTGGCCTACCGCTACTTCTCCACCGCCAAGCGCAAATTCATCATCGCCGACACCCCCGGCCATGAGCAGTACACCCGCAACATGGCCACCGGTGCATCCACCTGTGACCTGGCGATCATTCTGATCGACGCCCGCTACGGCGTGCAGACCCAGACCCGTCGCCACAGCTTCATCGCCTCGTTGCTGGGCATCAAACACATTGTGGTGGCCGTCAACAAGATGGACATCAATGGCTTTGACCAGAGCGTATTCGAGCAGATCAAGGCCGATTACCTGAAGTTCGCCGACGGTATCGCGTTCAAGCCAAGCACCCTGGCGTTCGTGCCGATGTCGGCGCTCAAAGGCGACAACGTGGTGAACAAGAGCGAGCGTTCGCCCTGGTACACCGGCCAGTCGCTGATGGAGATCCTCGAAACCGTCGAGATCGCCAACGACCGCAACTACACCGACCTGCGCTTCCCGGTGCAGTACGTCAACCGTCCGAACCTGAACTTCCGGGGTTTTGCCGGCACCCTGGCCAGCGGCATCGTGCACAAGGGCGACGAAGTCGTGGTGCTGCCGTCGGGCAAGAGCAGCCGCGTGAAATCCATCGTCACCTTCGAAGGTGAACTGGAGCACGCAGGTCCCGGTCAAGCGGTGACGCTGACCATGGAAGACGAGATCGATATCTCCCGTGGCGACCTGCTGGTACACGCCGACAACGTGCCGCAAGTGACCGACGCGTTCGACGCCATGCTGGTGTGGATGGCCGAAGAGCCGATGCTGCCGGGCAAGAAGTACGATATCAAGCGCGCCACCAGCTACGTGCCGGGGTCCATCACCAGCATTGTGCATCGCGTGGATGTGAACACCCTGGCCGAAGGCCCGGCGAGCTCGCTGCAACTGAACGAGATCGGCCGGGTCAAGGTCAGCCTCGACGCCGCTATCGCCCTGGACGGTTACGACAGCAATCGCACCACCGGCGCGTTCATCGTCATCGACCGCTTGACCAACGGCACCGTGGCCGCCGGCATGATCATCGCCCCGCCGGTCACTCACGGCAGCGCGGCGCAGCATGGCAAGTTGGCCCATGTGGCCACCGAAGAGCGCGCCCTGCGTTTCGGCCAGCAACCGGCGACCGTGCTGTTCAGCGGTTTGTCGGGCGCCGGCAAGAGCACCCTGGCCTACGCGGTCGAACGCAAATTGTTCGACATGGGCCGCGCGGTGTTCGTGCTCGATGGTCAGAACCTGCGTCACGACCTGAACAAAGGCTTGCCGCAGGATCGTGCTGGCCGCACCGAAAACTGGCGTCGTGCCGCTCACGTGGCGCGCCAGTTCAACGAAGCGGGCCTGTTGACCCTGGCCGCGTTTGTCGCGCCGGATGCCGAAGGCCGCGAACAGGCCAAGGCGCTGATCGGTGCCGAGCGCCTGCTGACGGTCTACGTGCAAGCCTCGCCGCTGGTGTGTGCCGAGCGTGATCCGCAAGGTCTTTACGCCGCCGGTGGGGATAACATTCCGGGCGAGTCCTTCCCGTACGACGTGCCGTTGAATGCCGATCTGGTGATCGACACCCAGGCCCTGTCGCTGGAAGAGAGCGTCAAGCAAGTGCTGGCGTTGTTGCGTCAGCGCGGCGCGATCTAAACCTCGCGGCCACAAAAAAGCCCGCCACCGATCACTCGGTGGCGGGCTTTTTACATTTTCAAGGTTGGGCTCGGTCAATGTGGGAGCTGGCTTGCCTGCGATAGCTGACTGTCAGTTGATAAATGTGCAGCTGGCCCACCGCTATCGCAGGCAAGCCAGCTCCCACAGGTTGATCAGTGTTTACCTGGGAATTCTGTGTGCAGTCTTTCCAGCAACTGATCCTTCTCTTCCCACAACCGGTTGATCCACCCCTGGAACGCCAGCCGATACTCCCCATCCTGCTCATAATTCTTGCCAATGAACTCAGCCGGGATCGGCACTTCCTCAAACTGAACCACGACGTCCTTCACCTTCCCGCACAGCAAATCCCAGTACCCAGGACGCCCGGCAGGGTAGTGAATGGTCACGTTCACCAGCGACTTCAACTGCTCGCCCATGGCGTCCAGCACAAACGCAATCCCGCCAGCCTTGGGTTTGAGCAAATAGCGAAACGGCGAGTTCTGCTGCGCATGTTTGCCGGGTGTGAACCGTGTGCCTTCGGCAAAGTTAAAGATGCCTACCGGATTGTGGCGAAATTTCGCACAGGTCTTGCGCGTGGTTTCCAGGTCCTTGCCTTTCTTCTCCGGGTGTTTCTCCAGGTACGCCTTGGTGTAGCGTTTCATGAACGGAAAGCCCAACGCCCACCAGGCCAGGCCAATCACCGGCACCCAGATCAGTTCCTGCTTGAGAAAGAACTTCAAGGGGCGAATGCGGCGGTTGAGCACGTATTGCAGCACCATGATGTCGACCCAGCTCTGGTGGTTGCTGGTCACCAAGTAGGAGTGTTGATAGTCCAGGCCTTCAAGGCCTTTAAGGTGCCAGCGCGTGCGTTGCACTAGGTTCATCCAGCCCTTGTTGTTGGTCACCCAGGCTTCGTGAGTGTGGTTCATCAGCCATTCGCTGAAGCGCTTGGCAAACGGCAGCGCCTTGAACAGCGCGACGATAAACAGGAACGAACACAGCAGGATCGTGTTCAGCGCCAGCAACAGGGACGCGATCACACCACGCACGGCGGCAGGTAGAAAATCCAGCATTTAGATATCCATAGGTCGGTTGGCGGCTTGGATCGCAGTGAGCGCGATGGTGTACACGATGTCGTCCACCTGGGCACCGCGTGGCAGGTCGTTGACCGGTTTGCGCAGGCCCTGCAGCATCGGCCCGAGGCTGACGCAATCGGCGCTGCGCTGTACGGCTTTGTAGGTGGTGTTGCCAGTATTCAGGTCCGGGAACACGAATACCGTGGCCTTGCCGGCGACCAGGCTGTCGGGCGCCAGTTGGCGGGCCACGGTTTCGTTGGCGGCGGCGTCGTATTGCAGCGGGCCGTCGATCAGCAGCGAACTTTGCTGTTCGTGGGCGAGCAGGGTGGCTTCGCGGACTTTCTCCACTTCCTCGCCACTGGCCGAATCGCCGCTGGAATAGCTGATCATCGCCACGCGCGGGGTAATGCCGAACGCGGCGGCGGAATCGGCGCTTTGCAGGGCAATCTCCGCCAGGTCGGCGGCGCTCGGGTGCGGGTTCATCACACAGTCGCCGTACACCAGCACCTGCTCCGGGAACAGCATGAAGAACACCGACGACACCAGCGTGCAGCCCGGCGCGGTCTTGATCAACTGCAGGGCGGGGCGGATGGTATTGGCGGTGGAATGAACGACGCCGGAGACCAGGCCGTCCACTTCATCCAGGGCGAGCATCATCGTGGCGATCACCACGGTGTCTTCCAGTTGCTGCTCGGCCATCGGCGCGTTGAGGCTCTTGCTCTTGCGCAACGCGACCATCGGTTCGACATAACGCTGGCGAATCAGGTCCGGGTCGAGAATCTCCAGGCCTTCGGGCAGTTCGATGCCCTGGGCGCGGGCGACCGCTTCCACATCCGCCGGCTTGGCCAGCAACACGCAGCGGGCAATGCCACGGGCCTGGCAGATGGCGGCGGCTTGCACGGTCAGCGGCTCGCTGCCTTCGGGCAACACGATGCGCTTGTTGGCGGCCTGGGCGCGCTGGATCAACTGGTAACGGAACACGGCCGGCGACAGGCGCATCTCCCGTGGCGTGCCGCAACGCTGGTGCAGCCAGCGCGCATCGAGGTGGCTGGCGACGAAATCGGTGATGATCTCCGCGCGCTCGCGGTCATCGATGGGGATTTCCTTGTTCAGGCCATTGAGCTGGTTCGCGGTGTCGTAGGAACCGCTGCTCACCGACAGCACCGGCAGCCCGGCCTGGAAAGCGCCTCGGCACAGCTCCATGATGCGCGGGTCGGGCAGGGTGTCGCTGGTCAGCAACAGGCCGGCCAGGGGCACGCCGTTGATCGCGGCCAGGCTGACGGCGAGAATGATGTCGTCGCGGTCGCCGGGCGTCACCACCAGCACGCCGGGCTTGAGCAGCTCTACGGTGTTGCGCATGGTGCGCGCGCAGATAATGATCTTGGTCATGCGCCGGGTTTCATAATCGCCAGCGTTGAGGATCTGCGCGCCCATCAGGTCGGCGACATCGCGAGTGCGCGGCGCGTTGAGTTCGGGCTGGTAGGGAATGCAGCCGAGCAGGCGGAAATCACCGCTGCGCAACAACGGGGAATGTTCCTTGAGGCGCGCCGAGAAGGCTTCCATGCTCTCGTCGGTGCGCACCTTGTTGAGGATCACGCCGAGCACTTTCGGGTCTTTCGGGCCACCGAACAGTTGAGCCTGCAGTTCCACGCGGCCGGAGAGTTCGGTGAGCACTTCGTTTTCCGGGGCCGAGACCAGGATTACTTCCGCGTCCAGGCTCTTGGCCAGGTGCAGGTTGACCCGTGCTGCATAGCTGGCGCTGCGGGTCGGCACCATGCCTTCGACGATCAATACGTCCTTGCCCACCGCCGCCTGCTGATACAGCGTGATGATTTCTTCAAGCAGCTCGTCAAGCTGACCGTCGCCAAGCATCCGCTCGACATGGGCCAGCCCCAGGGGTTGCGGCGGCTTCAGGCCGTGGGTGCGCGCGATCAGTTCGGTCGAACGCTCGGGGCCGGTGTCTCCCGGATGCGGCTGGGCAATCGGCTTGAAAAAACCGACTTTCAGGCCGGCTCGCTCAAGGGTGCGCACCAGCCCAAGGCTGATGGAGGTCAGACCCACACCAAAATCGGTGGGCGCGATAAAAAAAGTTTGCATGCGAATTCTCTGGAGTTGCATGGCTTGGGTGGCGCTCTATGGCTGAGCGCCTACCGCGAATCAGGTGCCAAGGTTATCGTTATTCGGGCTCTTGCGCACACCAGCCGCAGGCAAAGGACTGGCCTATTTTTTCAATACGTTGCGCAGGGTCGAGCACCCAGGCGCGCGACTTCCAGGGCGGCTGATGACGCAGGTGCTGGGTGTGGCCGCAGGACAGCTCGGCCACCCAGTGTTGGTCGTCATCCTGGTGGAACCCGATGATGAAGGATGCCGTTGATCGGTTCCGTCCGTCCGGGTTCTGTTCGCTTTCGGGCAAATCCTTGTTTAGACTTGTCCGTTCTTCATTCTTATGCAAAAGGTCTCGCCCCATGACGATCGCCGCTAACAAGGCTGTCTCCATCGACTATACCCTGACCAACGACGCTGGTGAGGTCATCGACAGCTCAGCCGGCGGCGCGCCGCTGGTCTACCTGCAAGGCGCGGGTAACATCATCCCAGGCCTGGAAAAGGCCCTGGAAGGCAAGGCAGTTGGTGATGAACTGACCGTCGCCGTAGAACCTGAAGATGCCTACGGCGAATACTCAGCCGAGCTGGTCAGCACGCTGAGCCGCAGCATGTTCGAAGGCGTCGACGAGCTGGAAGTCGGCATGCAGTTCCACGCCTCCGCGCCGGACGGCCAAATGCAGATCGTCACCATCCGCGACCTGGATGGCGACGACGTGACCGTCGACGGCAACCACCCGTTGGCTGGTCAGCGCCTGAACTTCCAGGTGAAGATCGTCGCCATTCGCGACGCTTCCCAGGAAGAAGTGGCCCACGGCCACGTTCATGGTGAAGGCGGTCACCACCATTGATCGATGGTTTGATCAAGCGGTAGCAAAAACGCCCCGACTGGTTCGGGGCGTTTTTTTGCCCAAAAATGTGGGAGCTGGCTTGCCTGCGATACAGACAACTCGATACATCAGGCATACCCGGTTGGTGCTATCGCAGGCAAGCCAGCTCCCACATTTTGATCGGCATGCTCCAGATATGAGCTACAAACAAAAATGCCCCATACCTTTCGGTACGGGGCATTTCCTAACTGTTTCACAACCTGGGTTGCGTTGCAGTTCTTACCACTTAGGCTGCAGCAGGAACGCTCAGAGCCTTGATGTGGCCATTCAGGCGGCTCTTATGACGAGCGGCCTTGTTCTTGTGGATGATGCCTTTATCGGCCATACGGTCGATAACTGGCACAGCCAGAACGTAAGCAGCTTGGGCTTTTTCAGCGTCTTTGGTGTCGATGGCTTTAACTACATTCTTGATGTAGGTACGAACCATGGAACGCAGGCTGGCGTTGTGGCTGCGACGCTTCTCAGCCTGTTTTGCACGTTTTTTGGCGGAAGGTGTGTTGGCCACCGTCGAGCTCCTCGAAAGACTTTTTAGGAAATAGCAAACAAAATAGGCCGCGAATCATGCCGATGACTTGACGGGTTGTCAAGGGCGGCTGATGCGAACTGCTGAGTGGTCGATCTGAAGAGGCGGGTGATTTATTTCCGGCGCTTGACCTGTAAACTCGCGAGCTTTGGCTCTGTGCTGTTGCAGGCGCGCAGTATCGCATAAGTGGGCGCTTTGTTCGCCTGCTCTTTATCTATAGGCGCAAACTCTTTCAATGAATCTGCTTAAATCGTTGGCCGCGGTCAGCTCTATCACGATGATCTCCCGGGTTCTGGGGTTCGTGCGCGACACCCTGCTGGCGCGCATTTTTGGCGCCAGCATGGCCACGGATGCCTTCTTTATTGCCTTTAAATTGCCCAACCTGCTGCGGCGGATCTTCGCCGAAGGCGCATTTTCCCAAGCCTTCGTGCCGATCCTGGCCGAATACAAGACCCAGCAGGGCGAGGAGGCGACCCGCACCTTTATCGCCTATGTCTCGGGCCTGTTGACGCTGGTGTTGATGCTGGTGACCATTCTCGGCATGCTCGCCGCCCCCTGGGTGATCTGGGCCACGGCGCCTGGCTTTGCCAATACGCCGGAAAAGTTTGCGCTGACCACTGATCTGCTGCGGGTGACCTTTCCTTATATATTGCTGATCTCGCTTTCGTCATTGGCCGGGGCGATCCTCAATACCTGGAACCGGTTTTCGGTGCCGGCCTTCGTGCCGACCCTGCTGAACGTCAGCATGATCCTCTTCGCCCTGTTCCTCACACCGTACTTCGATCCGCCGGTGATGGCCCTGGGTTGGGCCGTACTGGCCGGCGGCCTGGCGCAATTGCTTTACCAACTGCCGCACCTGAAAAAGATCGGCATGCTCGTGTTGCCGCGCCTGAACCTCAAGGACACCGGCGTATGGCGCGTGATGCGCAACATGCTGCCGGCGATCCTCGGCGTGTCGGTCAGCCAGATTTCGCTGATCATCAACACCGCGTTCGCTTCGTTGCTGGTGTCCGGCTCGGTGTCGTGGATGTACTACGCCGACCGGCTGATGGAATTACCGTCCGGCGTATTGGGCGTGGCCCTGGGCACGATCCTGCTGCCGACCCTGGCGCGCACCTACGCCAGCAAGGATCGCCAGGAATATTCGCGCATTCTCGATTGGGGGCTGCGCCTGTGCTTTGTGCTGGTGCTGCCGTGTGCGCTGGCGCTGGGGATCCTGGCAGAGCCGTTGACCGTGTCGCTGTTTCAATACGGCCAATTCGATGCCCATGACGCCCTGATGACGCAGCACGCCCTGGTCGCCTATTCCGTCGGGCTGCTGGGCATTATCGTGATCAAGGTGCTGGCGCCGGGCTTTTATGCCCAGCAGAACATCCGCACACCGGTGAAAATCGCGATTTTCACGCTGATCGTGACCCAATTGCTTAACCTTGTGTTCATCGGCCCGTTGCAACATGCCGGCCTGGCCCTGGCCATCAGTGCCGGTGCGTGCATCAACGCCGGCCTGCTGTATTACCAGTTGCGTAAACAAAAGATGTACCAGCCGCAACCGGGCTGGGGGCTGTTTGCCCTTAAGCTGTTGGTCGCGGTGGCGATGATGTCGGCCGTGTTGCTGGGCCTGATGCACGTTATGCCTGCCTGGAGCGAAGGCGGCATGCTGGAACGCTTCATGCGCCTTGGCGTGCTGGTAGTCGCCGGTGTGCTGGTGTACTTCGGGATGTTGCTGCTGCAAGGCTTTCGCCTGCGCGATTTCAATCGCAAGTCGTTGAGCTAGAGAGTTTGCCGCGATAAAACGGTTGTTTTAGCGATTCGATCCATTTGGCCTGCGGTGTTGCCTGTCGTCCGGGGCCGGGTGTGGTTATAATCGACCACTTTATGAGCAAGAAGCGCGTTATGCAGCTGGTTCGAGGTCTCCACAACCTGCGCCCCGAGCATCGGGGCTGCGTCGCCACTATTGGCAACTTTGACGGTGTTCACCGTGGCCACCAGGCTATCCTGGCCCGGCTGCGCGAGCGCGCGGTCGAGTTGGGCGTGCCCAGCTGCGTGGTGATTTTCGAGCCGCAGCCGCGGGAATATTTTACCCCCGAGACTGCGCCGGCCCGTCTGGCCCGCCTGCGTGACAAGCTGCAACTGCTGGCTGAAGAAGGCGTGGACCGCGTCCTCTGCCTGGCCTTCAACCAGCGCTTGCAAAGCCTGAGCGCCGCCGAGTTCGTCGACCGTATCCTGGTCGATGGCCTGGGCGTTGAGCATTTGGAGGTCGGCGACGACTTCCGCTTTGGTTGCGACCGCGTCGGGGATTTCGATTTCCTGCAGCAGGCCGGCGCCAACCAGGGGTTTACCGTCGAAGCCGCGCAAACCGTTGAACTCGACGGCCTGCGCGTGAGCAGTACCCAGGTGCGTAACGCCTTGGCCGCCGCCGACTTTGCCTTGGCCGAGCGTTTGCTAGGTCGCCCGTTCCGCATTGCCGGTCGGGTTCTGCACGGCCAGAAGCTGGCGCGCCAATTGGGCACGCCAACCGCCAACGTGCAACTCAAGCGCCGCCGTGTGCCGCTGACCGGGGTTTACCTGGTCAGCGTCGACATCGACGGCCAATCGTGGCCGGGAGTCGCCAACATAGGCGTCAGGCCCACGGTTGCAGGTGATGGCAAGGCCCACCTGGAGGTTCACCTTTTGGATTTTGCCGGTGATTTATACGACCGGCGTTTGACGGTGGTTTTCCACCAGAAGCTGCGTGAAGAGCAGCGTTTCGCCTCCCTCGAGGCGTTGAAAACGGCGATCAATGCGGATGTCGCCGCCGCCCGTGCACTAGCCGCACCTAGCGCCCATCGCTAACCGAAGAGCCTTAAATGACCGACTATAAAGCCACGCTAAACCTTCCGGACACCGCCTTCCCAATGAAGGCCGGCCTGCCACAGCGCGAACCGCAGATCCTGCAGCGCTGGGACAGTATTGGCCTGTACGGAAAGTTGCGCGAAATTGGCAAGGATCGTCCGAAGTTCGTCCTGCACGACGGCCCTCCTTATGCCAACGGCACGATTCACATCGGTCATGCGCTGAACAAGATTCTCAAGGACATGATCCTGCGCTCCAAAACCCTTTCGGGCTTCGATGCACCGTATGTCCCTGGTTGGGACTGCCACGGCCTGCCGATCGAGCACAAGGTCGAGGTCACCTACGGCAAGAATCTGGGCGCGGACAAGACCCGCGAACTGTGCCGTGCCTATGCCGCCGAGCAGATCGAAGGCCAGAAGTCCGAATTTATCCGCCTGGGCGTGTTGGGCGAGTGGGACAACCCCTACAAGACCATGAGCTTCAAGAACGAGGCCGGTGAAATCCGCGCCTTGGCCGAAATCGTCAAGGGCGGTTTCGTGTTCAAGGGCCTCAAGCCCGTGAACTGGTGCTTCGACTGCGGTTCGGCCCTGGCCGAAGCGGAAGTCGAGTACGAAGAGAAGAAGTCCTCGACCATCGACGTGGCCTTCCCGGTCGCCGACGAGGCCAAGCTGGCCCAGGCGTTCGGCCTGGCGTCGCTGGCCAAGCCGGCGGCCATCGTGATCTGGACCACCACCCCGTGGACCATCCCGGCCAACCAGGCGCTGAACGTGCACCCGGAATTCACCTACGCCCTGGTGGACGTCGGTGACCGCCTGCTCGTGCTTGCTGAAGAAATGGTCGAGGCCTGCCTGGCCCGCTACGAACTGCAAGGTTCGGTCATCGCGACCACCACCGGCTCCGCGCTGGAACTGATCAATTTCCGCCACCCGTTTTATGACCGCCTGTCGCCGGTGTACCTGGCTGACTACGTTGAACTGGGCTCGGGTACCGGCATCGTTCACTGCTCGCCTGCCTACGGCGTCGATGACTTTGTGATCTGCAAGCAGTACGGCCTGGTCAACGACGACATCATCAACCCGGTGCAAAGCAACGGCGTGTACGTGCCGTCGCTGGAGTTCTTCGGCGGCCAGTTCATCTTCAAGGCCGATCCGGCGATCATCGAAAAGCTGCGTGAAGTCGGTGCGCTGATGCAAACCGCCACCATCCAGCACAGCTACATGCATTGCTGGCGCCACAAGACCCCGCTGATCTACCGCGCCACCGCGCAGTGGTTTATCGGCATGGACAAAGCGCCGACCAGCGGCGAAACCCTGCGTAACCGCGCTATCGAAGCCATCGAAGACACCAAGTTCGTGCCGGCCTGGGGCCAGGCGCGCCTGCATTCGATGATCGCCAACCGTCCGGACTGGTGCATCTCCCGCCAGCGTAACTGGGGCGTGCCGATCCCGTTCTTCCTGAACAAGGAAAGCGGCGAGCTGCACCCGCGCACCGTCGAGCTGATGGAAGCCGTGGCCCAGCGCGTTGAGCAGGAAGGCATCGAAGCCTGGTTCAAAATGGACGCCGCCGAACTGCTGGGCGATGAAGCGCCGCAGTACGAAAAGATCAGCGACACCCTCGACGTGTGGTTCGACTCGGGCACTACCCATTGGCACGTGCTGCGCGGTTCCCACCCGATGGGCCACGAGACCGGCCCGCGTGCCGACCTGTACCTGGAAGGTTCGGACCAGCACCGTGGCTGGTTCCACTCGTCGCTGCTGACCGGTTGCGCCATCGACAACCACGCGCCGTACCGCGAATTGCTGACCCACGGCTTCACTGTCGATGAAAACGGTCGCAAGATGTCCAAGTCGCTCAAGAACGTGATCGAACCGAAAAAGATCAACGACACCCTGGGCGCCGACATCATGCGCCTGTGGGTCGCCTCGACCGATTATTCGGGCGAAATTGCCGTCTCCGAGCAGATCCTTGCCCGTAGCGCCGACGCCTACCGTCGCATCCGCAATACCGCACGCTTCATGCTGTCGAACCTGACCGGCTTCAACCCGGCCACCGACATCCTGCCGGCCGAGGACATGCTCGCCCTCGACCGTTGGGCCATGGACCGCGCGCTGTTGTTGCAGCGCGAGTTGCAGGAAAGCTACGGCGAATACCGTTTCTGGAACGTCTACTCGAAGATCCATAACTTCTGCGTGCAGGAGCTGGGTGGGTTCTACCTCGACATCATCAAGGACCGCCAGTACACCACCGGCGCCAACAGCAAGGCGCGCCGCTCGGCGCAGACCGCGCTGTACCACATCAGCGAGGCGCTGGTGCGCTGGATCGCGCCGATCCTGGCGTTCACCGCCGACGAGCTGTGGGAGTACCTGCCGGGCGAGCGCAACGAGTCCGTCATGCTCAACACCTGGTACGAAGGCCTGACCGAACTGCCGGCCGACTTCGAACTGGGCCGCGAGTACTGGGAAGGCGTGATGGCCGTGAAGGTTGCGGTGAACAAGGAGCTGGAAGTGCAGCGTGCGGCCAAGGCCGTCGGTGGCAACCTGCAAGCCGAAGTCACCCTGTTCGCCGAGGAAGGCCTGAGCGCCGACCTGGCCAAACTGAGCAATGAGCTGCGCTTCGTGTTGATCACTTCTACCGCCAGCCTGGCGCCGTTTGCCCAGGCGCCGGTGGACGCTGTCGCCACCGAAGTGCCGGGCCTCAAGCTCAAGGTGGTCAAGTCGGCCTTCCCCAAGTGCGCCCGCTGCTGGCATTGCCGTGAAGACGTCGGCGTGAACCCTGAGCATCCGGAAATCTGCGGTCGTTGCGTCGACAACATCAGCGGTGCCGGCGAGGTTCGCCACTATGCTTAAAACCAGTCGTTTCGGACGTCTGGGCTGGCTCGTGCTGAGCCTGCTGGTGCTGGTCATCGACCAGGTCAGCAAGGCTCATTTCGAAGGCTCCCTGCAGATGTTCCAGCAAATCGTGGTGATCCCGGATTACTTCAGCTGGACCCTGGCCTACAACACCGGCGCTGCCTTCAGCTTTCTGGCTGATGGCGGTGGCTGGCAGCGCTGGCTGTTCGCCGTGATCGCGCTGGTGGTCAGCGCGGTACTGGTGGTGTGGCTCAAGCGCCTGGGGCGCGATGACACCTGGCTGGCCATCGCCTTGGCCCTGGTTCTGGGCGGCGCGCTGGGCAACCTGTACGACCGCATTGCCCTGGGCCATGTGATCGACTTTATCCTGGTGCACTGGCAGAACCGCCATTACTTCCCGGCGTTCAATTTTGCCGACAGCGCCATCACCGTCGGTGCAATCATGCTGGCGCTGGACATGTTCAGAAGCAAGAAAACCGGAGAGACCGTCAATGACTGATCAGGTATTGGCCGGGCAACGCATCGGCCAGAACACGGAAGTCACTTTGCATTTCGCACTGCGCCTGGAGAACGGCGACACGGTCGACAGCACGTTCGACAAAGCCCCCGCCACCTTCAAGGTCGGCGACGGCAACCTGCTGCCGGGTTTCGAAGCGGCCCTGTTCGGCTTCAAGGCTGGCGACAAGCGTACCCTGCAGATCCTGCCGGAAAACGCCTTCGGCCAGCCCAACCCGCAAAACGTGCAGATCATCCCGCGCTCGCAGTTCCAGGACATGGACCTGTCGGAAGGCTTGCTGGTGATCTTCAACGATGCGGCGAATACCGAGCTGCCCGGTGTGGTGAAAACCTTCGATGACGCGCAAGTGACCATCGACTTCAACCACCCGTTAGCCGGCAAGACACTGACCTTTGACGTTGAGATTATTAACGTCAAAGCGCTGTAACCGACCGCGCGCGGTCTAGAATGTGGGAGCGGGCTTGCTCGCGAATGCGGTGGTTCAGTTAAAACATCTTTGACTGACACACCGTATTCGCGAGCAAGCCCGCTCCCACCTTTGATCTTCATTGTCAGTTGGGTTAGCGTCAAACCTGACCCAAAGTGGCTGCAAGACACGAGGCACAGCATGCAAATCAAACTCGCCAACCCCCGTGGCTTCTGCGCCGGTGTGGACCGGGCGATCGAAATCGTCAACCGCGCCCTGGAAGTCTTCGGGCCGCCGATCTACGTGCGCCACGAAGTCGTCCACAATAAATTCGTGGTCGAAGACCTGCGCGCGCGCGGTGCCATTTTCGTCGAAGAGCTGGACCAGGTCCCGGATGACGTGATCGTCATCTTCAGCGCCCACGGCGTCTCCCAGGCCGTGCGTACCGAAGCGGCGGGCCGTGGCCTGAAAGTCTTTGATGCAACCTGCCCACTGGTGACCAAGGTACACATCGAAGTCGCGCGCTACAGCCGTGACGGTCGAGAGTGCATTCTGATCGGCCATGCCGGGCACCCGGAAGTCGAAGGCACCATGGGCCAGTACGACGCTGGCAATGGTGGCGCCATTTACCTGGTTGAAGACGAAAAAGACGTCGCCAACCTGCAGGTGCATAACCCCGAGCGCCTGGCATTCGTGACCCAGACCACCTTGTCCATGGACGACACCAGCCGCGTGATCGACGCGCTGCGCAGTCGCTTCCCGGCCATTGGCGGGCCACGCAAGGACGACATCTGCTACGCTACCCAAAACCGCCAGGACGCGGTCAAGCAATTGGCGGATGAATGCGATGTGGTGCTGGTAGTGGGCAGCCCCAACAGCTCCAACTCCAACCGCCTGCGCGAACTGGCTGAGCGCATGGCAACGCCGGCGTACCTGATCGATGGTGCCGAAGATATGCAGCGCAGCTGGTTCGAGGGCGTCGAGCGTATCGGCATCACGGCGGGCGCTTCGGCGCCGGAAGTGCTGGTGCGTGGTGTGATCCAGCAACTGCACGCCTGGGGTGCCACCGGGGCCGATGAACTGGCTGGCCGCGAGGAGAACATCACCTTCTCCATGCCCAAGGAGCTGCGGGTTCGCTCGCTGCTTTGACTGCCCGGGTGCCGGAGTCGCTCCGGCACAATGCCTGCTCGGCTCTTTCGCTGCGCAGGCTGATGCGCCCGCTGGGCGCCAGGACGACCTGGAACCGGCTCTCTGCCTGGTCCCGGGCACACACATGCACAGTGCCGGCTCGAAACCCTCCCCCTGAAAACACCGGTTCGCCCAACCCGCTGAAGCGCACTTGGTTCTTCAGCGGCCCATTGCCCACGACCGGCACCTGCCCGCTGTCCTGACGTTCCAGCAGCACTGGATTTGTATCGTCCAGATAGCCGCGTCCGCTTAGGTCCGCGATTACCCGCCAACCTCGCCCCCAGTCTTCGTCCAGGGCGTAAATGACCACCGCCTGGTTGCGGGCGATGGCTTCGGTGCGTGCGTAGCGCAGCCCTCCCGCCAGGGACTGTGCCGCGCTATGTCGTTGCTGTGATTCCAGCAGGTTCTTGAAGCCGGGCACGGCCAGGTTGGCCAGGATGCTGCTGATGATCAGTCCGAGCAGCAGTTCTATCAGGGTGAAACCTCGTTGTTGCATGCGCCGTCCCTCCGTGGATTCAGGTCGAGCCTTAGGTATAGCGCCCGGGCTGCGGCGCTGGATGGTGGCCTTTATGTCCAAAGTATTTCCCTTTGTTCCTGGAGCGGCGCCGGCGAAAAACCGGCGCTAGTCTTGGGTCGCACAGCAGACTTGAGCTGCTTTTTTTCGGCCCTCGACACGGAAGACGACGGTAATGCTTGCCTGCCCCCACACCGGTTTTTCCCAGGATTTGCCTCGCCACCAGGTCGGCATGACGCTGATTGAGGTGCTGATCGCAGTACTGATTCTCGCCGTTGGCCTGCTGGGCTCGGCGGTGATCCAACTAAACGCGCTCAAATACACCGACAGTGCCAGGATGACCAGCCAGGCCAGTTTCATTGCCTATGACATGCTTGATCGCATCCGCGCCAACTCGGCCGCCGACTACACATGGGGGCGGTCCGGGCGTGCCCCGGCGAGCATCGCTGACGCCAGCGTGCGCGATCTGGACCTGCATGATTTCGAGGCGAACATCCTTGGCTTTGCCGGGGAGGGCGGCAAAGGCTCGGTGTCGGTCAGCGCAAGTGAAGTGACTGTCAGCATCAGTTGGGATGACAGTCGAGGGGCTAACAGGCCGGGCGCCAGGGAAACGTTCACCCTGACCAGCCGTATCAGTGATGAGCCGGGGGTGGCCCAATGAGGCGGCGTGTTCGAGGTTTCAGCCTGGTGGAGTTGCTGCTGGCGCTGGCAATGGGCTTGGTGCTGGTGCTCGGGGCCAGCCAGGTCGTGATAAGCACCAACGCCACCCACGCCAGCCAGCAGGCCGCCATGCTGCTGCAGGATGATGCGCGGTTCGTGCTAGGCAAGATAACCCAGGATATTCGCCAGGCCGGCATGTTCGGCTGTCTGGCCACGGGGTTTATCGACAACGCCCCGCCAATCTTTGACCAGCCTGTCAGTTGGGCTGCCGGGACGGGCGCGAAGACGCTCACGCTGGTGACTGCGGCTGTCGGTAGTGAGAGTGGCAAGCCGGACTGGACCGTGTTGTCCGACTGCACCGGTACCGCCCAGGCGTATGCCGCAAGCGGCCCAGCGCCTGCACCCGGTCAGATCCGTTTTGCGTTGCGTCAACTCACCTACACCTTCGAAGCGGGGCAATTGAAGGTCAGCACGCCTGCGGCTCCGGCCAAGGCGGTGTTGGTGGATAACGTGCAGGCATTCGATATCAGCTTTGGCGTATCCGCCAAGCCCTCATCGGTGGAGGTGGTGCGCTACGACGCGAGCCCGGCCGACCTGTTTCTGGTGCGCAGTGTGCGCATCCGGATGACGCTGCAAGACCCGACCGGTCGGGTAAAAGACCAAACCTACAGCGTCGTCGCGGCGCTGCGAAACCGTCTGGGGTAGGGCGACCAATGATGCTCACAGAAGGTTTTCGTTTGCGCCAGGCCGGCATGGTGCTGCTGATCAGCCTGGTGTTCCTGTTGCTTGTGTCGCTGGTGGGTATGACATCGATGCAAGGCGCCATTACCCAGCAAAAGATCAGCGCCAGCCTTTGGCACCGCAATCAGTCGCTGCAAAGTGCCGAAAGCGGTTTGCGGCACGGAGAGTCTGCCGTACGGCGGTCCTTCGCAGCGCTGCCGTTGTGCCAGTCAGTTGTCTCCTGTGCGCCACCGCAAGCGGCTTTTTCGGTAGTCGGGTCCGGCGTGGACCCTATTTCGGGCATGACGTGGGTGGCGCTGAAGGGCGGCCTGTACGGCGTCCAGTTTCTGGGGCCTTCCGTAGGGCTGGCGCATCTACCGCCACACACCCAGGCATGGGTTTACCGAGTGACGGCAGTCGGGCTGAGCGGCCAAGTGCGCACGGTGCTGGAGAGCGTCTATGCGCGGGTAGAAGAGGAGAGCGGCGCGCGATTTCGGCGTGTGGCATGGCGGCAACTTCGATAGGGAGCAATGGAATGGGCATGGATAGCCAGGGGTTTACCCTGATCGAGTTACTGATCGCCGTGGCGATCATCGCTGTATTGGCCGGGATCGCTTACCCCGGGTACACCGGCCACATGAAAAAGGTCTATCGCGCCGAGATCGTCGCGTTGTTGATGGAGCAGGCTCAGCACCTGGAGCGCTTTTATACGAGGAATGGCACTTTTATTGACGCAGACGGCCTCAGTGCGGGCAATGATCACTATAGAATCAGCGCTGCATTGAACCCTCGGGATTTCCAGCTGGTGGCCACGCCCGCCGTCGACTCGGTCATGCTCGGCGATCCTTGCGGTGACTTCAGCCTGAGCAGCACCGCTGCGCGGGAAAACCCCGGCGCGGCACCGGGAATGGCGCGCAAGCTGTGCTGGGGGCAATGATGAGGATGCTGGATGATTGGGCGCCAGGTGCGCTTGTTCCTATTTATCGGCTGGATCAAATGATGGCAGAGCAACAGCGGGTAGTGATTGTCGGTGGCGGAGTCATCGGCTTGTTGACGGCGTTCAACCTGGCGACCCAAGGGCAAGCAGTGGTGTTACTGGAGCGCGCGGCTTTGGGCCAGGAGTCATCCTGGGCGGGCGGTGGCATTGTTTCGCCACTCTATCCCTGGCGCTACGGCCCGGCGGTCACCGCGCTGGCGCATTGGTCCCAGGATTTTTATCCACAACTGGCGCAGCGTCTGTTTGCCGCGACGGGCGTTGACCCCGAGGTGCATACCACTGGCCTGTATTGGCTGGACCTGGACGACGAAGCCGAAGCCCTGGCCTGGGCTGCGCGGGAAGGGCGCCCATTGAGCAAAGTAGACGTCTCGGCGGCCCTCGAAGCCGTTCCGGTACTGGGTGGTGGGTACTCCCAGGCGATCTACATGGCCAATGTCGCCAATGTGCGCAACCCGCGGCTGGTCAAGTCCCTCAAGGCGGCGCTGCTGGCGTTGCCTGGCGTGACTGTTCATGAGCAGTGTGAAGTGACCGGGTTTGTTCTGGATGCCGGCGATGTAGTGGGCGTGAATACCGCGGAGGGTCCGGTGCTGGGCGATCAGGTCGTGTTGGCGGCGGGGGCGTGGAGCGGTGAGTTGCTCGGCACGCTGGGCCTTTCGTTGCCGGTCGAGCCGGTCAAAGGCCAGATGATCCTGTACAAATGCGCCTCGGACTTCCTGTCGAGCATGGTCCTGGCCAAGGGGCGTTATGCGATCCCGCGACGTGACGGGCATATCCTGATCGGCAGTACCCTGGAGCATGAAGGGTTCGACAAAACCCCCACCGAAACGGCGCTGGAAAGCCTCAAGGCCTCAGCGGTGGAGTTGATCCCCGCCTTGGCCGACGCCGAAGTGGTGGGGCATTGGGCCGGATTGCGCCCCGGTTCGCCCCAGGGCATCCCGTACATCGGCCGGGTGCCGGGCTTCAACGGGTTGTGGCTCAACTGCGGGCATTACCGCAACGGCCTGGTACTGGCGCCAGCGTCCTGCCAATTGTTTACCGATTTGCTGCTGGCGCGTGCGCCCATCATCGACCCGACGCCGTATGCGCCCGAAGGCCGGCTCAGCGCTGGATAGACTTGGGCCCTTGTTCCAGGTGCGCCTGGGTGCAATACCACTCCTGGCGCGAGCTCAAGGCGCGATCCTGTGGCAGGTGCACGCCGCAGTGGGCGCAGCGCACCATCAGCGCGGCGCCGGGCTCGCTGGCGCGCTGTCGTTTAGCGGCCGGGCTTTTGAATTTGCGCCAGAACCATACCGCGGCGGCAATGACGGCAATCCAGAACAGTAGACGAAGCATGATGGCGGTTTCTCGACAAGGAATGCGCCAGTTTAGCCAAGGACCTGCCAAGCGCACAGCGCAATAATACCGCCCACAAAAAAGGAGCCTCGAAAGGCTCCTTCTTCTATGGCGCGGGGTGCAATCAGTCGAACACACCAAAGGTCATGTAGCTGAACCACGAGCGGTCCTGGTTGTTGCCCAGGGCCTCTGGTTCTTCCTCTTCGATCACGTCGCCGTTCTCGTCATGGGGCTTGAGGTCCGAAGGGATGGCCTCCTTAGCGTCCTGGTACTGCTTGATCACGTCCTGGTTGGCGCGGGTTTCGCCCGGCGGCAGCGGTGGACGGGACTCGATCAGGCCCAGGGTGTACTTGCTCAGCCACGAACGGTTGTCCGCTTCGTCAACCTGAGGCACGAACTGGCCATCTTTCAGGCTTGGGTGATCCGGGTAGTTGAGCTTCAGGGTTTCCAGGCTGGTGCTGGCCAGGTCGTCCAGGTGCAGGCGCTGGTAAGCCTCGGTCATCACGGCCAGGCCGTCACCCACCGATGGGGTTTCCTGGAAGTTCTCCACCACGTAACGGCCACGGTTGGCTGCTGCCACGTAAGCCTGACGGGTCAGGTAGTAGTGAGCCACGTGGATCTCGTAGGACGCCAGCAGGTTGCGCAGGTAGATCATGCGCTGCTTGGCGTCCGGCGCGTAGCGGCTGTTGGGGTAGCGGCTGGTCAGCTGGGCGAACTCGTTGTAGGAGTCGCGGGCGGCGCCCGGGTCACGCTTGGTCATGTCCAGCGGCAGGAAGCGCGCCAGCAGGCCGACGTCCTGGTCGAACGAGGTCAGGCCCTTCATGTAGTAGGCGTAGTCGACGTTCGGGTGCTGCGGATGCAGGCGGATGAAACGCTCGGCGGCGGACTTGGCAGCTTCCGGCTCGGCGTTCTTGTAGTTGGCGTAGATCAGCTCGAGCTGGGCCTGGTCGGCGTAGCGCCCGAACGGATAACGCGACTCCAGTGCCTTCAGCTTCGCTGTGGCGCTGGTGTAGCTATTATTGTCCAGGTCTTTCTGAGCCAATTGGTACAGCTCGACTTCGCTCAGGTTTTCGTCGACGACTTCCTTTGTTGACGAGCAAGCAGCAGTCATGGCGAGGATGGCGATCAGCAGCAGGTGTTTCACTTGCATGGCGGCTTGCGTCCCTATGACGGCCGCTGTCTTGGGCGGGGCCGTCCTGTTATGATGAGCGCCCCGTTGAAAGCCTCGGGGCAAAAGACGCCGTATTTAACCACAAGCGCGCAGCCGAAACCAAAGGCTGTGCCACGCCTAGTCTGAGCATGTCCGATAAAATTGAACTTCGCGCAGAGGTGCCGTCCGAATTGGGCGGCCAACGCCTCGATCAAGTCGCCGCACAATTATTCGCTGAGCACTCGCGCTCGCGCCTTTCCGCCTGGATCAAAGACGGCCGCCTGACTGTGGATGGAGCGGTTATCCGCCCGCGAGACATAGTTCATGGCGGTGCGATTCTTGAGCTGACCGCCGAG
The DNA here is from genome assembly GCF_014268345.1 of Pseudomonas sp. SWRI18. Classification (NCBI taxonomy): domain Bacteria; kingdom Pseudomonadati; phylum Pseudomonadota; class Gammaproteobacteria; order Pseudomonadales; family Pseudomonadaceae; genus Pseudomonas; species Pseudomonas sp. SWRI18. The sequence continues at coordinate 93,094 of NZ_JACCQQ010000003.1, forward strand.
CAGGAAGCCCAGGGAGAATGGGTCGCCCAGGACATCGAGCTGGACATCGTCTATGAAGACGACGACATCCTGGTCATCAACAAACCCGCAGGCCTGGTGGTTCACCCGGCGGCCGGGCACGCTGATGGCACCCTGCTCAATGCCTTGCTGCACCATGTGCCGGATATCGTCAACGTCCCGCGCTGCGGCATCGTGCACCGTCTGGACAAGGACACCACCGGCTTGATGGTGGTGGCCAAGACCATTCAGGCGCAGACGCAGTTGGTCACACAATTGCAAAGCCGCAGCGTCAGCCGTATCTACGAGTGCATCGTGATCGGCGTGGTGGTGGCCGGCGGCAAGATCAACGCGCCGATCGGTCGTCACGGTCAGCAGCGCCAGCGTATGGCGGTGATGGAGGGCGGCAAGCAGGCCGTCAGCCACTACCGTGTACTCGAGCGTTTCCGCTCCCACACCCATGTGCGGGTCAAGCTGGAAACCGGGCGTACCCACCAGATTCGCGTGCACATGGCCCACATCAACTTCCCGTTGGTCGGGGATCCGGCCTACGGCGGCCGCTTCCGTATCCCGCCGGCAGCCAGCCAAACCATGGTTGAATCGCTCAAAAGCTTCCCGCGCCAGGCATTGCACGCGCGTTTCCTGGAGCTGGATCATCCGACGAGCGGTAAGCGGATGAGCTGGGAATCGCCTCTGCCGGACGATCTGGTCTGGTTGTTGTCGCTGCTCAAGCAGGATCGCGAGGCGTTTATCGGATGAGTGACTGGCTGATTCCTGACTGGCCTGCGCCGGCTCGGGTGAAGGCCTGCGTCACCACCCGCTCGGGCGGCGTCAGTCTGGCGCCGTTCGACACCCTCAACCTGGGCGATCACGTCGAGGACAACCTGCAAGCCGTCCTTGAAAATCGCCGTCGTCTTACCGATGCCTTCGCGGTCCAGCCGGCCTGGTTGCGTCAGGTCCACGGCGTGACCGTGGTCGAGGCCGACCCGAGCCGTACGGTCGAAGCCGACGGCAGCTGGACCGGCACGCCTGGCATCGCCTGCACCTCAATGACTGCCGATTGCCTGCCCGCGTTGTTCTGCAACCGCGCCGGCACCCGCGTGGCGGCGGCCCATGCCGGCTGGCGCGGCTTGGCGGCGGGCGTGCTGGAAGCAACGGTCGAGCGCCTTGATGCCAGGCCTGAGGACGTGTTGGTCTGGCTCGGCCCGGCAATCGGTCCGCAAGCCTTTGAGGTCGGCCCGGAAGTGCGTGAGGCCTTCATGCAGCAACTGCCGGCCTGCGCCGAAGCCTTTGTGTCGAGCGGCAATCCCGGCAAGTTCATGGCCGATATCTATCAGCTGGCCCGTCTGCGCCTCGCCGCACGCGGCGTCACTGCTGTATATGGTGGCGGTTTGTGCACGGTGACCGACCCGCGTTTCTTTTCGTACCGGCGCAGTTCGCGCACCGGACGTTTTGCCTCCCTTATCTGGCTTGACCGCTAGACTCTCCTGATCTGGGTCAACACTGATCCATATCACCCGTCACTCGCTTGAATCCTCCAGAATCCACCCCATCTATAAGGGTATCTGGCAGGTTTCTTCATTCAGGAATGTTTTATAGCTCCGGCCTGCTCAAAAGGAAGGTGACTAATGCGTATTGATCGTTTAACCAGCAAATTACAGTTGGCACTGTCTGACTCCCAATCCTTGGCGGTGGGCCTCGACCACCCGGCCATCGAGCCCGCGCACTTGATGCAGGCGCTCCTTGAGCAGCAAGGTGGTTCCATCAAACCCTTGCTGATGCAGGTGGGTTTCGACGTCAACAGCCTGCGCAAGGAGTTGAGCAAAGAGCTCGACCAACTGCCAAAAATCCAGAACCCTACCGGCGACGTGAATATGTCCCAGGACCTGGCGCGCCTGCTCAATCAGGCAGACCGCCTGGCGCAGCAAAAGGGTGACCAGTTCATCTCCAGCGAACTGGTGCTGCTTGCCGCGATGGACGAAAACAGCAAGCTCGGCAAGTTGTTGCTGGGCCAGGGCGTGAGCAAAAAAGCTCTGGAAAACGCCATCAACAACCTGCGTGGCGGCGATGCCGTCAACGACCCTAACCACGAGGAGTCGCGCCAGGCCCTGGATAAATACACCGTCGACCTGACCAAACGCGCCGAAGAAGGCAAGCTTGATCCGGTGATCGGCCGTGACGATGAAATCCGTCGCACTATCCAGGTCCTGCAGCGCCGCACCAAGAACAACCCGGTGCTGATCGGCGAGCCTGGCGTGGGTAAAACCGCGATCGCCGAAGGCCTGGCTCAGCGCATCATCAATGGCGAAGTGCCGGACGGCCTCAAGGGCAAGCGCCTGCTGTCGCTGGACATGGGGTCGCTGATCGCCGGTGCCAAGTTCCGCGGTGAATTCGAAGAGCGCCTTAAATCCCTGCTCAATGAGCTGTCGAAGCAGGAAGGGCAGATCATTCTGTTCATCGACGAACTGCACACCATGGTCGGCGCCGGTAAAGGCGAAGGCTCGATGGATGCCGGCAACATGCTCAAGCCCGCCTTGGCGCGGGGTGAATTGCACTGCGTGGGTGCCACCACGCTCAACGAGTATCGCCAGTACATCGAAAAGGACGCAGCCCTTGAACGGCGCTTCCAGAAAGTGCTGGTGGAAGAACCGAGCGAAGAAGACACCATCGCGATCCTGCGTGGCCTGAAAGAGCGCTATGAGGTACACCACAAGGTGGCCATCACTGACGGCGCGATCATTGCGGCGGCCAAATTAAGCCACCGCTACATCACCGACCGCCAGTTGCCCGACAAGGCCATCGACTTGATCGACGAAGCGGCCAGCCGTATCCGCATGGAGATCGACTCCAAGCCGGAAGTGCTCGACCGCCTGGATCGGCGCTTGATTCAATTGAAAGTCGAGTCCCAGGCGCTGAAGAAAGAAGAAGACGAGGCGGCGAAGAAACGCCTGGAAAAACTTCAGGAAGAAATCGTCCGCCTGGAACGCGAGTATTCGGACCTGGAAGAAATCTGGACCTCGGAAAAAGCCGAAGTGCAGGGCTCTGCACAGATCCAGCAAAAGATCGAGCAGTCGCGCCAGGAACTGGAAGCCGCGCGCCGTAAAGGCGACCTGAACCGCATGGCCGAGTTGCAATACGGGGTGATCCCGGATCTGGAACGCAGCCTGCAGATGGTCGATCAGCACGGTAAAAGCGAGAACCAGTTGCTGCGCAGCAAGGTCACCGAGGAAGAAATTGCCGAAGTCGTGTCGAAATGGACCGGCATTCCGGTGTCGAAAATGCTCGAAGGCGAGCGCGACAAGCTGCTGAAAATGGAAAGCCTGTTGCACCAGCGCGTCATCGGCCAGGAAGAGGCGGTGGTCGCGGTGTCCAACGCGGTGCGGCGTTCCCGGGCCGGGCTGTCCGATCCGAACCGTCCGAGCGGCTCGTTCATGTTCCTCGGCCCGACCGGTGTGGGTAAGACCGAGTTGTGCAAGGCCCTGGCCGAGTTTCTCTTCGATACCGAAGAGGCGATGGTGCGGATCGATATGTCCGAGTTCATGGAAAAACACTCGGTGGCTCGCTTGATCGGTGCGCCACCGGGCTACGTGGGCTACGAAGAGGGCGGTTACCTGACCGAAGCCGTGCGGCGCAAGCCTTACTCGGTGATCCTGCTGGATGAGGTCGAGAAGGCGCACCCGGATGTGTTCAACATCTTGCTGCAGGTGCTGGAAGATGGCCGCCTGACGGACAGCCACGGGCGTACCGTGGACTTTCGCAATACAGTGATCGTGATGACCTCCAACCTGGGCTCCTCGCAGATCCAGGAATTGGTCGGTGATCGCGAAGCCCAGCGCGCCGCGGTGATGGATGCACTGACCAGCCACTTCCGCCCGGAATTCATCAACCGGGTCGATGAAGTGGTGATCTTCGAGCCATTGGCGCGGGATCAGATCGCGGGTATTACCGAGATCCAGCTGGGCCGCCTGCGCAGCCGTCTGGCCGAGCGCGAGTTGTCGCTGGAACTGAGCCGCGAGGCTTTGGACAAGCTGATCGCGGTGGGTTACGACCCGGTGTATGGCGCACGGCCGTTGAAGCGTGCGATCCAGCGCTGGATCGAAAACCCGCTGGCCCAGCTGATCCTGTCGGGCAACTTTATGCCGGGCACCAGCGTCGAGGCGACCGTGGAAAACGACGAAATCGTCTTCCACTGAGCCCGGGCTGCAGGCCGATAAGACAAGGCCCCGCATTGCGGGGCCTTTTTTTTCGATAGGGCGTTGAACTGTAAGGCAAAGGCTTGTAAAGTGCGCCCCGCAGCAACGTCAGCCCACGGGTTTCTTCTCCCCAAGAAGAAATCAGAAAGAAGCGCAAATCATTGTCTTAAAAGCAATTTAAAGGGTTGACAGGGGTTTTTAAGATTGTAGAATAGCGCGCCTCAGACACATGAACGTAGCGATACGGGCAAGTCGAAGAGAAGGTTACACCGCTGTAAAGTTGCACTTTGAAATATGTAGTTCCGTGATAGCTCAGTCGGTAGAGCAAATGACTGTTAATCATTGGGTCCCAGGTTCGAGTCCTGGTCACGGAGCCAATTTCAAACCGGGGTATAGCGCAGTCCGGTAGCGCGCCTGCTTTGGGAGCAGGATGTCGGGAGTTCGAATCCCCCTACCCCGACCATATTTGGGTCGTTAGCTCAGTTGGTAGAGCAGTTGGCTTTTAACCAATTGGTCGTAGGTTCGAATCCCACACGACCCACCATTTTTGAAACCAGTTAACGCTGGAATCAGATCTTAAGATCAGAGGCCAAAAGCGCTGATCGAAGAAGGCGACTGAAAGGTCGCCTTTTTTTTACCGGGGTATAGCGCAGTCCGGTAGCGCGCCTGCTTTGGGAGCAGGATGTCAGGAGTTCGAATCCCCTTACCCCGACCATATTAAAAATCCTCGTATCGAAAGATACGGGGATTTTTTTTGCGCGCACAAATCCTGAACTCACCGCAAACAGAATGTGGGAGCGGGCTTGCTCGCGAAAGCGGTGGTTCAGTGCCAGATGTACTGGCTGACACACCGCTTTCGCGAGCAAGTCGAATCGTCGCACCGCCGCTCCCACATGGGTTTTGTGGTGTTAGTGGAGTTTGAGTCTAGGCTCAGTCCCACGCCCGATCCGGCTGCCCAGCATCAACATCGCCGTACGGAAAACCCCATACAGCGCCATCTGGTGCATGCGGTACAGCGACACATAAAACATCCGCGCCAACCAGCCTTCCAGCATCACGCTGCCCGTCAGGTTACCCATCAAGTTGCCCACCGCCGAAAACCGCGACAGCGAGATCAGCGAGCCGTAGTCGGTGTACTTGTAGCTTGGCAGCGCCTTGCCTTCAATGCGCAGCTTCAGCGACTTGGCCAGCAGCGAGGCTTGCTGATGAGCCGCCTGGGCCCGTGGCGGCACATTGCGGTCGGTGCCGGCTTGCGGGCAGGCCGCGCAGTCGCCAAAGGCAAAGATGTTTTCGTCGCGGGTGGTTTGCAGTGTCGGCAATACCTGCAGTTGATTGATGCGGTTGGTTTCCAGGCCATCGATGTCCTTGAGGAAACCTGGGGCGCGAATGCCGGCGGCCCAGACCTTGAGGCTGGCGGGGATGATCTGGCCGCTGCTGGTGATCAGGGCATCGGCCGTCACTTCACTGACCGCCGAGTTTGTCAGTACCGTTACCCCGAGCTTCTCCAGGGTTTTATGCACCGGCACGCCGATACGCTCCGGCAGCGCGGGCAACACCCGTGGGCCGGCTTCGATCAGGGTGATGTGCATGTTTTCCGGCTTGATGCGGTCCAGGCCATAGGCGGCCAGTTCGTGGGCGGCATTATGCAGTTCGGCGGCCAGCTCGACCCCGGTAGCACCGGCGCCGACGATGGCGACGCTGATTTTTTCCACCACGTCGGTCTGCCCGGCGTGGGCGCGCAGGTAATGGTTGAGCAATTGCTGGTGGAAGCGCTCGGCCTGCTTACGGGTATCGAGGAACAGGCAATGTTGCGCCGCGCCTTCGGTGCCGAAATCGTTGGTGGTGCTGCCTACCGCGATGACCAGGCTGTCATAGCCCAGCACGCGCGCAGGCACCAGCTCACGGCCTTCTTCATCGAGGGTGGCGGCCAGCTGGATCTTCTTCTGCTCACGGTCAAGCCCGCTCATGCGCCCCAGTTGGAACTCGAAGTGGTTCCATTTGGCCTGGGCGACATAGTTGAGTTCGTCTTCCGACGAGTTCAGCGAGCCGGCCGCCACTTCGTGCAGCAAGGGCTTCCAGATGTGAGTCAGGTTGGTGTCCACCAGCGTGATGCTGGCGGTGCCGCGCTTGCCCAGGGTCTTACCCAGGCGGGTCGCCAACTCCAGGCCGCCGGCGCCGCCGCCGACGATAATAATACGATGGGTCATGGGGATATCTCGCAAGGCTAAAGGAAATCGGAGCAGTTACCCCCGCGAGCGCCAGGCAGCTCATAGCGTCAGGTAACTCAAAAGGCGACTCAGCAGGCCGAGGCCGATCACCACGGCAAGCACTACACCCAGGAGCAGCCACGGCCGGAAAGGCTTGCGCTCGACCTGGTGTTGAGAGAGTTGCAGGTACTCTTCGACATGCTGTTGGTCATCGGGGTTCAGGCGGCTGGTCATAAAGGCCTCGTCAGGTAGACGTTGCAAAAGGGCACCACGTTACAGTCCCGCCGGCATCAGAGGCTGATGCCCACGTCGAATACTACGCTGCGGCCCAGGTTATTGCGCAAGAAGTCCGGCGCGTCCGGGTGAGCGAACAGCACCCGGGCAAAGGTCGGTCCCACCAGGGATAGCGATCGCCAGCCCTGGCGCAGGTATTCCGTGGGCGGTGGGAAGTGGCTGTTCAGGTCGAGCACTTCACGCTTGAGGCTGGCGAAGGCGACGATATCCAGCTCCCCCAGGTCCATGCCGCGTTCTTTGTAGTTATGCGCCTTCTTGCGCAAGGTGGGCGCCAGGCGCAATAAAAACTCATGGGCCGGGATGCGTCGCGGCTTGGCTTCGCGCCGCACCAACTGGCTGAGGGAAAAGGCGCTGCGCCGACGCAGCAGTTCGTCACGCCATTCATCGTTCAGCCGGCGGCCTTCGTCGAGCACGAAAAACACTTCGAAGCTGGCATCGCGAAACAACACGTCCGGCGGTTCTTGCCCGGCGGCGTGAAACTCTTCGGCCCGGTAAGGCACGTTCAGGCCCTGCAACAGCCGCTGGCAGACCCAACGCTCACGCTCCCATTTGCGGGCATTGGACAAGAACGCGTTGGCTTGTTCGGCCGCTACGGTGAGCAGGCGCAAATAATCTGAGTCATCCATGGTTAGCAGCTTAGCGCCCAAATCATGACCGCAGGAAGTCCCGCTATCAAACGTCGGTGTAGACTGACCACTCGACGGAGGGTCCAACAGGGAGAGTGCTGCCGTGATCAGTGCCGCGATGCTGGCGCCGACAACTCTGGGTGTCGGCTGGCTGTTGTTTACACCCGTGGTGCTGTGGGCGCTCCTGCGCTCACCCTGGGTCGAGTTGTTTGCCGACCGGCGGCGCCAGCATTTGCTGTTCGGCACGGTGTTCGCGCTGTTCATGCTGTGGCTGGTACGAAGGGATTTCGATACCGGTGTGTCCTACCACTTTATCGGCATGACCGCCGTGACCTTGTTGCTGGATTGGCCTCTGGCGATTGTCGGCGGCTTTGCCGCGCAGTTGGGTTTAGTCCTGTTGGGGCGCCAGGACCTGGCAGCCGTTGGCGTCAACGGCCTGCTGCTGATCATGCTGCCGGTGCTGGTCACTGAAACATGCGCGTTGCTGGTCGAGCGTGCGCAACCGCGTAACCCCTTTGTGTATATCTTCTGCTGCGGCTTTTTCGCCGCCGCGCTGTCAGCCTTGCTCTGTCTGTTGGTCGGGCTGGGGCTTTTGTGGTTCGACGGGCGCTTTGCCATGCCCGAATGGCTCGAGGACTTCGTTGGCTACCTGTGGCTGATCATCTTCCCCGAGGCTTTCATCAACGGCATGGTGATCAGCGCCTTGGTGGTGTTCTGTCCGCAATGGCTGGAGACCTTCAACCGTACCCGCTATCTATCCGCCCCTTGGAAAGATGACGACCCGTCGGGTTGATCCAGATCAAGCCCCGGGCGGACGCGCAGGCTCATGCTTTCCAAAATTTTCAGGAGCACCAATCATGAGTGTGTACGAATGGGCACGGCAGGAGTTGCGCAGAAGCCAGGACGCGGCACAGGAAATCGGTTTTGACCCCGGTTTGACCCTGCGCGCCATGCTGAGCGCGGTCGTGCAGCAGAGCAAGGGCGTACGCAGCTTTGAAGACCTGGCCGACGAGCTGCAATACCTTGCAGAGAACCTCGACGACCAGCAGGAATACGCCTTTATGCGCCCTTAGTGGCGCGGCGGCAGGTCTTCGGAAAACAACTCGTCCTCGGCATCCGGAGCCACGGGGATCTTGTGTTCCTCAGCGGCCCAGGCGCCCAAGTCGATCAGTTTGCAACGGTCCGAGCAGAACGGCCGGTTGAGGTTGGTCGCTTTCCATTCCACGGGGGCGCCGCAGGTTGGGCAGTCGACGGTCAAGGGTTGGCTCATGTTCGGCCTCCACGCAAAGTAAGGTAAAAGTGGTGCAGTCGCTCGACCTCGCCGTGCAGCCAGGCAAGGTCCCGGTCATTGACCAGTATGTCGTCGGCATGGTTCAGGCGGTCTTCACGACTGGACTGGGCCTTGAGAATCGCCTGTACCTGTTGTTCGCTGATGCCGTCGCGCTGCAGGGTACGCTGAATCTGCAGCGATTGCGGCACGTCGATCACCAGGATGCGTTGGGTCATGCTGTACTGGCCTGACTCGATCAGCAGTGGCGACACCAATATTGCGTAAGGCGACTGCGCGCGCGCCAGGTGGCTGCGAATCTCCTCGCCAATCAGCGGATGCAGCAAGGCTTCGAGCCAGCGGCGCTCTTCGGGTACTTCAAAGATCAGCTTGCGCAATGCGCCGCGGTCCAATTGGCCGTCGGGCAGCAGCACGCCGGCACCAAAGTGTTCGGTGATGCGCGCGAGCGCCGGCCGGCCAGGCTCGACAACCCAGCGGGCGGCATGGTCGGCGTCCACCAGATCGATACCCAGGTCGATGAAGTGCTGGGCGGCCGCGCTCTTGCCGCTGCCAATGCCGCCGGTGAGCCCGAGAATCCAGGGTGTTGCGACAGAAGTGGTCATCTGAAACCGACAGACTGCAAATAGAAGTCGGTTATTTGACCACCCCAGAGCAATGCAATCCAGCCGGCAATTGCCAGATACGGACCAAATGGCATGGGTGTCGACGCCTGGGCCTTGCGCAGGCGCATCAGGATCAAGCCCACCACCACCCCGACCAGTGATGACATCAGCAGCGTCATCGGCAGGATCTGCCACCCCCCCCACGCGCCGAGCAGCGCCAGCAACTTGAAGTCGCCGTGACCCATGCCGTCTTTGCCGGTGGCCAGCTTGAACAGCCAGAACACGCTCCAAAGGCTCATGTATCCGAGCACGGCGCCCCACAGGGCATCGGGCAATGTCGTCAGCAGGTCGAACCCGTTGGCGATGAGTCCCAGCCACAGCAGCGGCATCACCAGCACATCCGGCAACAGTTGATGGTCCGCATCGATCAGGCTCATTGCCAGCAACCCCCAGCTCAGCACCAGCATCGCGCCTGCCTGCCAGCCAGAGCCGAAATGCCAGGCCACCAGGGCCGAGATCAACGCGCAGGCCAGTTCGGTCAGCGGGTAGCGGGCGCTGATCGCCCCCTGGCAATGGGCGCAACGGCCTCTGAGCAACAGGTAACTGAGCAGCGGAATATTTTCCCAGGGGCGTATCGGATGGTTGCAGTGCGGGCAGCAGGAGTTGGGCTGCATGAGGTTGTAGGTCGGCCCGCCGGGCTCGGCGGGCAGGCCGAGTACCTCATGGGCCTGGGCGCGCCATTCGCGCTCGAGCATTTTCGGCAGGCGCCAGACCACCACGTTGAGGAAGCTGCCGACGATCAGCCCCAACACCGCCGCCATCACGATAAAAGCCCATGGGTATGCAACCAGCAGCAGGTTCAAAACGTGCTCCCCAGTTGGAAGACCGGCAAATACATGGCGATCACCAAGGCGCCGACAATGCTCCCCAGAACCACCATGATCAGTGGCTCCATCAGGCTGGTGAGGTTATCGACGAGGTTGTCCACGTCGGCCTCGTAATGGTTTGCGACTTTTTCCAGCATGCGGTCCAGCGTGCCCGACTCTTCGCCGATGGCGGTCATCTGGATCGCCATGGCGGGAAACAGGCCGCTGGCGAGCATGGATTGATTCAACGGCATGCCAGTGGAAACCTCGTGTCGCATCTGTTCGATTGCCTGTTTGAACGGCCCCGAGCCCACGGCGCCGGCGACCGATTCCAGTGCCTGCACCAGTGGAACGCCAGCGGCAAAGGTGGTGGAAAGCGTGCGGGCGTAGCGGGCCACGGCGGATTTGCTCAACAGTTTGCCTGCCAGCGGCGCTTTCAACAAACCGGTGTCGATCCAAAGGCGCAAGGCAGGCAGGGTTCGATAGGCGTGGCGCAGCCCCAGGCCAGCCGCCGGAACGCCGAGTGCCAGGACCCACCAGGCTCGCTGCATGAACTCGGACAGGGCAATCACCTGCAACGTGAAACCGGGCAGCGTGCCGTCGACCCCGGCGAACAGGTTCTGGAACTGCGGCACGACGTGGATCAACAGCACGCCGGTGACAAGGCTGGCCACCACCAGCACTGCAATCGGGTAGGTCATGGCTTTTTTGATTCTGGCCTTTAAGTGCTCGCTCTTTTCCCGATGGATCGCCACGCGTTCCAGCAGCGTTTCAAGCGCCCCGGCCTGCTCGCCGGCGGCCACCAGGTTGCAATACAGCGCATCGAAATAGCGCGGCTGTTTGCGCAGCGCTTCAGCCAGGCTGGAGCCGGCGGCGATTGCCTGTTTCAAGCCTTGCACCCGTTCACGCACCGCTCGGTTGTCGAAGCCCTCGCTGATGATGTCGAAGGCTTGCAGAAGCGCAATGCCGGCTTTGAGCAACGTGGCCAGTTGGCGCGTGAACAGGGTGATGTCCGTCGATTTGATCGACGGTGCCAGGCTCTGCAGCACTGGGGATTGCTTGCGGACCTGCTCGGGGCTGATGCCTTGCCGGCGCAATTGAGCCTTGACCAGGGCCAGGTTGTGCCCTGTGGTTTGCCCGGACACCCTGCGTCCTTTGCGGTTGATGCCTTCCCAGGCGTACATCGTCGAAGCGTTGTCCATGTCTCGTTTCCGCACAGAGGTCGTCGAAGATTTATAGCGTAGTCAGGTGACGGATTCGGGCAGGCCGACAGCCTTGGATAAAATGTCAGAATATGCGTCTCGTGCGCGATCAAGCGCCTGCGGATGAGTACACTGGCGCCGCAGCACAACACGGGGCGCAGGAAGCGCCTTGTCATGAGTTCTATCCTGGAGATTGAATGTGATACGTCAAAAAGGCTTTACCCTGATCGAGCTGTTGATCGTCGTGGCAATCATCGGCATCTTGGCCACCATCGGCCTGCCGATGTATACCACCCACCAGGCCAAGGCCAAGTTCACCGCCGGCCTGGCTGAAATCACCGCGTTGAAGCCCGGCTATGAAGACACCATCAACCAGGGCACCGTCCCCACCCTGGCCTTGATCGGCGGCACCAGCCCGACCGCCAATTGCAAAATCGACGTGGCAGGCGATGTGGCCACGGGTGCGGGCTCCATCAGTTGCGAAATACTCGATGCGCCGGCGCCAGTGCTGGGCAAGACCATCAGCCTGACGCGCAACGCTACCAGCGGTTGGAAATGCACCACCACCGCCGACGCAAAATATGTCGCCAAGGGTTGCGGCGCCTCCGGCGCATAACTGCTGAACCCTCCACAGGGAAGTCGAGGTGGTCGATGACGTTATCCGTTCCGCAACGTGGCGGTGTTTTTCTGGTAGCCGTGGTGTGCCTTCTGGTGTTGGGCATTTGTGCACCGTTCAGCGGGCATGATTTGCAGCGAGCGATGCAGATTGCCATCGGGGCTTGTGCGGTGCTCTACGGGCTGTCAGTCGCGCGCGTTGAACGGCTGGTGAATCGGCCTACCGCTCGGGGGCTGGCGCTGATTGTCGTGTTGGGCCTGGCGTCCGCAATGCTGGCCCACCAGCCGCTCTGGGCGCTTGCCGAAGTGGCGTTGTTTGTCAGCTGCGGCGCGATTGCCGTGGCCTTCGCCTTGCTGCGTCGCCACGGGGGAGAGCGTCTGGATCGTGCCTTGATCCTGATAGTGGTATTGCTGTGCCTGATCAAGTCGATTCAATACCTGTATGCGGGAATCCTTGCGTTCGCCAGCGCCGAACGGACGCTGGACCCTGACCTGTTGCTTTCGGGCTTTTCCAACAAGCGTTTCTACGGCCAGTTCCAAACGTTTACCCTGCCATTGCTGGCGCTTCCCTTGTTGATCCCTGGGCTTTCCCGCTCACTCAAAGCGTGGGTGTTTGCATTGCTGTGCGGGTGGTGGCTGATCGCGATCGGCGGCGGCACGCGTGGCACCTGGCTTGGTATGGGCGCGGCGGGCTTGGTGCTGGCGGTGCTGGGGCCACGGGGGCGGCGCTGGCTGGGTTGGCAATTGGCCGCATTGCTGGGCGGGCTGTTGTTGTATTGGCTGGTGTTTACGGTGCTGGCGGATTATCTGGGGATAGCGGTCGCCAATGGCGCCGGTGACCGCCTTACCACCTCCCTGTCGGGGCGCGGCCCGATCTGGTGGCAGGCGTGGCATATGCTCACCGAGCGGCCCTGGTTGGGCTTCGGGCCGATGCATTTTGCCGATATCGCCAACAAAATTGCGGCCCACCCCCATCAGGCGGTCCTGCAATGGGCCAGTGAATGGGGTGTGCCATCGGCTTTGTGCGTCGCGTTGCTGGCGTGGCACGGAGGCTGGGCCACGTTCGGTGTGCTGCGTGAGCGTGCGTTGAGCGCCGAGCGGGCAGACCTGCTGCGGCTGTGCTTGTTTGCCGCCTTGGTCGGCGCGCTGGTGCAGTCCATGGTCGATGGCGTGATTGTGATGCCCAACTCCCAGGTCTGGCTGGCGCTGGTGGTGGGCTGGTTGATGGGGCTCCACGTGTGGCGCACACCGCCAACCACAGAAACTCCCCTGGCCTGGGCTGCCTGGAAAACCCTGAGTGTGCTGGCCGTTGGTCTGTTGATTTTCATTGCTGCGCGCGATGTACCTCACATCAAGCAAGCGCAGCAGCAGTACCTGGACGCTCATGGCAGCTTGCTGCAACCGCGCTTCTGGGCCCAGGGCGTGATCGCCCGCTGAGGGCCGTAAGTTGCCGGACGCCCGATGCGGTGCTAGCTTTAGCCCACTGCCCGTGTAGCTCAGCCGGTAGAGCAGCGCACTCGTAACGCGAAGGTCGCAGGTTCGATTCCTGTCTCGGGCACAAAGGCAACAAAGGCAGCACCGTTTTCAAAGGCAATGTTTTCAGATGATCCCAGAATGGTTCTGAAGGCCAGACGAGCCGGCATGTAAGCCCGCTCTTTTGTATCTGCGCAACCTTGATGACCCAGATGCATCCCCATTCCTCGATCTTAAGAGAACGCACATGACCACGACTGAAATGACCCAGCAAGCGCGGCACGAAGAAGCACTCAATAAATACCTTGAGGCCACGCCGCAGCTTAAGGAAGAGATCAAGGACCTGAGCGCCGACGATCAGCGCGACCAGATTCAGTGGGCATTCGAAGACGAGGCCGAGAGCCAGAATCTTCAGCCTTGGGAACTGACCCTCAAGTACACCTCGACACCGGAAGAATTCGAAACCGCACGGCTGGCCTTGCACAAAGAGGCAGCCGAGGTGCTGGGCGTCGAATGGGACGAATATTGCGAAATGAATAACCTGGTGGTCTGAGGTTGTAGTGAGCGGGCTCGCCCCGCGCTGGGTGGCGAAGCCGCCCCAAACCAGGCGACCTGATTCTACCTGGAACTCAGCGAAGTCCTTATTGGGGCGGCTTCGCCACCCAGCGCGGGACAAGCCCGCTCACTACACGAGCCCGATGTTTAGATGCTGAGGCGCATCGACAAATCCACCGCCTTCACATCCTTGGTCATCGCGCCAATGGAGATGTAGTCCACCCCGGTCTCTGCAATGGGCAGCAGGGTGCTCTCATTGATCCCGCCGCTGGCCTCCAGTTTCGCCTTGCCGCCGTTCAGACGCACGGCTTCGCGCATATCGTCCAGGCTCAACTCGTCGAGCATGATGATATCGGCACCCGCCGCCAGGGCTTCGCGCAGTTCATCCAGGCTCTCTACTTCGACTTCCACTGGCTTGCCGGGTGCGATCCCATGGGCGGCCGTGATTGCCTGGGCAATGCCACCGCAGGCGGCAATATGGTTTTCCTTGATCAGGAACGCGTCATACAAACCGATACGGTGGTTGTGGCAGCCGCCGCAGGTGACGGCGTACTTCTGCGCCAGGCGCAGGCCCGGCAGGGTCTTGCGGGTATCCAGTAGTTTGACCTGGGTGCTGGCGACAATATCAGCCAGGAAGTGGGCGCGAGTGGCGACGCCGGACAGCAGCTGGAGGAAGTTCAGCGCGCTGCGTTCGCCGCTGAGCAGCGAGCGTGCGGGGCCTTCAAGGTGGAACAGCACCTGGTCGGAGCTGACGCGGTCGCCATCGACCACCTGCCAATGCACGGCGACGCGTGGGTCCAGCTGGCGGAAGACCGCATCCACCCAGGCGGTACCGGCGATCACCGCTGCGTCACGGGTAATGATAGTGGCCGTGGCCAGCCGTTCGGCCGGGATCAATTGCGCAGTGATGTCGCCGCTGCCGATGTCTTCCATCAGTGCTCGGCGCACGTTGGCTTCGATTTCGGCGGTGAGGTCGGCAAGACGGAGATTCGGCATAACAGGCTCCACAGACAAAGTGCGCCGATTATAGGGGCAGTGTGCGTCCGAACCCAGGCTCACCACTCATTTACCGTGCAACGGCAGAGTTTGCTGGCGCAACCGGCCACATTTGCAAGATAATCTGGCGCCTTGCAATTGGCGTCATAGCTTTGACGTTAACACCCATACCGCCGTTTCAGGAGGCCAGGATGCACAATGACGGAAAGGTGGTGCCGATCAACAAGGCACACGCTACGCCATCGCCGCTCGCCCGACTGCCGGTGGTGTTGCTGCAGGTCCGCGACAAGGCGGCGCAACAGTTGCAGCAAGGGCTGCAGGACCTGTTCGATAACGCCGACGACACCTTGTTCGAAATGGCCGATAAGTCGCGCAACAATCTAGACCAGCATATTTTCTTTGAGGCCATGCGCGACCTGCGCCTCAAGCGCAAGAACTTCGAGCGCGTGTTCATGGCGCGTCTGTTTGAAGCTTTCGCCCGCCTGGGCCAGGCGGGGCGGGGTGAGGCGCAACTGGTGCCTGTGGTTTCTTATGAGGCGGCATCAGGGGCATCCAAGGATGACCTGGAAAAAACCGTGGCGCTGGAGGCCATGTTGGGCCGGGTGCGCCACCGTGACGGCGTGGCCCTGGGGCAACTCACCGCACGGTTGAGCGCTTTGCTGGGCAACCGCCTGGATGACCGCGAGAACCCGTTGGGGCCCGCGCTGCTGTGTGAGTTTTTCCTGCACGCAGGGCGCAGCCTGGGCGTGGAAATCCGCGTCAAACTGATCATGCTCAAACTCTTTGAAAAATACGTGCTCAGTGACGCCGACCAGCTCTACGGCGAAGCCAATCAATTGCTGCTCGCAACGGGCGTGTTGCCTGAACTCAAGGCCGTGCCGTCGCGTCGTCTCGAGACGCGGGCGGCGCGTGATTACCCGCGCCAGGAAAGCCTGCCCGCCGCCGATCAGCTCGTGGGCGCAAATGATCAGGAGGCCTTTGCCGTGCTCCAGACGTTGCTCACGGCGGTGCGCGGTAGCGTTGCGCCAACGCTGGAGCCCAGCGCCGAACCCTCGCCCATTTCTACCCGCGACCTGTTGCGCCTGCTCTCCCACCTGCAGCAGTACGTGCCGGAGCCTGAGGCCGAGGACGATTTCGACCTGCGTAACCAGCTCGAACAGCTACTCACTCGCGTCAGCGTCAAGAGCGGCAAATCGCGGGTGGTGGAAGAGGCGGACGAAGACGTGATCAACCTGATCGCGCTGCTGTTCGAATTCATCCTCAACGACCGCGCGCTGCCCGATGCCTTCAAAGCCTTGATCGGTCGCCTGCAGATCCCGATGCTGAAAGTGGCGCTGCTCGACAAGCGTTTCTTCAGCCGCGCCAGCCACCCGGCGCGGCGCCTGCTCAACGAAATCGCGGCCGCGGCCATCGGCTGCAGCGAGCGTGACCCCCTGTACCTGCGCATCGAGCAAGTGGTGCAGCGCCTGCTCAATGAGTTCGGCGAAGATCCGGTAATATTTTCCCAGCTGCTTTGCGAGTTCAGCGCGTTTACCGCCGATGAGCGGCGGCGCAGTGACCTGCTCGAACAACACACCCGCGATGCCGAAGCAGGGCGCGTGCGCACTGAAGCTGCCCGTCAGCGCGTGGCCGACATACTGAATAAACGGCTGCTGGGCAAAGTCCTGCCGCGTCCGGTCGTGCAGTTCCTGCAACAGGCCTGGAGCCAGGTGCTGCTGCTGGCCAGCCTCAAGCACGGCGAGCAGTCGGTGCAATGGCAAGCGGGGTTGCGCACCATGGACGAGTTGATCTGGAGCGTCAGCCTTCAGCAAGACACCGAAGCCGGGCGCCATCTGGCGGAGCAACTGCCAGGCTTGCTCAAGGCCTTGCGCGACGGTTTGACCAGTGCCGCGTTCGACCCCTTCAGCACCCGCGAATTCTTTTTGCGCCTGCAGGCCCTGCATATCCAGGCGCCTGAAGGGGGCGATGAGTTGATCGAAGTCAATGAGCCGTTTGTGCCGGGCGCGACGTCAGCCGACCCGATCACCCTGTCGGACGATGACCCTGACCTTCACAAGGTTCATCAGCTCAAGGAGGGTAGCTGGGTGGTCTTCGAGCAAGACAATGCCGACGCACTGCGGTGCAAGCTGACGGCGATCATGGCGCCGGCCAACGCTTACATTTTTACCAGCCGCACGGGACTCAAGGTGCTGGAAAAGAGTGCTGGCCAACTGGCGTTGGCCTTCAAGCATGGCGCACTGCAGACCTTGGATGGCGGCCCCTTGTTCGAGCGCGCACTGGCCGCCGTGGTGGGCAAGCTGCGCCAACTCAATCGCGGCAAGTGATCGCAACCAGGGGGCCGAACGCGGCATACTGGTCACCTGTTGTCTCGTTCAAGGAACCCGTATGCAGTTGGACCCCATCAGCGGTTGGTGCCAGGGCATCCGTCATTGCCCTTCACCCAACTTTAACGAGCGCCCCGCAGGCGAAATCTCACTGTTGGTGGTGCATAACATCAGCTTGCCACCGGCGCAGTTCGCCACAGGTAAGGTGCAGGAGTTTTTCCAGAATCGCTTGGATGTCACGGAACATCCCTACTTTGAAGGAATTGCCGACCTACGGGTATCTGCGCATTTTCTGATTGAGCGTGATGGTGCGGTGACGCAGTTTGTGTCCTGTCTCGACCGCGCCTGGCATGCCGGGGTTTCGCAGTTCGAGGGCCGGGAAACCTGCAATGACTTCTCCCTGGGGGTGGAACTGGAAGGCACTGATGATCAACCGTTCACCGACGCCCAATATGCGGCGCTGATCGACCTGACCCGCCAGTTGCTGGCGGCTTACCCAGGCATCACTGCCCAGCGCATTTGCGGTCACAGCGACATCGCCCCGGGACGCAAGACCGATCCCGGCCCGGCTTTTGATTGGACGCGCTTTCGCAGCGCCCTGCAGGATGGAGGACACGCACGATGAGTTTCCTGGTGTTGGTGCTGGCCGTATGGATCGAGAAGTTCTCGGCCCTGCGCCAGCGGTTGCAGCGTGACGGCGGTTGGTTGCGCGAACTGGCCAAGCTGGAATCGAGCCCGCGCATGGGCAAGCGGCCCTGGCTGATTCTGGCGTTGCTGGTGTTGCTGCCGGTGGCGTTGCTGGCCTTGTTATTGCTGGTGCTGGAGCCGGTGGCCTATGGGCTGTTGGCGTTGCCGGTGCACCTGCTGGTGGTGATCTACAGCCTGGGCCGCGGTGATCTGCTCGCCGGCCTCGGTCCCTTCCGCGATGCCTGGCGCCGTGGCGACCTGCAGGCCGCCGAGCATGTGGCCGAACGTGACCTGAGCCTTAACGCCGACAACGGCGAGCAATTGCTTGAACGTGTCCAGGGCCACCTGTTGTGGCAGGCCTACCAGAGCTTTTTCGCGGTGATTTTCTGGTACTTCCTACTGGGGCCGGTAGCGGCCCTGGCCTATCGCCTGCTTGCCCTGGCCAGTGCGCACAGCAAGAACCCGCTGGTGGCCGAGCGCGCCACGCAACTGCGCCACGCATTTGACTGGGTGCCGGTACGCCTGCTGGCGGCCAGTTTTGCCCTGGTCGGCAACTTCGTCGCTGTCGGCCGTGTGATGCTGCACGAATTGCTGAACTGGGACATCAGCGCCGCCCAACTGGTGGAAAAAGTCGGCTTGGCTGCCGCTGAAATTCCTCCGCCGGCGCTGGGTCCTGATGGCGTCAACAGCCTGGACAGACTGTGGGAATTGCTGCTGCGCGCGGCGGTGCTGTGGTATGCAGGGTTTGCGATCTGGACGGTTTTGCCCTAGCCAGACGGGCCCCGAGATTAAAAGCAAAAGCGCGACGAACCGGTCAAGCTGTGGGAGCTGGCTTGTCGGATCGCCGCACCGCTGCGATGCAGGCGCCTTGGTACATCAGGCATACCCGGTTGATGCCATCGCAGCATGGGTATCTACACAATTTTCAACGGTGTGTGGCGAGGAGCTTGCCTGGCGGCCTTCGGGCCGACCGTTTTTTTGGGTTTGACGGAGTACATATCCGTTGCTGCGGTAACGGCGGCTTAGGGTTCCGCCCTTACGGCGGGTCACTTTTTGGAGAGCGCAAAAAGTAACCAAAAACGCTTCGCCCCACCACTCGGTGCCTCGCCTAGGCTCGGCATGCCCGTAATCCGACATTGATTTGGGGGGCCGCCGCCACGCGCCATCCATGGCGCGGGGCGGCTAAACCGGCGTCCTGCCGGTTTACCCCCCAAATCAATATCGAATTACGGCCAGCGTGGTTGACGGGGCGCCTCAGATCAAGATCAAAAACAAAGCGCGGCGGCCTTAGAGCCGACCGGTATTGATGTCGAACTCGGTTCAAAATGTGGGAGCTGTCGAGCCCCAGCGAGGCTGCGAAGGCGGCGGCACTGCTGGCATTTTTTTCGCCTGACCCACCGCTTTCGCAGCCTCGCTAAAGCTCGACAGCTCCCACAAAAAAGCAGATCTGCAGAGTTCCCCCACCCATTAACCTTAAATTACAAAACTCCCCCTCAAAGTGAGCTATACAGATGCTGGCTAACTGCCGCCCTGTGCCTCAATAAAAATAAAAGAAAAGGGAGTTCACCTGTGAAGCGCTTGCTCTATCCCGCCGTCGCGCTGATGAATCGCCTGAGTTTCGGCATGAAGTTCAGCTTGATCAGTGTGCTGTTCCTTCTGCCGATGCTGGCGACCAACTATTATCTGGTGCGCGATTCCTGGCGTGAATTCCAGGGCACCCGTGTGGAATTGCAAAGCCTCGACCTGCTCGGCAGCAGCCTGGCCCTGCGTCGCGACCTGGAAACCCTAAACAACCAAGTACAAATCAACGCCACCCTCGGCCAGTCCGGCAAGGCCGGCGACCTTGAGGGGCAGATCAACGCGTTGGAGCAGAGTGTGCTGAACCGCCTGCAAGGCCTCAACGCCATGGCCAGCGACCCTGAGCAAATGGCTGCGTTTGACGACAAGCGCGATGAGTTGATCGCGGCCTTCAAGGCCCAGCAACAGGAAACCTCGCTGCTGAGCAAAAGTGCGCTGATCGGCAAGTTGCTCAACAAGGCGCAGATGCTCAGCCAGATCATCGCCAGCCAATCCGGTTTGAGCCGCGACCCCCAGGGCGATCTGCGCCAGCTCACCGAACTGATCACCAGCGTCACCCCGCAGGTCACCCAGACCCTGGGTGAAGGTCGGGCAATGGGTGCTTATTCGCTTGGCCAGGGGTTTCTCAATTCTTCAGCCAGCACGCGCTTTGATGAGCTGTTGCAGCAATTGGAAAAACTCCAGGCGGAATATGGCTTGAAGTTGCAGGATGCCTTGGGCTCCAGCAACGCCGCGCTCACTGCCCTGGAGAGCTTGGCCACGGCCAGCAACGCCAGCTTGAAGCAAGGCAGTGTGCTGTTTGAAGATCAGGTGGTGATGGCGCAAACCCTGGATGCGCCGTGGCAGGGGTTCTACGACAGCGTCAGCCAGTTGATGGCCAAGACCTACGCGCTGGATGACGCCACCCTGGCCTTTCTCGCACAGCAATTGGAGCAACGCCTGGCGCAGAATCGCACGCATATGCTGGTGCTGGTCTCCGCGCTGACGATGGTGTTCTTGCTGATCTTCTATTTATACGCAGGCTTCTACGCCTCCACCCGCACCACGCTGCGCCGCTTGGGCGCCATGATGGACAAGGTGGCGGCCGGCGACATGACGGTCACCTTTGTGGCCGACAGTCGCGATGAGTTGGGCGATCTGGGCCAGGTGTTCAACGGCACCGTGGCGAAGATCCATGACCTGATCGAACGTGTCGGCCACACCGTCAGCCAGGTGGAGCGCCAGGCCGGCCAGGTGGAAACGGTCTCGGCCCAGAGCAATCAGGCGGTATCCGGGCAGCGTTTCCAGATCGAGCAAGTCGCCACGGCCATGAACCAGATGTCGGCCACTGCCCAGGAAGTCGCACGCAGCGCGGCGGCGGCGGTCAGCAGTGCCCGTAGCGTCAACGACGAAACCGTCGGCGGTCGTGGCCTGGTGCAGTCCCAGCAAGTCAGCATCGCACGGCTGGCTTCGGAGATTGATCAATCGGCGGGGGTGATCAACCAGTTGGCCACGGACAGCCAGTCCATCAGCAGTGTGTTGGAGGTGATCAAGAGCATTGCCGAGCAAACCAACCTGCTGGCACTCAATGCCGCCATCGAGGCGGCGCGGGCGGGTGAGCAGGGCCGTGGTTTTGCGGTGGTCGCCGATGAGGTGCGGACCCTGGCCCGGCGCACCCAGGACTCCACAGAGGAAATCGAGCAGATGATCAGCCGCTTGCACAGCGGCGTGGCAGCGGCGGTGAAGGCCATGGGCAGCAGCCATGAAATGGCGAACGGCACGGTTGGGCAGTCGGAAAAGGTGCAGCAGGCCCTGGAAAATATCCTTGGTGCTGTAGGAATGATCCTCGATCAGAACCAACAGATCGCTGCCGCGGTGGAGCAGCAAACCGCTGTCGCCCACGACATCGACCAGAATATCGTCGCGATCAATCGCGCCGGTGAGCATGCGGCGCAAGGCGCGCAGCAGACCGAAGCGGCGAGCCGGCAACTGTCTGCGCAGGTGATCGAGTTGAAGCAATTGATCGGTGCGTTTCGCGTATAGCGCAGGTGTCGGCACTCAGGCAGGCTTCACCAGCCGAACAGCTCGCAGGCGTTGCGTGTACTCGCCTCTGCCAGCGCTGGCGGGCTGATGCCCATGCGTTCGGCCAGCGCCGCGCAGATAGCCGGCAGATGCTCGGGGCTGTTGCGTTGGCCCGGGTACATGGCGGGCGCCATATCGGGTGAGTCGGTTTCCAGCACCACCGCGTCCAGCGGCAGCTGTGCCAGCACCTTGTGCATGCGCAGCGCCTGGGGCCAGGTGGCGGCGCCGCCCAGGCCCAGTTTGAAGCCGAGCTTGATGTATTCGCGGGCTTCTTCGCGGCTGCCGGCAAACGCATGGATGATGCCGCCGCGGGGCAGGCGAATGCGCTTGAGGGTCGCGATCACCGCCGCGTGGCTGCGCCGCACATGCAGCAACGCAGGCAGTTGGAAATCCAGCGCCAGCTTGAGCTGGGCTTCAAACAGGCTTTGCTGGCGTTCGCGGTCCGGTTGCTCGACAAAGTAATCCAGGCCGATTTCACCGACCGCACACAGTTGCCGATGGCCGTGCAGGCGAGTCAGCCAATCGCCCAGTTCACTCAGGTCAGCGGGGCGATGCTCATCGAGGTACACCGGGTGCAGGCCAAAGGCGGCGAACAATCCCGCGTCCGTTTGCACCAGGTCCCACAACCGTTGCCAGTTCCGCTGATACACCCCCAACACCACCATGCGCCGCACGCCCAACGCACGGCTGTGGGCGAGGACTTCGCGGCGGTCGCTGTCGAAATCCGCGAAGTCCAGGTGGGTATGGGTGTCGATCAGCTCCACGCTCAGGCCTCGTGAATACGCTGTTTGAATGTGCGGCCGATGGCGTGTACGCCGGGTTGGTAGTGTTCTTCTTCAATAGCGGCCAGGGCCAGGCGCAGAGCGGTATCGGCGATCAACTGATGCTGCTGGGCCATGGCGTTGACCGGCAGTGGCAGGAAATCCAGCAACTGGGTATCACCAAAGGTGCCCAGGCGCAGCGGGCGCGATTTGAGCGGGAAGTCATGCAGCGCATCGAACACACCCTGCAACAGCACGTAGGAAGTGGTGACCAGCGCGTCAGGCAAATGCCCCAATTGATGCAGAAGCTGCTCCATCAATTGTCGGCCGCAGTCCCGGCTGAAGGCTTCGCCGTGTTCGACGATCACCTCGCCGATGAAACCCTGGAGTGCTTCACGGAAACCGGCGGCACGCGCCTGGCTGATGCTCAGCTCGGGCCGTGCGCCGATCAGCACGATCTGCTTGGGCACCGGTTGCAGCAGGCTGCTGGTCAATTGCTGGCACGCTTGGCGGTCGTCGCTGACCACCGAGCAAAACTGATCCGACGCCATCTCCCGGTCGATCGCAATCACCGGCAAACCCTTGGCTTGCAGTTCGCGGTAACTGTCATCGCTGGCCGGCAGGCAACTGGCCACAAACAACGCATCGCAGCGCCGGGCGCGGAACAGTTGCAGCAATTGGCGCTCGCTGCCGGCGTCGTCATCCGAACTGGCGATCAGCAACTGATAGCCGCGCGCCCGTGCGCCTTGCTCCAGGAGCTTGGCGATGCGTGCGTAACTGGGGTTTTCCAGGTCGGGCAGGATAAACCCCAAGGTGCGCGTATGCCGACTGCGCAGCCCGGCGGCCTGGGGATTGGGGGTAAAGCCATGGGCTTGGACGACAGCGCGCACCCGTTCGACGGTGGCATTGCTGATGCGTTGCTGTTCGGCCTTGCCATTGATGACGTAGCTGGCGGTGGTCACGGACACACCGGCCAGACGTGCGATATCACTGAGTTTCAAACCGGGATTTCCTTGTTTTCTGGAGCTCGCCCCGACATTTTGTCCAATCGTAACCGATTCCTGTACGCGACTTATGTCCTGGCTCAATCGCCGAGTGGTCCTTCAAGGATGCGCAATTAACGCGTAGTCTTCCATAAAATCTAGATTAAACGTTTCAGCCAGCGTATTTTTACGACGTTCGCGACTGAGTGGCTACTGCCCATCGACTGCTCGGTCAGTTATTTTGAACACCCCTTACACTGTTTGTTTAAAACAATACCTAGTGCACGACCGCACTAACTAGGAGAACGGCATGCTTGAGCTCACTGTAGAGCAGATTTCCATGGGCCAGGTGGCTGTGGATAAATCTGCTGCCTTGCACCTGCTCGCTGAAAAACTGGTGGCCGACGGCCTGGTCGCCGAGGGTTACCTGAGCGGTTTGCAAGCCCGTGAAGCCCAAGGCTCGACCTTT
Organism: Pseudomonas sp. SWRI18; assembly: GCF_014268345.1. Taxonomy (NCBI): domain Bacteria; kingdom Pseudomonadati; phylum Pseudomonadota; class Gammaproteobacteria; order Pseudomonadales; family Pseudomonadaceae; genus Pseudomonas; species Pseudomonas sp. SWRI18. Next base: position 116,871 of record NZ_JACCQQ010000003.1, read on the forward strand.
CTCGGCCAAGGTATCGCCATCCCCCACGGCACCCCCGAAACCCGCGACCAGGTATTCTCCACCGGCGTGCGCCTGCTGCAGTTCCCCGAAGGGGTGGACTGGGGCGACGGCCAGATCGTGTACCTGGCCATTGGCATTGCCGCCAAATCCGACGAGCACCTGCGCCTGCTGCAACTGCTCACCCGTGCCCTCGGCGAAACCGATCTGGGCCAGGCTCTGCGCCGTGCCGGAACGGCCGAAGCGCTGTTGAAGCTGCTGCAGGGCGCGCCGCAGGAACTGGCGCTGGATGCGCAGATGATCAGCCTTGGCGTGTCCGCCGATGACTTCGAAGAGTTGGTATGGCGCGGCGCACGGCTGTTGCGTCAGGCCGATTGTGTAAGCAATGGTTTCGCCGCCGTGTTGCAGCAGGTCGACGCGCTACCCCTGGGCGATGGCCTGTGGTGGCTGCACAGCGAGCAAACGGTCAAGCGTCCGGGCCTGGCGTTCGTCACCCCGGACAAGCCCATGCGCTACCTCGGCCAGCCGCTCAATGGCCTGTTCTGCCTGGCTAGCCTCGGTGAGGCCCACCAGACGCTGCTGGAACGCCTGTGCGCCTTGCTGATTGAAGGTCGCGGCCAGGAACTCGGCCGCGCCACCAGCAGCCGCGCGGTGCTCGAAGTGCTGGGCGGCGAACTGCCGTCGGACTGGCCCAGCGCGCGCATCACCCTGGCCAACGCCCACGGCCTGCATGCGCGCCCGGCGAAGATCCTGGCGCAATTGGCGAAAAGCTTTGACGGCGATATCCGCGTGCGCATCGTCGATGGCCCGGTGGGCGCGGTGTCGGTCAAAAGCCTGAGCAAGCTGCTGAGCCTCGGCGCGCGGCGTGGCCAGGTGCTGGAATTCGTCGCCGAGCCGACCATTGCCGATGACGCGCTGCCCGCGTTGCTGGCCGCGGTGCAAGAAGGCCTCGGTGAAGACGTCGAGCCGCTGCCGACCCTGAGCGAACAGCCGCAAGTGCTCGATATCGAGCCGCTGCTCAGTGCGCCGCAGGCCGGCAGCCAGGTCCAGGCCATCGCCGCCGCGCCGGGCATTGCCATCGGCCCTGCGCATATCCAGGTTCAGCAAGTCTTCGAATACCCGCTGCGTGGCGAGTCCTCCGCGATTGAACGCCAGCGCCTGCAAAGCGCCCTGGCCGAGGTGCGTCGGGATATCCAGGGCCTGATCGAACGCAACCCTGCCAAGGCCATCCGCGAGATTTTCATCACCCACCAGGAAATGCTCGACGACCCGGAACTCACCGATGAAGTCGACACCCGCCTCAAGCAGGGCGAGAGCGCGCAAGCGGCGTGGATGAGTGTGATCGAAGCGGCCGCCAAGCAGCAGGAGTCGTTGCAGGATGCCTTGCTCGCCGAGCGCGCCGCTGACCTGCGGGATATCGGCCGCCGGGTACTGGCGCAACTGTGCGGTGTTGAAACCGCCCCGGAACCCGGCGAGCCTTACATCCTGGTCATGGACGAAGTCGGCCCGTCCGACGTTGCGCGGCTTGATCCCGCGCGCGTGGCCGGCATTCTCACCGCCCGTGGTGGCGCTACCGCCCACAGTGCCATCGTCGCCCGTGCCCTTGGCATTCCGGCCCTGGTCGGCGCCGGCCCGGCGGTCTTGCTGCTGGCCTCCGGCACGCCACTGCTGCTCGACGGCCAGCGCGGCCGCCTGCATGTGGACCCCGACGCCGCCACCCTGCAACGCGCCACGGTCGAGCGCGATACCCGCGAACAACGCCTGCAGGCCGCCGCCAAGCAGCGCCATGAACCGGCGCTGACCCGTGACGGCCACGCCGTGGAAGTGTTCGCCAACATCGGTGAAAGCGCCGGTGTCGCCGGCGCGGTGGAGCAGGGGGCCGAAGGCATTGGCTTGCTGCGCACCGAACTGATTTTCATGGCTCACCCGCAAGCGCCGGACGAAGCCACACAGGAAGCCGAGTACCGCCGCGTTCTTGACGGCCTTGGCGGGCGCCCGCTGGTGGTGCGCACCCTCGATGTAGGCGGTGATAAACCGCTGCCTTACTGGCCAATTGCCGAGGAGGAAAACCCCTTCCTCGGCGTGCGCGGCATTCGCCTCACCTTGCAACGCCCGCAGATCATGGAAGCGCAATTGCGCGCACTGCTGCGTTCGGCGGACAACCGTCCGCTGCGCATCATGTTCCCCATGGTCGGCAGCGTTGATGAATGGCGTGCGGCCCGCGACATGACCGAGCGCCTGCGCCTGGAAATCCCGGTGGCGGACCTGCAGCTGGGCATTATGATCGAGGTACCATCGGCCGCCTTGCTTGCGCCGGTGCTGGCCAAGGAGGTGGACTTCTTCAGCGTCGGCACCAACGACCTGACCCAGTACACCCTGGCTATCGACCGTGGTCACCCGACCTTGTCCGCCCAAGCGGATGGCTTGCACCCGGCGGTCCTGCAACTGATCGACATCACGGTGCGCGCTGCCCACGCCCATGGCAAATGGGTCGGTGTGTGCGGCGAGTTGGCGGCGGACCCGCTGGCGGTGCCGGTGCTGATCGGCCTGGGCGTGGATGAGTTGAGCGTGTCGGCCCGCAGCATTCCCGAAGTGAAGGCGCGCGTGCGCGAATTCAGTCTGAGCGAGGCCCAGAGCCTGGCGCAAAAAGCACTCGCGGTGGGCTCGCCTGCCGAAGTGCGTGCCCTAGTGGAGGCCGTGTAGATGGCACATATCCTGACCCTGACGCTGAACCCGGCGTTGGACCTGACCGTGCGCCTGCCGCGCCTGGAGCCGGGTGCAGTCAATCGCAGCGAAACCCTGCTGACCCATGCCGCCGGCAAGGGTGTGAACGTGGCGCAGGTCTTGGCGGACCTCGGCCATCAACTGAGCGTGGGCGGTTTTCTCGGTGCGGCGAACCCCGAGGCGTTCGATGCGCTGATCGCCCGTCGCGGCTTTGGCGACGCGTTCATCCGCGTGCCCGGCGAAACCCGCAGCAATATCAAGATTGCCGAACAGGATGGCCGGGTCACCGATATCAATGCGCCCGGGCCGCTGGTGAGTGAGCAGGCACAAAAGGACTTGCTCAAGATGATCGCGATCATCGGCCCCGGGTTCGACGCGGTGGTGGTCGCCGGCAGCTTGCCGCGCGGCGTCAGCCCGCAGTGGTTTCAAGCAATGCTGCAACAGTTGAAAGACCTCGGCTTGAAAGTCGCCCTGGACACCAGCGGCGAAGCGTTGCGCGCGGGTTTGCAGGCCGGCCCGTGGCTGGTCAAACCCAACACCGAAGAGCTGGCCGAAGTCCTTGGTAATCCCACCGATGCAATCAGCCAACTGCATCAACAGGGCGTGGAACATGTGGTGGTGTCCGACGGTGCGGCGGGCGTGACCTGGTACAGCTCGGGTGCAACGCTGCATGCCACGCCGCCCAAGGTGGAGGTGGCCAGTACCGTAGGCGCCGGCGACTCGCTGCTGGCCGGGATGCTGCACGGTTTGCTCAGTGGCGATACACCGGAGCACACCCTGCGCCGCGCCACGGCGATTGCCGCAATGGCGGTGACGCAGATTGGCTTTGGTATCAGCGATGACGCGCAATTGGCGCGCCTCGAAAGCGGCGTCCAAATACGCACGCTCACAGAACAATAAGAGGGTTTGTGATGAAGTTAGCCATTGTTACCGCCTGCCCGAACGGCATGGTCACCAGTGTGCTGTGCGCCCGCTTGCTGGACGCCGCCGCACAGCGCATGGGCCTGCACACCAGTGTTGAGGTGGTGGATGTGCAGCGCCCGGAACGCCAGCTGTCCCAGGCCACCCTCGACGACGCCGAATGGGTGCTGCTGGTCAGCAGCACGCCGGTGGATATGCAGCGGTTTGTCGGCAAGCGCGTGTTCCAGATCACTCCGGCCCAGGCGTTGGCGGACGTTGACGCGGTATTGCGTCGCGGCGCCGAAGAGGCGCAGGTGTATGTCGCACCGCAGGGGGCGGCCAAACAGGCGCCGCGCATCGTTGCGATTACCGCATGCCCTACCGGTGTGGCCCACACGTTCATGGCCGCCGAAGCCTTGCAGCAGACGGCCAAGCGCTTGGGCTACGACTTGCAGGTCGAGACCCAGGGCTCGGTGGGCGCACGTACGCCCTTGAGCCCGCAAGCCATCGCCGACGCCGACGTGGTGTTGCTGGCGGCCGATATCGAAGTCGCCACCGAGCGCTTTGCCGGCAAGAAGATCTACCGTTGCGGCACCGGCATTGCCCTCAAGCAATCCGAAGCCACGCTCAACAAGGCCCTCGCCGAAGGTGCGGTGGAGAGCGCAGCCGGCGGTGCGGTGGCCAAAAAAGAAAAGACCGGCGTGTACAAGCATTTGCTTACGGGCGTGTCGTTCATGTTGCCGATGGTGGTGGCGGGCGGGTTGTTGATTGCCCTGTCGTTCGTGTTCGGCATTCACGCGTTTGAACAGGAAGGCACCCTGGCGGCGGCGCTGAAAACCGTGGGTGACCGTGCATTCATGTTGATGGTGCCATTGCTGGCGGGTTACATCGCCTACTCGATTGCCGACCGTCCCGGCATTGCGCCCGGCATGATCGGCGGCTTGCTGGCCGGCACCTTGGGCGCGGGGTTTATTGGCGGGATCTTCGCCGGTTTCCTCGCCGGCTACTGCGTCAAGCTGATCACGCGCGCGGTGAAGTTGCCCCAGAGCCTGGAGGCGCTCAAGCCGATCCTGATCATTCCGTTGCTGGCGAGCCTGTTCACGGGCCTGGCGATGATCTACCTGGTGGGCCCGCCTGTGGCGCGCATGCTGACCGGCCTCACCGACTTCCTTGCCACCATGGGCACCACCAACGCAGTGCTGCTGGGTGTTCTGTTGGGCGGCATGATGTGTGTCGACCTGGGCGGGCCGATCAACAAGGCGGCGTATGCGTTTTCCGTCGGGTTGCTGGCGGCGTCCAGTGGCGCGCCGATGGCGGCGACCATGGCGGCCGGCATGGTGCCGCCGATCGGCATGGGCATCGCCACGTTCCTGGCGCGACGCAAGTTCGCCCAGACTGAGCGTGAGGCGGGCAAGGCGGCGATGATCCTCGGCATGTGCTTTATCTCAGAGGGCGCGATTCCGTTTGCCGCCAAGGACCCGCTGCGCGTGATTCCGGCCAGCATTGCCGGCGGCGCCTTGACCGGTGCCCTGTCGATGTACTTCGGCTGCAAACTGGCAGCGCCCCATGGCGGCTTGTTTGTACTGGTGATTCCGAATGCGATGAACCACGCGCTGTTGTATCTGCTGGCGATTGTCGCCGGTAGCCTGCTGACCGGGCTGGTGTATGCGTTGATCAAGCGGCCGGAAGCGGTGGAGCTGGCGGTCACACCAGCGTAAAAAATGTGGGAGCTGGCTTGCCTGCGATAGCGGTGGGTCAGCTTGCACATTTGTTACTGATACACCGCTATCGCAGGCAAGCCAGCTCCCACAGGGTAGTGTCATCTCTGATTCATCCGCACATGCTTAAGTCTCCCTTTTGATACTCAAGAGGGCACCCGCATGAGCCACTTCGATCTTGGCCGTCGCCGCGTGATGCAAGCTGTCGGCGCCGGTCTGTTACTGCCGGGCCTGGCGCCGGCGGTGATCGCCTCGGTCAAGGACCGGCCGCATCTCACCGACGGCGTGCAGTCCGGTGACCTGCTTGGCGACCGCGCCATGATCTGGAGCCGCAGCGACCGCCCGGCGCGCATGGTGGTGGAGTGGGACACCCGCAGCGTGTTCAGCAACCCCCGCCGATTCGTCTCGCCCCTGGCTGACAACCGCACCGACTTTACCGCCCGCGTCGAACTCACCGGGCTGCCCACCGACCAGGCGATTTTCTACCGCGTGCACTTTGAAGATGCCCAGACCGGCGTCCCCAGCGAACCCTGGTTCGGCCACTTGCGCAGCGTGCCGCAACAGCGCCGCGACATCCGTTTTGTGTGGAGCGGCGACACGGTCGGCCAAGGCTTCGGCATCAACCCGGACATCGGCGGCATGCGCATCTACGAAGCCATGCGCCTGCGCCTGCCGGACTTTTTTATCCACAGCGGCGACACCATCTACGCCGACGGCCCGGTGCCGGCGCAACTGGCCACCGAAGGCGGGCGCATCTGGCGCAATATCACCACCGAAGCCAAGAGCAAAGTCGCGCAAACCCTCGACGACTATCGCGGCAACTATCGCTACAACCTGATGGACGAAAATGTGCGCCGCTTCAACGCCGAAGTGCCGCAGATCTGGCAGTGGGACGACCATGAAGTGGTGAACAATTGGTCGCCGAGCAAGCAGCTCGATGAGCGCTACCAGGTCAAGGACATCAACACCTTGGTGGGCCGTGCGCGCCAGGCCTGGCTGGAATATTCACCGATGCGCCGGCAGGCCGCCGACGGCGGCGGGCGGATTTATCGCAAGCTTGGTTATGGTCCGTTGCTGGATGTGTTCGTGCTCGACATGCGCAGCTATCGCGGGCCCAACGATGACAACCTGGGCGCTGAAAAAGCCTTCCTCGGTCGTGAGCAACTGGACTGGCTCAAGCGTGAACTCAAAGCCTCCCAGGCGCAGTGGAAAATCATCGCCGCCGACATGCCCATCGGCCTTGGCGTGCCCGACGGCGAAGTAAGCCCCGGCGTGCCGCGCTGGGAGGCGATCGCCAACGGCGAGCCGGGTGCGCCGCAAGGCCGTGAGGTGGAAATCGCCGAGTTGTTGGGGTTTCTAAGGGCACAACAGGTGCGCAACCATGTGTGGCTGACGGCGGATGTGCACTACTGCGCGGCGCATCATTACCATCCGGACCGCGCGGCCTTCCAGGATTTCGAGCCGTTCTGGGAATTTGTCGCCGGGCCGCTGAACGCGGGCAGTTTCGGGCCCAATCCGCTGGATAAGACCTTCGGGCCGCACGTGGTGTTCGAAAAAGCGCCGCCGGCGCAGAACACTTCACCGTTTGCCGGGTTTCAATTTTTTGGCGAGGTGCAGATTGATGGGCAGACGGCGGAGTTGACCGTGATTTTGCGCGACTTGGATGGAGTCTCGGTGTTCGAGCAAAAGCTGCAACCCACCTGATTTGGAATGCGATCAAAACTGTGGGAGCGGGCTTGCTCGCGAATGCGATGGGTAAGTTACATCACAAGTGACTGACACGCCGCATTCGCGAGCAAGCCCGCTCCCACATGGGGTCTTCAGCGCTAACAAAAGTATCAATACACATCCCGACGATAGCGACCTTGTTCGATCAGCCGCTCCACGGCCTCGCTCCCCACTATATCCACCAGCGCCTGATCCACCCCGGCCGCCATCCCCTGCAAACTCCCGCACACGTAAATCGCCGCGCCTTCGTTGAGCCACTTGCGCAACACCTCGGCTGATTCGCGCAGGCGGTCCTGCACGTAGATTTTCTCCGCCTGATCGCGGGAAAACGCCAGGTCCAGCAACGCCAGATCACCGCTGGCCAACCAGCCTTGCAGCTCGTCCTGGCACAGGAAGTCATGGGCGATATTGCGTTCGCCAAACAGCAGCCAGTTGCGCTGCTGGCCGTCGGCAATGCGTGCCTTGAGCAAACTGCGCAGGCCGGCCAGGCCGGTGCCGTTGCCCACCAGGATCAGCGGCACCGGGGCGTCCGGCAGGTGGAAACCACTGTTGCGGCGCAGGCGCAGGCTGATGCTCGAACCCAGGGCGGCGTGCTCGGTGAGCCAGCCGCTGGCCACACCCAGGCGGCCGTCGGGGTGGTGTTCCTGGCGTACGATCAGCTCCAGCGCACCTTCGCTAGCAATCGAGGCGATGGAGTATTCGCGCATGCCCAGGGGCACCAGCGCGTTTGCCAGGGCCTGAGCGTGCAGACCCACCAGATGGGCGCGGTTGTCCGGCAGTTGGCGCGTGGCCAGGGCCTGGTCGAGCGTCTGCGGCATGCCGTCGATCAGTACACCGTCGCTGCCGGCCAGGCCCAGGCCTTCGAGGAAGTGTTCGATGGCCCAGGAGCAGTTGCGTGGCAGCACTTCCACCAGGTCGCCAGCGTGCCAACGGTGTGGCGATGGCGAGCTGAGGCCGAGCAGATAGACTGGCGAGCCGCTGCTGCCGGGGTTGAGCAGGCGGCGTTGGCTCAGTGTCCAGTTTTCATACTGTGCAGTCGGCCAGGCCGTTGCGGGTGCGTGGCCGGTCAGTTGCCCGAGCTGCTGTTGCCAGTGCAGCAGCGCCGTGGTGTCGCCGCTGTCCACTTCCACGGGGGCGAACAACGGGTTGCCACCCTGGTTGGTCAACCAGAAATGCAGGCGTCGGGCAAAGCCGCAGAAGTGTTCGTATTGGCGATCGCCCAGGGCCAGCACCGAGTAGTTCAGGCCCTTGAGCGACAGGTCCTGCCCCAGCACGCTGCGCTCGAAACCACGGGCGTTGTCCGGGGCTTCGCCGTCGCCGAAGGTGCTGACCACAAACAGTGCATTTTCCGACTGGCGCAGGTCGTCCTGGCTGACGCTGCCCAAAGGCTGCACCTTCACCGGCAAACCGGCCGCCTGCAATTGGCCGGCGGTCTGCCAGGCCAATTGCTCGGCAAAACCGCTCTGGCTGGCAAAACCGATCAGCCAGGCCGGGGCATCGCTGGTGTGGGGCGCGAGGCCTTTACGCGCATCACGCACCTGGCGCTTTTTGCGCCGACGGTCCAGGTACAGCAACCAGCCGGTGATGAAGAACAAGGGCATCAGCACCGAGCTGAGCGTGAGGATGATCCGCCCCGCGAGGCCAAAGTAACTGCCAGTGTGCAGCGCGTACACGCTGGTCAGCAGCCGAGAACCGAGTGACTTGCTGGCATACCTGTCGTGGGCAGTGACCTCGCCGGTGGCCGGATCCAGGTTAATCTGGTTCACGGCGCGATCGTGGGGCGAGTCTTTCAGCAGGTAGTAGACGGTGGCCGGTTGCCCGGCGACGGCGGGCATGCGGATGGTATAGGCGCTCAAACCTGGGCCGGCGTTGCTGTAGATGCTGCTCCAGATCGCGTCGTAGTTGGCCACTTGCGCCGCGCCCTCCGGCGTCGGGCCGCGCTTGCGCACCCGTTCGTTCTGGGGCGCGTCGGAGAGCAATCGGATCAGGCCCTGGCTGTACCAATCGTAGGACCAGGTCAGGCCGGTCAGTGCCGACAGCAGGTAGGCCAGCAGGCACCAGGTGCCGAACACCGAGTGCAGGTCCCAGTTGAAGCTGCGGCCCTTTTTGCGCCAGTCCACGGCCAACCAGGCTCGCCAACTCGCCACTTGGCGTGGCCAGCGCAGGTACAAGCCGGACAGACAGAAGAACACCAGGATCAGCGTGCAGGCGCCGGTGATCTGCCGGCCGGTTTCGCCCATGACCAGGAAACGGTGAAACTGCAGGATAAACTCGAACAGGTCCTGGCCGACGACGTCGCCCACGAAGTTGCCGGTGTAGGGGTCGAAGTAGCGCAACTGGGCGCGCGGCTCACCCGCCGCTGAGGTGAAGAGCACCCGCGCGGCGTTGCCGCTTTCGCTTTCCACCCAGAGCCGTGAGACGGTCTGGCCTGCGCTGGCCTCCAGCTTGCGCACCAGTTCGGCGGGCGGCAGTACCCCGGCTTCACGTTTCTCCACGCTCAGCACGCTCGGGTTCAGCGCTCGCAGTATTTCATCCTGAAACGAGACCGCAGCCCCGGTGATCCCCATCAAGGCCAGCACCAGCCCGGCGGTAATGCCGAAGAACCAGTGCAACTGGAACAGGGTTTTCTTCAACACGTCTGACGGCCTCGTCTATCTGAATATGTAGGACAGGGCGCGCATTATGCCGTGCCTTGTCGAGAAACATTCCTTTTAAGCACAAAAAAGCCCACGACAGGTCGTGGGCTTTTGCTTGCCGCTGCGTTTATACGTAAAACGATTTCAATGGCGGAAAGCCATTGAACTCAACCGCGCTGTAGCTGGTGGTGTACGCGCCGGTCGACAGCCAGTACAAGCGGTCACCGATCGCCAGGTTCAGCGGCAGGCCGTACTTGTAGTTTTCGTACATGATGTCGGCGCTGTCGCAGGTAGGACCGGCGATGACCACTTCTTCCATCTCGCCTTTCTTCTCGGTCCAGATCGGGAACTTGATGGCTTCGTCCATGGTTTCGATCAGGCCGGAGAACTTGCCCACGTCCGTGTATACCCAACGCTCGACGGCGGTACGCGACTTGCGCGCCACCAGCACCACTTCGCTGACCAGGATGCCGGCGTTGGCGATCAACGAACGGCCCGGCTCCAGGATGATTTCCGGCAGGTCGTCGCCGAAGTCTTCCTTGAGGAAACGAATGATTTCTTGCGCGTAGGTTTCCAGGCTGTTGGTGCGGGTGATGTAGTTGGCCGGGAAGCCGCCGCCCATGTTGATCAGCTTGAGGTGGATGTTGTCTTCTTCCTTCAAGCGTTCGAAGATCACTTTGACCTTGGCGATCGCCGCGTCCCACACGCTGATGTCGCGCTGTTGCGAACCGACGTGGAACGAGATGCCGTAAGGCACCAGGCCCAGGTCACGGGCCAGGATCAGCAGGTCCATGGCCATGTCGGTCTGGCAGCCGAACTTGCGCGACAGCGGCCAATCAGCCGTGGTCGAGCCTTCGGTGAGGATGCGCACATACACTTTCGAACCCGGCGCGGCCTTGGCGATATTGCGCAGGTCGGCTTCGGAATCGGTGGAGAACAGGCGCACGCCTTTCTCGTAGAAGTAGCGGATGTCCTTGGATTTTTTGATGGTGTTGCCGTAGCTGATACGGTCGGCGCTGACGCCACGGTCTATGACCTTGTCCAGCTCGTAGATCGAGGCGATGTCGAAGCTCGAGCCTTTATCCTTGAGCAGGTCGATGATCTCGACGGCAGGGTTGGCCTTGACCGCGTAGTAGACTTTGGCGAATTCGAAACCGGCGCGCAGGTCATCGTAGGCCTGGCTGATCATCGCGGTGTCGATCACCACGAACGGGGTTTCCTGTTTGTCGGCGAACGCCTTCATTTTGTCAAAGGTGGCGCGCGCGAAATAATCTTCGACGTTGATCGACATGCTGGAGACTCCTAAGGGCAAACTGAAATTAGCAATGGGTGCAAATGAACGTCCTCCGTATCCCCACTTTGGTTCGCCTACTTCCCAAGGCATGTCGCCGAAAGCAAAAAGGCCATGGGAATGACTGCTTCCCTTGGCCTTGCTGTCTCGTCGTCAGTACTTGAGCCGGATGGATCGTTTCCAGCATGGACGTTCGGCGCGAACTTTAGGGCTTGATGGGCGTGGGATCAACTAAAAATGTCGCGTTTTTGCACGCGTTCGTCGCGCGACCGCGTGCAGCTACTTATGTAACCGACCGGTGTGACGGAATGATGTTCCCCGGATGGGGAGATTTGAGGTGTTTCAGACCCAGTGAAGATCCAATGTGGGAGCGGGCTTGCTCGCGAATGCGGTGCACCAGTCAACCTATCTGGCGACTGACACTCTGCATTCGCGAGCAAGCCCGCTCCCACAGTTTTAACCGAGTGGTGTCATATCAAGCCAGGGCCGTCTCGGCAGGGGAGACAATGCTGGTCTTGCCCCCACGGGACTTACCAGAGCTCAAGTACTCGGCAATCGACTCCTGAGTCACCTCACCCAAAAACACCCGCTCCGCATCCATCACCGGCAACCACGAACGGTTGAACTCATACATGCGCGACAGCAGGATGCGCAAATGTTCGTCATACGCCGCCGTGGCGTTGAACTCGCGCAGGTACTGGCCGCACGTACCGGTCTGACGGTGCAGGTCGCGACGTCGTACGTAACCCAGCGCCTTGTTCTCGGCACAGGTGACCACCACGTAGCGACGGTCCAGTTCGTCCATCAGTTCCAGCGCTTCGGCCACCGGGGTTTCCGGGCTCACCGACGGCGCATTGTCCGCCGCGTCTTCGGCCTTCACCAGCAACAGGCGCTTGAGGGTGCTGTCCTGGCCCACGAAGTTGCTGACGAATTCATCGGCCGGATGCGCCAGCAGGGTGTCCGGATGATCGATCTGCAGCAGCTTGCCGGCGCGGAAGATCGCGATCTTGTCACCCAGCTTGATGGCTTCGTCGATGTCGTGGCTGACCATGATCACGGTCTTGTTCAGCGCGCGTTGCATCTCAAAGAACTCGTTCTGGATCATTTCGCGGTTGATCGGGTCGACCGCGCCGAACGGTTCGTCCATCAGCAGCAGCGGTGCATCCGCCGCCAGCGCACGGATCACGCCGATCCGCTGCTGCTGGCCGCCGGACAATTCACGCGGATAGCGATGCAGGTACTGCTTGGGTTCCAGCTTGATCATGCTCATCAACTCGCGGGCGCGGTCGTGGCATTTCTGCTTGTCCCAGCCCAGCAACTTGGGCACGACCACGATGTTTTCCTCGATGGTCATGTTGGGGAACAGGCCGATCTGCTGGATCACGTAGCCGATGTTGCGACGCAGGGTCACTTCGTCGAGGTCGGTGGTGTCTTCGCCGTTGATCAGGATCTTGCCCGAGGTCGGCTTGATCAGGCGGTTGATCATTTTCAGCGTGGTGCTCTTGCCGCAGCCCGAAGGCCCCAGGAATACGCAAATTTCGCCTTCGTTGACGGTCAGGCTTACGTCGTTGACGGCGGACACAGTCTTGCCGTTGCTTTGAAACGTCTTGGTCAGGTTTTGAAGTTCGATCATTTGAGCAATCCTTTTGGAGTCAGCGAGCGTTGTAGCCATTGCAAGAGCAGGTCGGCGAAGATGGCCAGGAGACTGACCAGCACGGCGCCGACGATCAGCATCGACATGTCGCTGCGGCTGATGGAAGCCAGAATAAGTACACCCAGGCCACCGGCACCGATGGTGGCGGCGATGGTCATTACACCAATGTTCATCACCACGGCGGTGCGCACACCGGCAAGGATCACCGGCACCGCAATCGGCAGCTCGACCATGCGCAGGCGCTGGCCGAAGGTCATGCCGATGCCTTTGGCGGCTTCGCGAATACCCGGCTCCACGCCGGTGAGGGCCAGGTAGGTGTTACGCATGATCGGCAGCAGCGAGTAGAGGAACACGGCGGTGATCGCCGGCATCGGCCCCAGGCCCTGGCCGAACTTGGAGTAGAACGGCAGCAGCAGGCCGAACAGGGCGATGGAGGGTACCGTCAGCAACACCGTGGCGCTGGCTTGCAGCGGGCCGGCCAGAGTCGGGAAGCGGGTCATCAACACGCCCAGGGGCACGCCTGCGACGATTGCCAGGATGACCGCAATGCCGACCAGCGTAATGTGCTGCCAGGTCAGGTGCAGGACTTGGGCCCAATCAAGATGGGAAAAGGCGTTCAGAAATTCCATGTCTTTTCCTCTTATTGATTGATCGGATGCTGGCGCAGGAAATCGGCGGCAACAGCGGACGGGCTTTCGTGGTTGACGTCGACCCGCGCATTCAGCTCGCGCATGGTGGTGTCGTCGAACAGATCGGCCAGCGGCTTGAGTTCAGCCGCCAGTTGCGGATGCTGGTCGAGATACGCCTGGCGGATCACCGGCGCGGCGGTGTAGTCCGGGAAGTAGTGCTTGTCGTCTTCCAGCAGCTTCAGTTTGAAGGCGTTCAGGCGACCGTCGGTGGTGTAGACCAGGCCGGCAAACACCTGGCCGTTACGCAGCGCGGTGTAGACCAGCCCCGCGTCCATCTGCCGGGTGTTTTTGCGGGTCAGGTTCATGTCGTACAGCTTGACCATGCCGCCCATGCCGTCGGAACGGTTGGCGAACTCGGTGTCCAGGGCGACCAGGCGCGTGCCCTTGGTTTTTTCCGCCAGGGCTTGGGTCAGGTCGCTGATGCTGTTGATGTGCGGAAATTCCTTGGCCACGTTGTCGGGCAAGGCCAGGGCGTAGGTGTTGCTGAAGCGCGACGGCGAGAGCCAGACCAGGCCTTTTTTCGCATCGAGTTCTTTCACCCGTGCGTAGGACTGTTCGCTGTCGAGTTTCTCGTCGATATGGTTGTAGGCCACCAGAGAAACCCCGGTGTATTCCCACAGCAGGTCCAATTGCCCGCTTTCCTGGGCGCTACGCGCCAGGTTGCTGCCCAGGCCGCCGGTTATCTGGGCGTCATAGCCCTTGGTGCGCAGGTACTGGGACGTGATCTCGGCCAGCAGGGTCTGTTCGGTGAACACCCGCGCGCCGATGCGGATCACCGGTTTTTCAGCGGCGTGCGCGATGCCTGCAAACAGCAGGACGCAGCCTAATATCAAACTTAATTTTTTCATGTGAATTCCTTTGCAGGGCGTTAAGACGCACGCAACCCGCGTTCCAGCCAGAGGCGGCTGGCCAGGGTCACCAGACCGTCAAGCAACAAGGCGAGCAGCGCGGTGCACGCGGCGCCGAGCAGCAATTGCGGCTGGTTGTTCAGGGCGATGCCGGGGAAGATCAGGCTGCCCAGGCTGTTGGCGCCAATCAGGAACGCCAGCGGCGCGGTCCCGACGTTGATCGCCAGGGCCACGCGCACGCCGCCGATGATGATCGGCACGGCGTTGGGCAGTTCCACGCGCAACAGCACCTGGCGCGGCGTCATGCCGATGCCGGTGGCGGCTTCTTTCAGGGAACCCTGGACGTTTTTCAGGCCTTCGTAGGTGTTACGTACGATGGGCAGGAGGGAAGCGAGGAACAGCGCGAAGATCGCCGGGCCGCTGCCGATGCCGAGGACACCGAGGGCAATGGCCAGTACGGCCAGGGGAGGAATCGTGTTGCCGATGTTGAAGATCTGCATGAAGCGTTCTGCGCGTCCGACCATGTTCGGCCGGCTGAGCAGGATACCGGCGGGGATGCCCACAACGAGGGCCGCCAGCATGGAGACAAGAACGAGGATCAGATGAGCTTGCAGGTAAAACACTAAATCGTCGCGGTACAGTTCGATCGTATTGATGCCGATCCAGTGGACCAGCAGGGCCAGGAGCGCGACGACAACCGCGCCTCCCATAAGCCCTTTGCCATAGCGAATAGCCACAGGCGGACTCCTTTTTTCTTCTGTCGACGAACACATTCGCGCGTGGCATGCCATGGCTGGCTGTCAGCGGAATAGGGTCGCGAAATGCAGCTCGCCAATGCCGTCAAAAGCGGCATGAGTTCGAGCCATAAGCGCTGCCTCGTCAGGCTAACTTGCTGATTTTTCAGCCCCTGGTACGAGTGCGTTGGCAGGGGAATGGACGTCTCCACCTTTTAAAAGGTTCCACACTTGGCCGCATTTAGCCACCCCCAAACGGGTGAACGGTGGTCCGGCACGCCCGGTTTGCGCTATACTCGCCGCCCTTTTTTGACTCACCTGCCAGGCGATTTCCCATGACCCACCAGGCCGCCGAAGTCGCGAAACGCCGCACTTTCGCCATTATTTCCCACCCCGATGCCGGTAAAACCACCATCACCGAGAAGCTGTTGCTGATGGGCAAGGCGATCGCGGTGGCCGGCACGGTGAAGTCGCGCAAATCCGACCGCCATGCCACCTCCGACTGGATGGAGATGGAAAAACAACGGGGTATTTCCATTACCACGTCGGTCATGCAGTTCCCGTATCGCGACCACATGGTCAACCTGCTCGACACCCCGGGCCACGAAGACTTCTCCGAAGACACCTACCGCACCCTGACCGCGGTGGACTCGGCGCTGATGGTTCTGGACGGCGGTAAAGGCGTCGAGCCACGCACCATCGCCTTGATGGACGTGTGCCGGCTGCGTGACACGCCCATCGTCAGTTTCATCAACAAACTCGACCGCGACATCCGCGACCCGATCGAGCTGCTGGATGAAATCGAAGCCGTCCTGAAGATCAAGGCCGCGCCGATCACCTGGCCGATCGGTTGCTACCGCGATTTCAAGGGCGTGTACCACCTGGCCGACGACTACATCATTGTCTACACCGCCGGCCATGGCCACGAACGCACCGATGTGAAAATCATCGAAAAGCTCGACTCCGACGAAGCCCGCGCCCACCTGGGTGACGAGTACGACCGCTTCGTCGACCAGTTGGAACTGGTGCAGGGTGCCTGCCATGAATTCAACCAGCAGGAATTCCTCGACGGTCAGTTGACCCCGGTGTTCTTCGGCACTGCATTGGGCAACTTCGGCGTCGACCACGTGCTCGACGCCGTGGTGGATTGGGCACCCAAGCCCTTGGCCCGTGTGGCCAACGAGCGCACCGTCGAGCCGGTTGAAGAGAAATTCACCGGTTTTGTGTTCAAGATCCAGGCGAACATGGACCCCAAGCACCGCGACCGCATCGCTTTCATGCGCATCTGCTCCGGCCGCTACGAAAAAGGCATGAAGATGCGCCATGTGCGCACCGGCAAGGACGTGCGCATCGGCGACGCCCTGACGTTCTTCTCCTCCGAGCGTGAACAACTCGAAGAGGCCTACGCCGGCGACATCATCGGCCTGCACAACCACGGCACCATCCAGATCGGCGACACCTTCACCGAAGGCGAAGCGCTGGGCTTCACCGGTATCCCGCACTTCGCCCCGGAACTGTTCCGCCGCGTGCGCCTGCGTGACCCGCTCAAGTCCAAGCAACTGCGCCAAGGCTTACAGCAACTGGCGGAGGAGGGCGCTACCCAGGTGTTCTTCCCCGAGCGCAGCAACGACATCATCCTCGGCGCCGTCGGCGTGCTGCAGTTCGATGTGGTCGCCAGCCGCCTGAAAGAGGAATACAAGGTCGAATGCTCCTACGAGCCCATCACCGTGTACTCCGCGCGCTGGATCGATTGCAGCGATAAGAAGAAGCTGGAAGAGTTCTCCAACAAGGCCGTGGAAAACCTGGCGATCGACGGCGGTGGGCACCTGACCTACCTGGCGCCGACGCGGGTGAACCTGGCGCTGATGGAAGAGCGTTGGCCGGATGTGAAATTCCGCGCGACGCGTGAGCACCATTGATTAGGCCTCTAATCTTGAGCAACTAACTAAAAACCCTAAAGATTTATCTTTAGGGTTTTTTTTTGACTTCGTAAGCGGCTAAAAATCAACTGTGAAGTTTGACAGTAGATTTTTATGGTGTTCGGCCGTTAGATAGGCAGGAAGGTCGTGAGGCCTACCGCCAGTGCTTATAAGTAGAAGTCCAATAGCATGTTTTGGTTTGGGATTTGAAGGTGCGGATCTTTATATCAGGTTACCTAGCATGGAGATGGGATCATGGTTAGTCATGAGGACGAACAGGTACAGAATGCTATTGGGCATTTTGAATATCGTTTTGAAGACGGGGGGCTTGTAACCCCGCCGTATATGTACGTATATCTTGAAGAGGGGCCGCAACCGATCCCACCGATTTTTAAAGGTCGGGACACTCAAAGCGGTATTCGTGAAACGGGCTTTACCTTTGTATTCGACTCGAATGATTTTTGGGGTGTCAATATTCCTGTCGGTCAGGGATTTCGTGTGCAGCATTTTGTGATGGGGGGCAGTACTGAAATTACCTTCGGTTTTGTTACTGGAATGATAAATCCTTCAGAGAAAGCCGGATTTTTTAAGTTTGATCTCAATGTGGATGTTCAGGGATCGATGAGACGCGTCGAAGGGTTCTTCATATTGAAGCAAAACATTACCGCATTATAGTCTCTAAAGGTTCTCTCGCCTGGCTCCAGCATTGTGCAATCAGTGATAATAAAAGGTGAGCATCATTAAGATCTTAGCGATTGAGAGAAGGGCGAAGCTGTGATGGCTTCGCCCTTTTTGTTGGCTTTGAAATAATGTGGGAGGGGGCTTGCCCTAATGCTGATCAGTTAAGCGAACGCAATGCTTAAAGCAACGAAGATCAAATGTGGGAGCGGGCTTAACTGACTGGCATTAGGGCTTGCCCCCGATGGCGGTCTATCAGTGACATGTAACGTCCTGACCCACTGCTATCGGGGGCAAGCCCCCTCCCACATTCTGATCTCTGTAAGGCTGGGAATTGGCGAGAACCCTGCATCGGGTCTAGCTTTCACACACTGACTGCGAAGGAGTCCACCGTGCGAAATGTTCGATACGTTATTTGTTTGATGCTATTGGCAGGCCCAGGGCTGACAACGCTGCCGGCACTGGCCGGCGATGGCACCCCCCAATGGAAGGACACCGGCCCCGTCACCAAAAAAAAGGCCAACGAAGTCAACTCCGGCAGTTGGAAACCACAGCCCCAGCCCACAGATGTCAGGGATCCGGAAAACCCCGTCAACGAAGGGGAAGACAGTGAGACCTTTGACGACGGCGAAACCTGAGACGCGGCGCGCACCCAAAAAAGAAGCCCCTCCCGCCAGGCTGATGCGCAACCTGACGGGAAGGGCTGTAGAACGCTGTATTACGCAATGCCCCTGTGGGAACAGTGTTGCTTCAGGCGACGAATTGCTCCGCGTAGTGGCACGCCACCTGGCGGTTATCCAACGGCCGCAACTGCGGTTCCTCGGTGCTGCACCGCGCCGTCGCATACGGGCAGCGCTTATGAAACGCGCAACCCGATGGCGGGTTCAATGGGTTGGGCAGTTCGCCGACGATTTTGATCTTCGGCTTGTTCGGATCCGGATGAATGGTCGGGGTGGCCGACAGCAGCGCCTGGGTGTACGGGTGCAGCGGGCGGGCGTAGATGTCTGCCTTGGGGCCGACTTCCACCGGGCGGCCGAGGTACATCACCATCACGTCATCGGCCACATGCTGCACCACGGCCAGGTTGTGGGAGATGAACACGTAGGCGGTGTTGAACTCCTGCTGCAGGTCCATGAACAGGTTGAGTACCTGGGCCTGGATCGATACGTCGAGCGCCGAGGTCGGTTCATCGGCCACCAGCACCTTGGGTTGCAGCATCATCGCGCGGGCCAGGGCGATACGCTGGCGCTGGCCGCCGGAGAACATGTGCGGGTAGCGCTGGTAATGCTCGGGGCGCAGGCCCACTTGCTTCATCATCGCCTGCACTTTCTCGCGGCGCTCGGCGGCGGACAGGTTGGTGTTGATCAGCAGCGGCTCGCCGAGCTGGTCACCGACTTTCTGCCGTGGGTTCAACGAGGCATACGGGCTCTGGAACACCATCTGCACGTCTTTGCGCAATTGCTTGCGCTGGGCCTTGTCGGCGCCGGCGACTTCCTGGCCGGCGATTTTCAGCGAGCCCGAAGACGGCTCTTCGATCAGCGTCAGCGCACGGGCCAGGGTGGACTTGCCGCAACCCGACTCGCCGACCACGGCGAGGGTCTTGCCGGCTTCCAGTTCAAACGACACACCATTGAGCGCGCGTACCAGCGCATGGCCCTTGAACAGGCCACGGGACACTTCGTAGTGCCGGGTCAGGTCGCGGGCGGTAAGAACGACGGCCATTACGCCACCTCCTGGTTCAAGGGGTAGAAGCAGCGCGCCAGGCTGTTGGTTTTCGGATCAAGCGCTGGGCGCTCGCTGCGGCAGTTGTCGCGTACGTACGGGCAACGCGGCGACAGCAGGCAGCCTTGCGGGCGGTCGTAACGGCCGGGCACGATGCCCGGCAGCGTGGCCAGGCGTGTGGCGCCGAGGCTGTGCTCGGGAATCGCCTTGAGCAACGCTTCGCTGTACGGGTGCGCCGGGATGTCGAACAACTGCGGCACCTGGCCGACTTCCACCGCTTGGCCGGCGTACATCACGCACACGCGCTGGGCAGTTTCCGCCACGACTGCGAGGTCGTGGGTGATCAGCACCAGGCCCATGTTCTGTTCTTTCTGCAGGGCCAGCAGCAGTTCCATGATCTGCGCCTGGATGGTCACGTCCAGGGCGGTGGTCGGTTCGTCGGCGATCAGCAGCTTCGGCTCGCCGGCAATCGCCATGGCGATTGCCACACGCTGGCTCATACCGCCGGACAGTTGATGCGGATAAGCGTCCATACGGCTGGCAGCGCCCGGGATCTCGACTTTTTCCAGCAACTCGATGGCACGCTTGCGCGCTTGCTTGCCGGACATTTTCAGGTGCAGGCGCAGCACTTCTTCGATCTGGAAACCCACGGTGTAGCTGGGGTTCAGCGCGGTCATCGGGTCCTGGAACACCATTGCCAGGTCTTTGCCGACGATCTGGCGGCGCTGGCGGTTACTCAGCTTGAGCATGTCCTTGCCGTCGAAGTTCAGCGCGTCGGCGGTGACGATGCCGGGGTGCTCGATCAGGCCCATCAGCGCCATCATGGTCACGGATTTACCCGAGCCCGACTCGCCAACGATCGCCAGGACTTCGCCTTTGTCGACCGAAATGTCGAGGCCATCGACCACCGGCACGGCAGTCTTGTCGCCGAAGCGCACGTTGAGATTCTTGATTTCTAACAGTGACATGGGAATCTCCTCAGGCGGCGTTCTTGAGTTTCGGGTCGAGCGCATCGCGCAAGCCGTCGCCCATCAAGTTGATTGCCAGCACGCTGAGCAAAATGGTCAGACCCGGCAGGCTCACCACCCACCAGGCGCGTTCGATGTAGTCACGGGCCGAAGCCAGCATGGTGCCCCACTCAGGGGTTGGCGGTTGTACGCCAAGGCCCAGGAAGCCCAGGGCCGCGGCGTCGAGGATCGCCGAAGAGAAACTCAGGGTGGCCTGGACGATCAGCGGCGCCATGCAGTTAGGCAGCACGGTGATGAACATCAGGCGCGGCAACCCGGCGCCGGCAAGGCGGGCGGCGGTCACGTAGTCACGATTCAGTTCGCCCATCACCGCGGCGCGGGTCAGGCGCACGTAGGACGGCAACGACACGATGGCGATGGCGATCACGGTGTTGATCAGGCCAGGGCCGAGAATCGCGACAATGGCCACGGCCAGCAGCAGCGAGGGCAGGGCCAGCATGATGTCCATCAAACGCATGATGGTCGGGCCGAGCAAACGCGGGAAGAACCCGGCGAACAGGCCCAGCAGGATGCCCGGGATCAGCGACATCACCACCGACGACAAACCGATCAGCAGCGACAGGCGCGAACCCTGGATCAGGCGCGAGAGCAAGTCACGGCCCAGTTCGTCGGTACCCAACAGGAACTGGATCTGCCCGCCCTCCAGCCAGGCCGGCGGGGTCAGCAGGAAGTCGCGGTACTGCTCGCTCGGGTTATGCGGTGCAACCCACGGCGCGAAGATCGCGCAGAACACGATCAGCAACATGAACAACAGGCCGGCAACCGCGCCTTTGTTCTTGGAGAAGGCTTGCCAGAATTCTTTGTACGGGGACGGGTACAGCAGGCTTTGATCGACTGCTGACACTTGAGTAGGTGTGGTCATGGTCATGATCTCAGCGCTGGTGACGGATGCGTGGGTTGGCGAAGCCGTAGAGGATATCCACCACGAAATTCACCAGGATCACCAGGCAGGCGATCAGCAGGATGCCGTTCTGCACCACCGGGTAGTCCCGCGCGCCAATGGCTTCGATCAGCCATTTGCCGATGCCGGGCCAGGAGAAGATGGTCTCGGTCAATACCGCACCGGCCAGCAGCGTGCCGACTTGCAGGCCGACCACGGTCAGTACCGGAATCAGCGCGTTACGCAGGCCGTGCACGAACACCACGCGTGCCGGCGACAGGCCCTTGGCCTTGGCGGTGCGGATGTAGTCTTCGCGCAGCACTTCGAGCATCGACGAGCGGGTCATCCGCGCGATCACCGCCAGCGGGATGGTGCCGAGCACGATGGCCGGCAGGATCAGGTGGTGCAGTGCGTCCCAGAACGCGTCCGGCTCGTCAGCCAGCAGCGTGTCGATCAGCATGAAGCCGGTGCGCGGCTCAATGTCGTAGAGCAGGTCGATGCGCCCGGACACCGGGGTCCAGCCCAGGCTGACCGAGAAGAACATGATCAGGATCAGGCCCCACCAGAAGATCGGCATCGAATAGCCCGCGAGGGAGATGCCCATCACCCCGTGGTCGAACAGGGATCCTCGCTTCAAGGCCGCGATCACCCCGGCCAGCAGGCCCAGGATACCGGCGAACAACAGGGCGGCCATGGACAGTTCCAGGGTCGCCGGGAAGAGGGCGGTGAATTCGGTCCACACGCTGGTACGGGTACGCAGCGATTCGCCAAGGTCGCCCTGGGCGAGCTTGCCGACATAATCCAGGTATTGCGCATACAGCGGCTTGTTAAGGCCAAGGCGCTCCATTGCCTGTGCGTGCATCTCGGGGTCGACGCGGCGTTCGCCCATCATGACTTCTACGGGGTCGCCTGGAATCATGCGTATCAACGCAAACGTCAGCAACGTGATGCCGAAGAACGTGGGGATCAATAACCCCAGTCGGCGGGCAATAAAACTAAACATCTTGTGGTGTACCTCAATCAGCCGGTTAGGCAGGTCCGGCGCCGTCAATAGCGACGGCGCCGAGCGTTTTTCTTATTTACTTCACCTGGGTGGTGGCGAAGTTATTTGTACCCAGAGGGCTTTGGGTGAAGCCTTCTACGTTCTTGCGCATGGCGGTGAACAGTTTCGGGTAAGCCATGGGAAGCCATGGTTGGTCCTTGTCGAAAACGTCCTGTGCCTGTTCATAGAGTGCGGCGCGCTGGCCGGGTTCAGCGATGGCGCGAGCCTTGTCGATCAAGTCTTGAAACTCTTTGTTACACCAGCGTGCGTAGTTTTCGCCGTTTTTCGCTGCATCGCAACTCAGGTTTGGCGTGAGGAAGTTATCCGGGTCGCCGTTATCACCTACCCAGCCGGCCGAAACCATGTCGTGCTCACCGTTTTTAGCACGCTTGAGCATCTCGCCCCATTCCATGACTTTGATATTCACTTTCAGGCCAATCTGCGCCAGATCCGCCTGCATGCGCTGGGCGCCGAGCATCGGGTTCGGGTTGGTCGGGCCGCCGCCGTTACGGGTGAACAGGGTGAACTCGGTGCCTTCCGGTACGCCGGCTTCCTTGAGCAGGGCGCGGGCCTTGTCCAGGTCGCGGGGCGGGTTTTTCAGTTTGTCATTGAAACCCAGCAGGGTCGGCGGATAAGGGCCGGTACCGACCACTGCATTGCCTTTGCCGAACAGGGCTTCGGTATAACCGGCCTTGTCGAACGCGATGTTGATCGCGTGGCGTACCCGCGCATCGCTCATGTATTTGTGGGTGGTGTTCAACGCGGTGTAACTGGTGGTCATCGCCGCCAGTTCATCGACTTTCAGGTTCGGGTCTTTCTTGATGCTTGGAATGTCATCCGGCTTGGGGAACAACGCGATCTGGCATTCGTTGGCCTTGAGCTTCTGCAGGCGCACGTTGTTATCGGTGCTGATCGCCAGGATCAGCGGGTCAACTGCCGGTTTGCCGCGGAAGTAGTCAGGGTTGGCCTTGAACCGAGCCTGGGCGTCTTTTTGATAACGGATGAAGATGAACGGGCCCGTGCCGATGGGCTTGGCGTTGAGGTCATCGGTCTTGCCGGACTTGAGCAACTGGTCGGCGTATTCCTTCGAATGGATTGAAGAAAATGCCATGCCCAGGTCGGCCAGGAACGGTGCTTCAGGACGGGTCAGGGTGAAAACGACGGTGTGATCGTCAGTCTTTTCTACGCTCTTGAGCAGTTCCTTGAAGCCCATGCTTTCGAAGTACGGGTAGCCCACGAGGGACTTTTTATGCCACGGGTGATTCGGGTCCAGCTGGCGCTGGAAACTCCAAAGCACGTCGTCGGCGTTCAGGTTGCGCGTGGGTTTGAAGTAGTCGGTGGTGTGGAACTTGATGTCGTCACGCAGGTGAAAGGTGTAAGTCAGGCCATCGGCGCTGATCTCGGGCAGGGCCTTGGCCAGCGCGGGAACGACTTCGGTGGTGCCGGGCTTGAAGTCCACCAGGCGGTTGAACATGGTTTCAGCAGCGGCGTCAGCGGTCACGGCCGTGGTGTACAGGACCGGGTCAAAACCTTCCGGGCTGGCTTCGGTGCAGACCACCAGTGGTTTGGCCGAAACGCCGATCGCCACGCTCAACAGCGCGGCAGCCATGGCGGCTTGTAGCGGGAGCATTTTCATTCGGAACCCTCTGCAATCGATGGGACCAGTAAAAACGTAGACGGCGGGCTCGTCCTGAGCCCGCCGTTTACCTGGCGCTAATTAAAGAATGTTGAACGGGATGGTGGTGACCAGACGGAACTCTTTGATGTTGCCGTCAGCTTGTTGCGCGCTGGCGCGGTGAGTCACGTAGGTGCCACGGATGGTAGTGGCCTTGAGTGGGCCGCTCTGAATCGCGTAGGACGTACCAACGCCGTATTCCTGGTGTTTCTCGCCGTCCATCAGGCGCAGGTCGCTGCGGCTTTCACCCGCGGTACCGTAGGCGGTACCGTTGTAGTGAGTACCGTCGATGCCCCAGCCGCGAGCCGAGTAAACGTTGAACTTCAGGCCTGGCACACCGTATTCGGCCATGTTGATGCCGTAGGCGATCTGGAAGGACTTCTCGTTCGGGCTGTTGAAGTCAGAGGTCAGGGAGTTGGCCAGGTAGATGCCGTTGGTTTCGTGCAGGTAGTCGAAGTACTCGTCACCGTTCACTTCCTGGTACGAGAAGGTCAGGCTATGAGCCTGGTGGGTCAGACCCAGGGACAACGAGTAAGTATCGTTGTCGATGTTGCCCATCTTCTTGCTGCCGGTGTCGGTGGTCTTGTAGTAGTTCAGGCCAGTGGTCAGTGCCAGGGTCTGTGCATCACCCAATTCGTGGGTGGCACCGAAGTAGTACTGGTTCCAGAAGTCTTCGACGTTAGCCGCGAACACGCTGGTCTTCAGGCTCTTGAACGGCTGGTAGTTGAAGCCCAGGGTTTTGACCTTGTCGGTTTCCTGGCCATTGCCGTACTCGGAACGGAATTTCGACAGGCTTTGTTCGGTACGCGGCGAAACGCGATCGAAGATACCGCCCTGGAACGACAGGTTGCTCAGCTCTTCGCTGTTGAAGCTCACACCCTCGAAGCTCGAAGGCAGGGCACGGTTGCCGATGGTGTCGACGATGCCGCTGCTGAAGTTCTGGCGACCGGCGGTCAAGGTGGTGTTCGAGACACGGAACTTGACGTTGGCCAGGCCAAGCTTGCTCCACTGGTTAACGGCATCGCCGTCGGAGTCGGCCAGGGTACGGTTGGAGCCGTTCTTGATGTCACGCCGGCTGGCATCCAGCACGATGGCGTTGTAGGCGGCAACTTCGGTCGCAACGCCAACGGTGCCTTGGGTAAAGCCTGAGGAATAGTTCAGGATGGTGCCTTGCACCCAGTTCTCGCGGCGCGAGTCCTGAAGGGTTTGATTATGTTTTGTATAGCTGAATTTTTGACCACGGAACCGTTGTTCGCTGGAGTACCAGTTACGCGTGGTACCGCCCAGGCTTTGACCGTCGATAAAGCCCTTGGCCTCGCTTTGCGCGCTGGTGCCGGCCAGTGTGGTCGGAACGAAGTCCTGGCTGGCGGGTTCAGCGTAGGCGGTGGCCGTGATGCTGCTGATGGCCAGGGCCAGAAGCGCTTTGCTGCTCAGTTTCATGTGTGAAGCTCCTTTGGTTCTCTTTTTAATGCCGGTCTTTTTTGGTGATCCGGCTATTGGGTGTGTAACTCTTTTCAAGCTATGCAAACGTTTGCCGTAGGAAAAATCCTAATAAGTGGCTGCACGTTTGCTGGAGAGCCAACGTCGCTCTCCTGCAATCCGGTTATTTTCTTATGGGGTAATGCTGACGCCCGAGAACACGTTGCGGCCGAAGGGGCTTACTTTGAAGCCTTCGACTTTGGCGCTTAACGGCTGGTTGACCGTCGAGTGGGCGACCGGCGTGATCGGCACCTGCTGCTTGAGCAGTTGCTGCGCCTGTTTGTACAGA
This sequence comes from Pseudomonas sp. SWRI18, assembly GCF_014268345.1. Classification (NCBI taxonomy): domain Bacteria; kingdom Pseudomonadati; phylum Pseudomonadota; class Gammaproteobacteria; order Pseudomonadales; family Pseudomonadaceae; genus Pseudomonas; species Pseudomonas sp. SWRI18. Next base: position 142,502 of record NZ_JACCQQ010000003.1, read on the forward strand.
ACGGTCCGTTGTTCGCGGTCGGTGACGACCTTGGCTTGCTTGATCAGCTTGTCGTACGCCGGGTCACACCACATGGAGTAGTTGTTCCCGCCGATGGCGTCGCAGCTGTAGAGGGTGCCCAGCCAGTTGTCCGGGTCGCCATTGTCGCCGGTCCAGCCGATCAGGCTGATATCGTGCTCACCGTTCTTGGTGCGCTTGATGTATTCGCCCCACTCGTAGCTGACGATCTTGACCTTGAGGCCGATCTTGGCCCAGTCGCTTTGCAGCATCTCGGCCATCAGCTTGGCGTTGGGGTTGTACGGACGTTGCACCGGCATCGCCCACAGGGTGATTTCGGTGCCTTCCTTTACGCCGGCAGCCTTGAGCAATTCCTTGGCTTTCTCCGGGTTATAGGCGGCGTCCTTGATGCTGTCGTCATAGGACCACTGCGTCGGCGGCATGGCGTTGACCGCCAGTTGCCCCGCGCCCTGGTACACGGCATTCAGGATGCTCTGCTTGTTCACCGCCATGTCCAGCGCCTGGCGCACTTCGAGCTGGTCGAACGGCTTGTGGCGCACGTTGTAAGCGATATAGCCGAGGTTGAAGCCCGGCTTGGTCAGCAGTTGCAGTTTAGGGTCGGCCTTGAGCGCATCGACGTCAGCCGGGCGCGGATGCAGGGTCACCTGGCATTCGCCGGCCTTGAGTTTTTGCACGCGCACCGATGCGTCGGTGTTGATCGCGAAGATCAACTGGTCGAGCTTGACCCGGCTCGGGTCCCAGTACTGTTTGTTGCCCACGTAACGGATCTGCGAATCTTTCTGATAGCGCTGGAACACGAACGGGCCAGTGCCGATCGGCTTCTGGTTGATGTCGCTCGGCCTGCCGGCCTTGAGCAGCTGCTCGGCGTATTCGGCCGACAGGATCGCAGCAAAGCTCATGGCAATGTTCTGCACGAACGCGGCGTCGACCGTGTTCAGGGTCATGACCACGGTGAGCGGGTCGGTTTTCTCGACCCTGGCGATGTTCTTGTTCAGGCTCATCCCGTTGAAGTACGGAAACTCGGTGGGGTAGGCCTTGCGAAACGGATGGTCGGGGTCAAGCATGCGGTTGAAGGTGAACAGCACATCGTCGGCATTGAAATCCCGCGTTGGCTTGAATTCCTTGTTGCTGTGGAATTTCACCCCTTCGCGCAGGTGAAAGGTGTAGGTCAGGCCGTCGTCGGAAATATCCCATTTGGTTGCCAACCCAGGCACCACATTGGTTGCACCTTTTTCAAACTCGACCAGACGGTTGTACAGCGGCTCGGCCGCATCGTTATCGGTGGCGGTGGTGTATTGCGCCGTATCAAAACCGGCCGGGCTGCCTTCGGAGCAGAACACCAGGCTCTGCTTGTCGGCGGCTTGGCCCATCGTGGCCACAGCCAGCAGGCTGGTGCCGAAAATTGCGGATAGAACGGTGGTATGGCGCATGACGATCCCGATCCTTGTTTGTAGTTGTCATCAGCGAGCAACCGCCCTGGCAAATCGGCCAGGGCGACATCACTGATCCCACACGCAGCAAGTGCCTTTCCGTAGTAGGTGCATCTGCTGTCCTACGACGTTAGGGGTCGAGGACCTGGCAGTAAATGCACTAAATCGGATTGACCTTGTAGGCAACGGAGACACGGATCGCAGTTCGTTGCTGTAGGACGCAACTATTACGAGCGTGGTCTGTTTCCTACGGGCCAGGCGGATGCAATAACGGCGACGTTATGAAACGCCGCCGCCAGGGCTTCTTACTTGCCGCTTACGCTCACGCCGTAAAAGGAGTTCAAGCCAAACGGGCTGATCTTGAAGTCCTGCACGGTAGAGCGCATGGGTTGATACACCGTCGAGTGCGCGATAGGTGTCATCGGGACAGCATCTTTGAGGATATGTTGCGCCTGCTTATACAGCTCGGTGCGTTTGGCGACATCCGATGTGGCCTTGGCTTCTTTCACGATGCCGTCGAATTTCTTGTCGCACCATTTGGAGAAGTTGTTACCCTGCAGCGAGTCGCAGCCGAACAGCACGTTCAGCCAGTTGTCCGGATCACCATTGTCGCCGCTCCAGCCAATGATCATGGCCTGGTTCTCGCCACCTTTGGAGCGCTTGATGTACTCGCCCCACTCGTAGCTGGTGATTTTTACGTTCAGACCGATCTTCTTCCAGTCGTTCTGCAGCATTTCAGCCATCAGCTTGGCGTTCGGGTTGTACGGACGCTGAACCGGCATGGCCCACAGAACGATTTCGGTGCCTTCCTTGATGCCGGCTTCCTTGAGCAGCGCCTTGGCTTTCTCAGGGTCGTACTTGGCATCCTTGATGGTGGTGTCGTACGACCATTGGGTCGGCGGCATGGCGTTGACGGCCAACTGACCGGCGCCCTGGTACACGGAGTCGATGATCTGCTGCTTGTTCACCGACATGTCCAGCGCCTGGCGCACGCGCAGGTCGGCCAGCGGGTTTGGCTGGTCGCTGCCCTTGACCTTGTCCATCACGTTGTAGGCGATGTAGCCCAGGTTGAAACCGGCCTGGTGCGGCAGTTTCAGGTCCTTGTCTTCGCCCAGCGCCTTGAGGTCGGCCGGGCGCGGGAACAGGGTGATCTGGCATTCGTTTTTCTTGAGCTTCTGGATACGCACCGACGGGTCGGTGGTGATGGCGAAGATCAGGTTGTCGATCTTCACGTCCTCAGGTTTCCAGTAGTCCTTGTTGCCGGTGTAGCGAATATTGGAATCTTTCTGGTAGCTCTTGAACACGAACGGACCAGTGCCGATTGGCTTCTGGTTGATGTCGGCAGGTTTGCCTTCCTTCAACAGTTGCGCGGCATATTCAGCCGACTGGATCGACGCGAAGCTCATCGCCAGGTTCTGGATGAAAGCGGCGTCCACGGTGCCAAGGGTGAACTTGACCGTGTTGGCGTCGACTTTCTCGATGTTCTTGATGTTGGTGTCCATCCCCATGTCCGTGAAGTACGGGAACTCGGTGGGGTAGGCTTTGCGGAACGGATCGTCCTTGTTGATCATGCGGTTGAACGTGAACAGCACGTCATCGGCATTGAAGGTACGGGTCGGCTTGAAGTACGGCGTGGTGTGGAACTTGACGCCATCACGCAGGTGGAAGGTGTAGGTCAAGCCATCCGGGGACACGTCCCAGCTGGTGGCCAACCCAGGAATCACGGCGGTGCCGCCGCGCTCGAACTGGGTCAGGCGGTTGAACATGGTTTCGGCCGAGGCATCGAAGTCTGTTCCGGTGGTGTACTGGCCTGGGTCAAAACCGGCCGGGCTCCCTTCGGAGCAGAACACCAGGTTAGTCGCCGCATGGGCGAAAGGGGCTGCGGCCATAAGGCCAGCGCTAACTAAGAGCGGAAGGACTGCGTGTTTAAGCATGTTGGCCTCATGATTTGTTGTCATTTTTGGTGGTGAGGGCGACCTCGTGAGTCGGCCTGCGGATACTTATGCAGGCGCCATACCCATTGCAAGATCTTGAACCGTTGCCGGGGGCAAACAGTGGTACGAACGTACAGGAATGTCGCAATTATGAAAGTTTTGACATATTTGCGCATATTTCGAGGGTTTTTTCGGTGCACGCTTCGCACCAAAAAGTCCCAGCCGAGGCGTCTAGCGCACTCGGTTGGGGCGCGGCTGTTACTTATCTAGACTCACGCCGTAGAACGGCGTCAGCCCAAACGGACTGATCTTGAAGTCCTTGACTTCCTTGCGCAGCGGCTGGAAAACCGTCGAGTTCGCAATAGGCGTTATAGGTACTTGTTCTTTAAGGATTTGCTGCGCCTGTTGATACCACTTGATGCGCTGCTCGCGGTCGTTGCTGACTTTGGCTTGCTGTACGAGCTTGTCGTAGGCCGGGTTACACCATTTAGCGTAATTGCTGCCCTTGACGGCGGCACAACTGTAGAGCACGCCCAGCCAGTTATCCGGGTCGCCGTTGTCGCCGGTCCAGCCGTAAATCATCGCATCGTGCTCGCCGTTTTTGGCGCGCTTGATGTATTCGCCCCACTCATAGCTGACGATGTTGGCCTTGATGCCAATTTTTTCCCAATCCTGCTGGATCATTTGCGCGGACATGCGCGCGTTCGGGTTGGACGCGCGTTGTACCGTCATCGCCCACAGGTTGATGGCGGTACCGGGTGCAACCCCTGCTTCTTTTAGTAGCGCCCGAGCCTTGGTCGGGTCGTGCGGCGCGTCCTTGATGGTCGGGTCATAAGACCACTGCGCAGGCGGCAGGGCGTTCTGCGCCAATTGCCCGGCGCCCTGGTACACGGCCTTGATGATCGCCGGCTTGTCGATCGCCATGTCCAGCGCCTGGCGCACCTTGAGTTGGTCCAGCGGCGGGTGGGTCACGTTGTAGGCCAGAAAGCCCAGGTTGAAACCGGCTTGCTGCAGCACGCGCAGATTCGGGTCCTGCTTCATCACCTCGATATCGGCGGGGCGCGGGTAGCCGCTGACTTGGCATTCGCCGGCCTTGAGCTTCTGCAGGCGCGACGCGGCATCCGGGGTAATGGCGAACACCAGGTTGTCGAGCTTCACATCCTCGGGTTTCCAGTAGCTTTTATTGGCCACGTAGCGGATCTGCGCATCCTTCTGGTAGCGCTTGAACACGAACGGACCGGTGCCCACCGGCTTCTGGTTGATGTCGGCCGCGGTGCCTTGCTTGAGCAATTGCGCGGCGTATTCGGCCGATTGCACCGAGGCGAAGCTCATGGCCAGGTTTTGCACGAATGACGCATCGACGTTATTGAGGTTGAAGCGCACGGTGCGATCGTCGAGTTTGTCGACGCGCTTGATCGTGGTGTTCAAGCCCATGTCGGTGAAATACGGCGACTCGGAGGGGTAGGCCTTGCGAAACGGGCTTTGCGCATCGAGCAGGCGATTGAAGGTGAACAGCACGTCATCGGCGTTGAAATCGCGGGTAGGGGTGAAGTACTCGGTGGTGTGGAACTTGACGCCCTGACGTAGGTGGAACGTATACGCCAGGCCGTCCTCGGACACTTCCCAGCGCGTCGCCAGGCCAGGTTCGACTTCGGTGCCACCGCGCTTGAACTGGGTCAGGCGGTTGAACACGGTTTCGGCGGACGCATCAAAATCGGTGCCGCTGGTGTACTGGCTGGGGTCGAACCCGGCGGGGCTGGCTTCGGAGCAGTAGACCAGGGTGCTGGCCGCCTGGGACAGCGGCATGAAGGCCAGGAGGCCGGCGGCGAGGAGGAGCGGTTTTAAGGCGATTCTTTCCATGGAGACCTCTGTAGTGGCAGGCATATGCAACTGCGCAAACGAAAACGACGGTAACCGAGGTTACCGTCGTTCAAGGGCCTCAGGTAAGAGGCGATTGATCATGACGTGTTGATACAGACGTGTTGCGCATCGCCTGGATGTTTATAGCTCTTGCGTGAATAAGCTCCTCATGGTGGGCGCAAGGCTATTGCCAGCGTAGTCCCGACTCGTGAACTCACTGATCGTGTATTCCGGCACCGCCGGGTCGCTGCCAAGTGCTCGATGCCTGAAAGGGCTTGTGCCCCTGTTCAGGACGCGTTCCATCCCACGCTCGAAGGCCTGCGGACTGTCGAATGTCGCCAGGCCGAAGTTGGGGTCAAAGTAAAACCATTTTGGGGTTTCGCCTTCCATCTTTACACCGGCCAGAACGGCATGGTCCGTCGAAGTGATTCGCAGGGCCTTTGAGTCGGCGGCGTTGGCCAAGTCTGCAATGATTTCGCTATACGCTACCTGCTTGATGGGGGCCGCGTGGAAGTCTTCCAGTTCCGTCATCGCCTCTTGAAGCGTACTCAGGTTTTTTATGAAGTTGGCGCTGGCGGCATCATTGGGGCTGGCCGCCGCTTTGAATAAATTAGCCAGGAAGGTCCTTTCCTGTCCGGACTCAAGCGCCATCCCCATGGTATTGCTCATTGCAGCACATTCTCCCTGGGAGGCCAGGTTAGCCTGGCTCAGGTAAAACTCTTGAGGCATTGGCGTCACACTGCCGCCAGCGCTTTGTATATCGCGTTGAAAAGCGGGATAGGCTTCTTGAATCAATTTTATTTTCAGGCGTTCGATGGCTCGCGACAAGGTGCCGACTTCTTCGGCCGACCGCCAAGGTTCAGAGGCCATTTTCATGAGGTCGGGGAGGGTCATGGAGGGGCTGTACCCGGGCACATTGTTCAAATTGCCTGAATTATAGCCGTTATCAAAGTTTGCCCGGTTCTTCGGCGTGCGTGAGGCGTTGTACTTGTTTTGAAACTCCTTGAACTCATTTTTCGTGAGGCCGGGTTGCGCGTCCCCTTTGTTCAACCAGTTGTAAAGCCGATCGGTAAAGCCATTGATGGATTTTTGGCTCCTGGGGCTGACCGGTAACTTTTGCTCCGGCGATGCAAAAGGATCTTCAGCCTCCCCGGCGAAACCACCGACTGAAAACAGTGTATTGAGGACGCCATCGAAAGTCTTGGACGCTCCGTCCTTACGTTCTGCCTCGGTGTCGCCGGACGAGGCTTTTTCCGCGCCCAAGGCTACTTCGGCCAGGCCGGTGACGACCGCGATGGCCGCTGCCGGCGCCGCGATGGGTGCCAGCTTCGCCAATAAACCTGCGGCCACAGTAATGTCGTTGAGCCAAGTGTCCCGAATCACCTCGCTGTTGGACTTGATCACAACGTCGGCGTCGCTTTTCATGCGCTCTTTGGCAGACGTTGCCAGTGTGGAAAATACGTCCTCTTCGATTGCCGAGTGACTGTTATTGACCGCCGGGTCTTTCAATGTGCCGTTGGCCATCTTTTCAAAGTGGGTGTCCAGGCCTTCTGTCTTGTCGCCTACGTGGGTGAACCACAGAACGGGCATCAACACTTTTGCCGCGCGGGCAGCAAAGCCGGCTTCATGGTCCTGGCGATAAATCAACGGGAAATGCGCGGCCAACGCTTCGCGCTTTTTTGGATCCTGGGTCTGCTCAACGATCCATTGGTTCAGTTTTTCCAGAGAGTCGAACCTCAGAAAGGCCGGCTCGGCGCCTGGTATGTAGAGCACCTGGCGGCCATCGTCGGGCGCGCTGAACCGCAGAATGTCACTGGAAGTGAAACCGTGGATGTTAAGGGCATGTACCTGGACCTGGTCTTTTGCCGGTGCCTTGGCCTTGAGTTGTTCGACGGTCAGTGGCGTTTTTTCATCAATTGGCAGGTTGGAGGCTGCACCCATCACCAGGCGGTAATCTTCGTGGCTGAATTTATGCTCGGGGGCTTGCAGTGTCCGCTCGGAGGTTGGCCTGGCTTCATTGGCCTTGAGTTGCTTGCGGGCCTGGTTGACGAATTCGCCTTTGATAACGGTCTCATAGTCGCTGGTCTGAGTATTCCAGAAATGGTCGATTTTCTGAGTCATTTGCGCCTGGAAGTCAGTTTTCCAGCTCGCGTGCATGAGCGCGGACGGCGCGAGGGGGAATTGATTGTGGGCCCCATATCCGTCCATCGCGCCTTGGCCGGGACCGTTCATGTATAAGCCGGCTTCCTGATCCAGATTGCCGGGAACACCATCATGCTCGTTGAAGTTTTTCAGCAAGGCGTCCGGCAAGCGCTGCGAGGAGGCCAGGTCGTCATCACTGTGTTCCCAGCCTGTCACGGTGGCGGTGTCAGATGAGAGTGGCGTGTTGGCGCCTCTGAAGCGATTCAAGTAGATCGTGTCCGCATCCACCTGTTTACCGGTCAATTGGAAAATAATCTGTTCTGCCCATTTTTTCGCTTCCGCCCGTGTATTGGGCAGGTGGGTGCCGACGTTGACGGCCAGGCGCTTATATTCCAATGCCTGCGGGGCATTGCGGTAGTAGATGGCGGCTTGTTGTTTTTGTATGTCCAACGCTTGCGGCGAGCGGCTGCCGGCAGGGCGCGCGCGGTCGTCGGCGGCAATAGGGTCAAAGGCATCCTTGTCTTGCAACTGCCTGATTTGCGCGTTGGCCTGGGAGGGGTTGGCGGGTAGCGGTATGCCCTGAAACTTCGCCACCACCTTTGCACTGACCTCAGTGAAACCATCGCGTAATCGTACGCGTAAAACGCCCTTGTCCTCTGGCCAGATGACTTTCGCTGCGGCTAAGATCGGGCCTGACACTTGCCCCCAGCCTGATGCATCAGAGAGTGAAAAGGTTTTCACTGTGCCACCCGCATCGGCAGACAGGGTGCCTTTGAACGGATCGATAGAAAGCAGGCTAGTGGGGTCGATTTTCTGCTCGCGCAACCAATTTTGAACAACCGGATGCTCCAATTGCGCGCGGTACAGTTCAAGCCACTGGCCCAGGGTGCTCTGGGGCGGGACCTTTACCAGCCCCGCATTGCCGTGAAGCGCTTTGCTTTGCACGGCCTTGAGGTAGGCATCGAGCAGCGCTTTCTCGTGAGGGGATACGGATGCCGCCGCGCCCGTTTCTGTTTGCGTTACCTGTATAGGGGGTGATTTGGTTTCCCTTTTCGACCGGGTCGATACATCGCTGATGTGCTGTGACGGTAAAGAGGTCGCGTAGTGGGAAGTGATAGACATGTTGGGGCCTCGTAAACTAAACAAACGTATGTGCAGTACTCCCTGTCGCTGCGGCATGGTTTGAGTAACGAGGGCCGGGTTGTGGGTTCCGATGAATACGCTGCGATATATGACGTGGCCGACTCGGAAAAAATCCGTCCTCTTTGTCCGCACAACTGTAGAGCACGCCAGCCAGAGGGGGCTGTTTTCAAATCTTCATCCGGTGTCGGTGATGGAGGTTATTTTTGCCATGGCCACTGGCGAGTGCCTCGTGGGCCGATGCCTCGTGCCACTCACCATCGGCGTTGGAATGCAGGGTCATCACCGGCTTACGGGTGTGTGGGTCGATGACCTGTACGTAGTCGTCGCGCAGTTTGAAGTCGCTTCGGATCTTATAGACTTTGGGTGTGCCTGTGGCGTCGGTGTAGCGAATGAACCACCGGTCCGCGCCGGAAGTACCTTTGACCTGATACATGTTATTTGAATTGCGTGTGGCCCCTGCAATGGGACGCAATGGGCGTCTTTCAGGGTTCGCTATGTGCGTGGGAAATCTACCGGTAAGCGTTCCGCCGTCCTGGGGGCGAACAAGTTGCATAAAAAAACGGCGCATACCCGAGGCAGCGCCGCCTTTTCCTATTGCATGTTATTGCAGGACTTCAATCACTCCCTCGGCACTCATGCCAACCTGGCTGGTGCCGGCTTCCACTTGCGGCGCCGGAGCTGAATCCATGGCCTGGGCTTTCATCATCATCGCCCCGCCTCGGGCAAACGGCTGTGGGTAACCATTAGTGTTGAAGTTCAGATTCACGATTTTGTACCCCTTGCCGCCCAACGCATCGGTGGCCAGTTGCGCGCGGGCCTTGAACGCGGCGACTGCGTCCTTGAGCAGGGCATCTTCGCTGCTCTTGCGCGTTTCGTCGGCGATGGCAAAGTCCATGCTGTCCATTTTCAAGGTGTTGAGGAGTTCACCGGTCAGTTTCGAGAGTGCCGGGAAATCGGCGCTTTCCAGGCGCAGTTCGGCGCGCTCACGCCAGCCGGTGATCTTCTGGTTCTTATTGTCGTAGATCGGGTAGCTGTTGCGGCTGCCCTGGCGCAGAGTCACGTCCTTGACTGCGCGGGCCTGGTCCAATGCCTGGTTCATGGCGGTGGTGATTTCGGCGGCGAGCTTGGCCGGGTCGCTGTTCTGGGATTCGGTGTACAGCGTGACGATCATCTTGTCGCGCGCCACTTCCTGGCTGGCCTCGGCGCGCAGGGCAATCTGGTTGTAATGCAGCTCATCGGCGGCCACGGCTGGAAGGCTGGCCAGGACGCTGGTGCTGAGGGCGATGACGGCTGCGCTGCAAATGAAACGAGGCATGAGAGCTCCTTGGGGTATGAGTGCTGGTTAAGACTGTAGACGGTGGCGTCGGGTTCTTCGGGTTTACACATTACCTACAGGTTGTAGCGTCGCCGACGAACGGTCGTTCGCCGGGCCTGCGGCAAAGAGCCACACGGGCCGTGCCAGCAGGCCGGCTTCGTTTATACTCCTGCCGATCCGCCTGCAGCGCTCACCGGGAGAGCACATGCTCGCCGCCGTAAAATTGACTTCCGCCACCCGCCAGAACCTCTGGCGCCTGACGTTCATTCGAACCCTGGTCCTGGCCGCACAGGCCGGCTCCGTCGGGCTCGCCTATTGGTTCGACCTGCTGCCCCTGCCGTGGCTGCAACTGGGCGTGACCCTCGGTTTCTCCATTGTGCTCTGCGTATTCACCGCCATCCGGTTGCGCACCACCTGGCCGGTCACCGAACTGGAATACGCCCTGCAATTGGCCTGCGACCTGTTTATCCACAGTGTGTTGCTGTATTTCTCCGGCGGTTCCACCAATCCGTTTGTTTCTTATTATCTGGTGCCGCTGACCATCGCCGCCGTGACCTTGCCGTGGCGTTATTCGGTGGTGCTCTCGGGCATCGCCCTGACCCTGTATACCCTGCTGCTGGCGCAGTTCTATCCGCTGCAAACCTTCCCGATCGCCCGGGAAAACCTGCAGATCTACGGCATGTGGTTGAGCTTTGCGCTGTCTGCCGCCGTGATCACCTTCTTCGCCGCGCGCATGGCCGAAGAGCTGCGCCGCCAGGAAGAACTGCGCGCCATTCGCCGTGAAGAGGGCCTGCGCGACCAACAACTGCTGGCCGTCGCCACCCAGGCCGCCGGCGCCGCCCATGAATTGGGGACGCCGTTGGCCACCATGAGCGTGCTGCTCAAGGAAATGACCCAGGACCATCACGACCCGGCCCTGCAGGATGACCTGGGCGTGTTGCAGGAACAGGTCAAGCAGTGCAAGCAGACCTTGCAGCAACTGGTACGCGCTGCCGAGGCCAATCGCCGCCTGGCCGTCGAGATGCAGGACGTGACCCAGTGGCTCGACGAAGCGCTGAACCGTTGGCACTTGATGCGCCCCGAAGCCAGTTACCGTTTTCATCTGCTGGGCCAGGGCAGCGTGCCGCGCATGGCGCCGCCACCGGATCTGACCCAGGCCCTGCTCAATCTGCTGAACAATGCCGCCGACGCCTGCCCCGAGGGCCTTGGCGTAGAGTTGGATTGGGATGCCGAGGACGTGACCATCAGTATTCGTGACCACGGCGCGGGCGTGCCGTTGGCCATCGCCGAGCAGATCGGCAAACCTTTTTTTACCACCAAGGGCAAGGGCTTCGGCCTCGGCCTGTTTTTGAGCAAGGCCAGCGTGACCCGCGCGGGCGGCTCAGTGAAGCTCTATAGTCATGAGGAAGGTGGCACGCTCACCGAGCTGCGCCTGCCCCGTGTCGCACGAGGAGATATCGATGAGTGACGAGATCCAAGTCGAAGGCGAAGAACTGCCGCACCTGTTGCTGGTAGATGACGACGCCACCTTTACCCGCGTGATGGCCCGCGCCATGAGCCGTCGCGGTTTTCGCGTGAGCACCGCAGGGTCTGCCGAGGAAGGCCTGACCATCGCCCAGGCCGACCTGCCGGACTACGCCGCGCTCGACCTGAAGATGGACGGCGACTCCGGCCTGGTGCTGCTGCCCAAGCTGCTGGAACTCGATCCGGAAATGCGCGTGGTCATCCTCACCGGGTACTCGAGCATTGCCACCGCCGTCGAAGCCATTAAGCGGGGCGCCTGCAACTATTTGTGCAAACCGGCGGACGCCGACGACGTACTGGCTGCCTTGCTCTCCGAGCACGCCGACCTCGACACCCTGGTGCCGGAAAACCCGATGTCGGTGGACCGCCTGCAGTGGGAACACATCCAGCGCGTGCTGACCGAGCACGAAGGCAATATCTCCGCCACCGCCCGCGCCCTGGGCATGCACCGCCGCACCTTGCAGCGCAAACTGCAAAAGCGTCCGGTACGACGCTGAACCTAAGCTGAACAGTCTGCTTCAGGCCGTACGGCGCCATGAACCGATCCCCTATGATCGGTTCGAACGCCTGTAAGTTTTCCTACCGAGCCTGAACGATGAATCAGAACGCTGAGTACTCCGCGGTCAACGATGCTGTGCGTGGGCGGTTTTTCCGCCGAACCTGGGCGATGATCACACCGTATTGGCGCAGTGAAGAGAAGGGCAAGGCCTGGTTGTTGCTTGGCACAGTGATCGCCCTGTCGCTGTTCAGCGTGGCGATTTCGGTGTGGCTCAACCACTGGTACAAGGATTTCTACAACGCCCTGGAGAAGAAGGACACGGCGGCCTTCTGGCAATTGATCGGCTATTTCTGCGGTATCGCGGCGGTGGCCATTCTTGGCGCGGTGTACCGCCTGTACCTGACGCAGATGCTGACCATTCGCTGGCGCGCCTGGCTCACCGAGAAGCATTTTGCGCGTTGGCTCGACCACAAGAACTTCTACCAGCTGGAGCAGGGCGGTTACACCGATAACCCGGACCAGCGCATTTCCGAAGACCTCAACAGCTTCACCTCAAACACCTTGGGGCTGGGCCTCGGGCTGCTGCGCAATGTCGTCAGCCTGGTGTCGTTCTCCGTGATCCTGTGGGGCGTGTCGGGCAGCATTGACGTATTCGGCATCACCATTCCCGGCTACATGTTCTGGTGCGCATTGCTCTACGCCGGTGTCGGCAGTTGGCTGACCCATTTGATCGGCCGTCGTTTGATCGGGCTGAGCAACCAGCAGCAGCGGTTTGAGGCGGATCTGCGCTTTTCCATGGTACGGGTGCGGGAGAATGCCGAAAGCATCGCGCTGTACAACGGTGAACCGAACGAAAAGCAGCGTTTGAGCGCGCGGTTCGGCAGGGTCTGGCATAACTACTGGGACATCATGAAAGTGACCAAGCGCCTGACGTTCTTTACCGCCGGCTACGAACAGATTGCGATCGTCTTCGCCTTTGTCGTGGCGGCGCCGCGCTATTTCGCGGGCAGGATCGAATTGGGCGAGCTGATGCAAATCAACTCGGCGTTCGGCAATGTGCAGGGCAACTTCAGTTGGTTCATCAGTGCCTACACCGACCTGGCCGCCTGGCGCGCAACCAGTGATCGCCTGCTCAGCTTCCAGCAGGCCATGAACGACAACGAGCAACGTCCGGCGACTATCGATGTGCACGCGCAGGGCGATCGCCTCGTGGTGCAGGGGCTGGGCTTGAACGTGGCCGATGGTCGTCACCTGCTGACGGACGCCAACATGTGTGTGGAGCCGGGTGAGCGCCTGATGCTCAGTGGGCGTTCCGGCAGCGGTAAAAGCACCTTATTGCGCGCGATGGGCCATTTATGGCCTGCGGGGCACGGCAGTATCCGCTTGCCGGCGGCGCGCTATCTGTTCCTGCCGCAGAAGCCGTATTTGCCGATTGGCACGCTGAAGGCGGTGTTGAGTTATCCACAGGACGAAGACGTCTATCCGGCAGAACGTTATGCACAGGTCCTGCAAACTTGCCGCCTGCCGCATCTGGCGGGTCGGCTGGATGAAGCCAATCACTGGCAGCGCATGCTCTCGCCGGGTGAACAGCAACGCCTGGCCTTCGCCCGCGCCTTGCTGTTTGCGCCGCAGTGGCTGTACATGGACGAAGCGACGTCGGCGATGGATGAAGAGGATGAAGCGACGCTGTACCAGGCGCTGATCGATGAGTTGCCGGGGCTGAGCATTGTCAGCGTCGGGCATCGCAGCAGCCTCAAGCGCTTTCATGGGCGGCATGTGCGCATTGAAGGCGGGTGGTTGCAGGAACAACCCGTATCCTGAGGCAGGAGCGCGGTCAAACTGTGGGAGCGGGCTTGCTCGCGAATGCGGTATGTCAGTCAAACCATCTGTGACTGGCCCACCGCATTCGCGAGCAAGCCCGCTCCCACATTTGGATCTCCACAAGGCTTGAGGTCATCCAACAAAAAGCCCGGCTGATCATCGATCAGCCGGGCTTTTTGTGTGCTTGAAGCGCCTTACTTCTTCAAGCCGTAATGCTCATCCAGCATGCCCGGGGCGTTCGGCGTCTTTGGCGCGTAGTCCCGTGGAGGCTCCTGGTTTTCCCGGGGTGGGGTCAGGCGTTCCCGTGGCGCTTGCGGTGCATCGGAATGCAGCGCGGCCAGCAGACGCTGGCGGGTAATGTCGTCGAGGGCCAGGCGGTTGGCGCCATCGGCGAGGTGATCCTGTACTTCCTGGTAGCTCTGGGTGAGCTTCTTGACCAGGGTCGCGGTGCTGTTGAAGTGGGTAACAACCTCGTTCTGATAACTGTCAAAACGTTCCTGAATGTCATCCAGCTGACGCTGCGTGCGGTTAGGCGCGGCATTCGGCAGCAGGCGAGCAACCAGGAATCCAATGGCGACACCGGCAACCAGGGCAAGAGTCGGCAACAACCAAACTAAGAGCGAGTGTTCCACGAGTCCTTCCTCTATAAACGGCTTTGCTTTACGTTAACGGCTCGGACCTGCGCTGTATACCGCGATTAACCTCGCAATGATGCCATGCACAGACTTTTAGCTAGACGAGTCGACCCTTTGAGAGGTCACGGAGTTCATCTCTTGCTCATGCGTGAAGCCCCTGTTTTGATCGATGGCCCGGTGGGCCAATTGGAAGCCCTGTACCTGGATCACCCCGAGCCACGTGGCCTGGCGCTGATCTGTCATCCTAACCCGGTGCAGGGTGGGACCATGCTCAATAAAGTGGTCTCGACCCTGCAACGCACCGCCCGCGATGCCGGATTGATTACTTTGCGTTTCAATTATCGTGGCGTCGGCGCGAGTGCCGGTACGCATGACATGAGTACCGGTGAAGTCGACGATGCCGAAGCCGCCGCCGCCTGGCTGCGGGCAAAACATCCCGACCTGCCGATCACCTTGCTCGGCTTTTCATTTGGCGGTTACGTGGCCGCAAGCCTCGGTGGCCGTCTGGAAGCCAAGGGCGAAAAATTGTCCCATTTGTTCATGATTGCGGCAGCTGTGATGCGTCTGCGCGATACCGACGTGCTTCCCCAGGGCTGTCCCTTGACGCTGATCCAGCCGGAAACCGACGAAGTGGTCGACCCGCAGCTGGTCTACGACTGGTCCGCGGCCTTGAATCGCCCCCATGAGCTGCTGAAAGTGGCAGAATGCGGGCACTTTTTCCATGGCAAGCTCACCGATCTCAAGGATCTGGTGCTGCCGCGCCTCTCGAATTGACAGCAGTCTGATAAGCGATTACCCATGACGACGCGTACCCGTATCCTCACCGGCATCACCACCACCGGCACGCCCCACCTGGGCAACTACGCCGGTGCGATCCGCCCGGCGATCCTTGCAAGCGAAGACGCCAATGCCGACTCCTTCTACTTCCTGGCCGACTACCACGCCCTGATCAAATGCGATGACCCGCAGCGCATCCAGCGCTCGCGCATGGAAATCGCCGCGACCTGGCTGGCCGGTGGCCTGGATGTGAACCGGGTGACGTTCTATCGCCAGTCGGACATCCCCGAGATCCCCGAGCTGACCTGGCTGCTGACCTGTGTGGCCGCCAAGGGCCTGCTCAACCGTGCCCACGCCTACAAGGCCTCGGTGGACAAGAACGTCGAAACCGGCGAAGACCCGGATGCGGGCATCACTATGGGCCTGTACAGCTACCCGGTGCTGATGGCGGCGGACATCCTGATGTTCAACGCGCACAAGGTGCCGGTCGGCCGCGACCAGATCCAGCACGTGGAAATGGCCCGCGACATCGGCCAGCGTTTCAACCACCTGTTCGGCAACGGTAAAGAATTCTTCACCATGCCCGAGGCGTTGATCGAAGAAAGCGTCGCCACCTTGCCGGGCCTGGATGGCCGCAAGATGTCCAAGAGCTACGACAACACCATCCCGTTGTTCACCAGCGCCAAGGACATGAAAGAGGCGATCTCGCGGATCGTCACCGACTCGCGCGCGCCTGGCGAAGCCAAGGACCCGGACAATTCGCACCTGTTCACCCTGTACCAGGCGTTTGCCAGCAAGGCCCAGGAAGAAGAATTCCGTGGCGAACTGCTGCAAGGTTTGGGCTGGGGCGAGGCGAAGAATCGCCTGTTCCAGCTGCTTGATGGCCAGTTGGGCGAAGCCCGCGAGCGTTATCACCAACTGATGTCGCGCCCGTCGGACATGGAAGATCTGCTGCTGGTCGGCGCGAAAAAAGCCCGTGCGGTTGCGGCACCGTTCCTGGCCGAGCTGCGTGAAGCCGTGGGCCTGCGTTCGTTCGTCAACGAGACTGCGGCGCCGGTCGCTACCAAGAAGAAAGCCGCGAAAGCTGCGCGCTTCGTGAGCTTCCGTGAAGACGACGGCAGCTTCCGCTTCCGCCTGTTGGCTGCTGACGGCGAGCAATTGCTGCTGTCGCGCAACTTCGCCGACGGCAAAGCGGCGGGCGCGGTGACCAAGCAATTGCAAAGCGGTCATTTGGACATACGCACCCAAGCCCAGAGCTTCAATGTGTGGCTGGACGATGCCGTTGTGGCCGACAGCGCCGAGTTCGCCGACAGCGCCTCCCGCGATGCCGCCATCGCGGCCTTGCGTATCGCGTTGGCCCGTTCCGAGGATTAACCCGACCAAGGGTTGATTGCCATTATCCGGGGCCGTCGTTACAGTGACGGCCCGTTTTTGTTGCCTTGCTAACGAAATTATGACGCCCCTAGAACGATATCAAGCTGATCTGAAACGCCCTGAATTCTTCCATGACGCTGCCCAGGAAAACGCGGTGCGTCATTTGCAGCGCCTGTACGACGACCTGGTCGCGGCCTCGCAAAGCAAGCCGGGGATGTTCAGCAAGCTGTTTGGCAAGAAAGACCACACGCCGGTCAAGGGCCTGTACTTCTGGGGCGGCGTCGGCCGTGGCAAGACTTACCTGGTCGACACCTTCTTCGAAGCGCTGCCGTTCAAGGAAAAGGTCCGCACCCACTTCCACCGCTTCATGAAGCGCGTGCACGAAGAGATGAAGACCCTGCCGGGCGAGAAGAACCCGCTGACGATCATCGCCAAGCGTTTCTCCGAAGAAGCGCGAGTGATCTGCTTCGATGAGTTCTTCGTCTCCGACATCACCGATGCCATGATCCTTGGCACCCTGATGGAAGAGCTGTTCAAGAACGGTGTGACCCTGGTTGCTACCTCGAACATCGTGCCGGACGGCTTGTACAAGGACGGCCTGCAGCGCGCGCGCTTCCTGCCGGCGATTGCGCTGATCAAGCAGAACACCGAGATCGTCAACGTCGACAGCGGCGTCGACTACCGCCTGCGTCACCTGGAACAAGCGGAGCTTTTCCACTTCCCGCTCAACGAAGCGGCCCACGAAAGCCTGAAGAAGAGCTTCCGCGCCTTGACGCCCGAATGCACCCAGGCCGTGGAAAACGACAAATTGATGATCGAGAATCGCGAAATCATCGCGCTGCGCACCTGCGATGACGTGGCCTGGTTCGAATTCCGCCAACTGTGCGACGGCCCGCGTAGCCAGAACGACTACATCGAACTGGGCAAGATCTTCCACGCGGTGATCCTCAGCGGCGTGGAGCAGATGAGCGTCACCACCGACGACATCGCGCGACGCTTTATCAACATGGTCGACGAGTTCTACGACCGCAACGTCAAGCTGATCATCTCGGCTGAAGTCGAACTCAAGGATCTCTACACGGGGGGGCGTTTGAACTTCGAGTTCCAGCGTACGTTGAGCCGCTTGCTGGAAATGCAGTCCCACGAGTTCCTGTCCCGTGGGCATAAGCCTTAGTCCTGCTGCAGATGAAAAGCCTGCAAATTTGCAGGCTTTTCATCGGGTATTGATCAGTTGCTACTCGAATTTTTTTTTGGTGGGGCCAGATACTTGTCGCCACTCTGGTCCTTTGCGCTTATACACGGCTCCCTCCTCGTCAGTCATGTAGGTATTGTCTTCTCTTTCTTCCTCTTCTCCTTTTTTCTTCTTCTTTTTGTCTTTTTCGTCCATGGGCGTCTGGTCCATGCTTGGGTATACAGGGGATGTATTGCCGGTGATGGAAAGCATAATGAGTATCCAGTAAAGAAGTGGATTTGAACGGGCCTTTTTTAAAGCCTATGGGCACTTAGGAGATCTTCTCCTGTGGGTAATGTGCCCGCTCCCTGCATGGAGTGAATTCATTTTTCTCTTGGTTTGCTGTAGGCATTGCACGTCATAACGGGTCTGAATACGCGAGTGCGCTTGTAGGAGTGTGTCGGACTTTGCGCTAAACCCCGCGCCATTGCGGTTTCGCGGGGTCTTCGTATGCCTGTAGGGCGTGGCTAGGCAGCCTGCTGGAACTGCTGCCGATACTGGTTCGGCGACAACTCCGTGTGCTGCCTGAACAGCCGCGCAAAAAAGCTCGCGTCGTCGTAACCCACTTCGTAGCTGATGGTCTTGATGCTCTTGCGGCTGCCCGAAAGCAGTCCTTTGGCCGTCTCGATGCGCAGCCGTTGCAGGTAATGCAGTGGCTTGTCGCCGGTGGCGGTCTGGAAGCGGCGCATGAAGTTGCGGATGCTCATGCCGTGTTCCCGGGCGACATCTTCGAAGCGGAATTTGTCGGCGAAATGCTCTTCGAGCCAATGCTGGATCTGCAGGATGATCACATCCTGGTGCAGCTTCTGCCCGCCAAAACCGATGCGCCCCGGTGAATAGCTGCGCTGCACTTCGTAGAGAATGTCGCGGGCCACGGCCTGGGCGATGTTGGCGCCGCAGAAGCGCTCGATCAGGTAGATATAGAGGTCGCAGGCCGAGGTGGTGCCGCCGGCGCAATACAGGTTGTCGGCGTCGGTGAGGTGTTTGTCCTGGTTGAGCTGCACCTTGGGGAAGCGTTCGCTGAAGGCGTTGAAGAAGCGCCAATAGGTGGTCGCCTCCTTGCCGTCGAGCAGACCAGCTTCGGCCAGCCAGAACACCCCGGTGGCTTCGCCGCATAACACGGCGCCACGTGCATGCTGTTCACGCAGCCACGGCAGCACTTGCGGGTAGTGTGTGCACAAGGCATCGAAGTCATCCCAGAACGCCGGCAACACGATGATGTCGGCGTCTTCCAGGCCGCCATCCACCGGCATGATCACATCGCTGAAACTGCGCACCGACTTTCCGTCGGGGCTGACCAGGCGCGTTTCAAACGCAGGGGTCAGGCCCAGGCCTTGTTGCTTGCCGTAACGCAGGCTGGCGAGGTGGAAGAAATCCTTGGCTTGCATGAGGGTCGAAGCGAATACCCGATCAATGGCCAAAATGCTGACGCGCCGCAGGGGCGTGGAGATTTGGTTAGACATAATTTCATTTATTCTTATAGGGGAAAGTGGTCACCAGACGGCTGGATCGTCTTATTTTTTGTCGCATGTGTCCAGTGTCCTGTGATGCCCTCAGGGCATAGTCTCTGTGGGCTGGTTTTTGTCCGACAATCCACGCAGGTGACCCATGATTCCCAGAACCTTGTTCAGCCCGGAACACGAACTTTTCCGCGAAAGCGTGCGTACCTTTCTCGAAAAAGACGCCGCGCCGTTCCATGCTCAATGGGAGAAACAAGGCCATATCGACCGCAGCTTGTGGAGCAAGGCGGGGGAGGCGGGGATGCTGTGCTCCCACCTGCCGGAAGAGTATGGCGGGCTGGGCGCGGACTTTCTGTACAGCGCGGTAGTGATCGAAGAGATCAGCCGGCTGGGCCTGACCGGCATCGGTTTTTCCCTGCACTCGGATATTGTCGCGCCTTATATCCTGCATTACGGCAGCGAGGCGCTGAAGCACCACTACCTGCCCAAGTTGATCTCCGGCGAGATGGTCACGGCCATTGCAATGACCGAACCGGGGGCGGGTTCCGACCTGCAAGGGGTCAAGACGACTGCCGTGCTGGACGGCGATGAGTATGTGATCAACGGCTCCAAGACGTTTATCACCAATGGCTACCTGGCCGACCTGGTGATCGTCGTCGCCAAGACCGATCCCAAGGCGGGCGCGAAGGGCATCAGCCTTTTCCTGGTGGAAGCCGACACGCCCGGCTTCGCCAAGGGCAAGCGCCTGGAGAAGGTGGGCATGAAGGCCCAGGACACGTCGGAGCTGTTCTTCCAGGACGTGCGTGTGCCCAGGGAAAACCTGTTGGGCCAGGCGGGCATGGGCTTCGCGTATCTGATGCAGGAGTTGCCTCAGGAACGTTTGACGGTGGCGATTGGCGCCTTGTCATCCGCCGAGGCGGCGTTGCAATGGACCTTGGAATACACCCGTGAGCGCAAGGCGTTTGGCAAGGCGATTGCCGACTTCCAGAACACGCGCTTCAAGTTGGCGGAGATGGCCACCGAGATCCAGATCGGCCGTGTATTCGTCGACCAGTGCATGGCGTTGCATCTGGACGGCAAGCTGGACGTGCCCACGGCGGCGATGGCCAAGTACTGGGCCACCGACCTGCAATGCAAGGTCCTCGATGAGTGCGTGCAGCTGCACGGCGGCTACGGTTTCATGTGGGAATACCCGATTGCCCGGGCCTGGGCGGATGCGCGGGTGCAGCGCATTTATGCGGGGACCAATGAGATCATGAAGGAGATCATTGCGCGGGCGCTTTGATCTTGTGTGGTTGCTGAGGGCCTCATCGCGGGCAAGCCCGCTCCCACATTTGCCCGTATTCACACATCACAATGTGGGAGCTGGCTTGCCTGCGATAGCAATCTAAAAATCAATCAAGGCGCAGGATTCGGGTGATCCTTCTGAATCGCCTCAATCCCTTCCAGCACCTCTTTCGACAATTTCAGCTCAGCACTGGCAATGTTGCTGTCCAACTGCTCCAGACTTGTCGCCCCGATGATGTTGCTGGTCACAAACGGTTGCTGCGTCACAAACGCCAGCGCCATCTGCGCCGGGTCCAGGCCATGTTCGCGTGCCAGCGCCACGTAACGACTGCACGCCTCTTCCGACTGCGGGTTGAAGTAGCGGCTGAAGCGGCTGTACTCCGTCAGGCGTGCCTTGGCTGGGCGCGCGCCGCCTTCGTACTTGCCACTGAGCATGCCGAACGCCAGCGGCGAATAGGCCAGCAGACCGCATTGTTCACGTATGGCGACCTCCGCCAGGCCCACTTCGAAACTGCGGTTGAGCAGGTTGTAGGGGTTCTGGATCGACACCGCGCGTGGCCAGCCACGGGCTTCGGCCAGGGCCAGGAACTTCATGGTGCCCCACGGCGTTTCGTTAGACAGGCCGATATGGCGGATCTTGCCGGCCTTGACCTGCTCATCCAGCGCCTCGAGGGTTTCCTCCAGCGGGGTGAGGTCGTCTTCGTCCTTGTGCTTGTAGCTCAGTTGGCCGAAGAAGTTGGTGCTGCGCTCCGGCCAGTGCAGCTGGTAGAGGTCGATCCAGTCGGTCTGCAGGCGCGTGAGGCTGGCGTCGAGTGCCTGGGCGATGTGCTTGCGGTTGTGGCGCAGGTAGCCGTCGCGGATGTAGTCGATGGTGTTGCCGGGGCCGGCGATCTTGCTGGCGAGGATCCAGTCGGCGCGGTCGCCACGGCTCTTGAAGTAATTGCCGATGTAGCGCTCGGTGGTGGCATAGGTGTCGGCCTTGGGCGGCACGGGGTACATTTCGGCGGTGTCGAGGAAGTTGATCCCCGCACCCTTGGCCCGCTCGATCTGCGCGAAGGCCTCTGCCTCGCTGTTCTGTTCACCCCAGGTCATGGTGCCCAGGGCTATCGCGCTCACGTTCAGATCCGTACGGCCCAGCTGTCGATAATCCATCGGGTACTCCTTCAGGGAAAACAATCATAAAAGCAGGTTGAATTTTTTTTCGCAATCTGCATAATTGCCCACCTCTTTCTGCAGTGGAAGTGATGCGCCGCCTGCCGAAGAATCTTGCCGTTGAACGGACGCGCTGACCCGAGCCCCCGATAGCGTCTGTATCCGGCTGCCTTTGACCTTGTCAAAGTAAGCACTATTCAGTAAGATCCGCCGTCTAATTTACAGGGCGGCCCCTGAGGCTATTAAAGAATGACAACTTTTACTGCAAAACCGGAAACAGTTCAGCGCGACTGGTTTGTCGTCGACGCCGCTGGTCAGACCCTGGGTCGTCTGGCCACTGAAGTCGCCAGCCGTCTGCGTGGCAAGCACAAGCCTGAGTACACCCCTCACGTTGACACCGGTGACTACATCGTGATCATCAACGCTGAGCAGGTACGTGTTACCGGCAACAAAGCGCAAGACAAAATGTACTACCGTCACTCCGGTTTCCCAGGCGGTATCAAGTCTTCCAACTTTGAAGGCCTGATCTCCAAGAAGCCTGAAGCCCCGATCGAAATCGCGGTCAAAGGCATGCTGCCTAAGGGCCCACTGGGTCGCGATATGTTTCGCAAGCTGAAAGTCTATGCGGGCGCTGTACACCCTCATGCTGCTCAGCAGCCCCAAGAACTGAAGTTTTAACGGAATAGTTCATTATGTCGGCGACTCAAAATTACGGCACTGGCCGTCGCAAAACCGCAACCGCACGCGTTTTCCTGCGTCCGGGCACTGGTAACATCTCGATCAACAACCGCACTCTGGACAACTTCTTCGGCCGCGAAACTGCCCGCATGGTAGTTCGTCAGCCGCTGGAACTGACCGAGACGGTTGAAAAGTTCGACATCTACGTCACCGTTATCGGTGGCGGTGTAAGTGGTCAAGCTGGCGCAATCCGCCACGGTATCACTCGCGCGCTGATGCAGTACGACGAAACCCTGCGTGGCGCTCTGCGCAAAGCTGGCTTCGTGACTCGTGATGCCCGTGAAGTTGAACGTAAGAAAGTCGGTCTGCGTAAAGCGCGTAAGCGTCCGCAGTACTCGAAGCGTTAATTCGCTTTACGTTCCACAAAAACGCCCAGCCTCCTCACGGAGCTGGGCGTTTTTTATTGCCTGCGATTTATGCATAAAAATCGCCGTGACAACTTGCCACATCCGTAGACCCCCTATACTACAAGGCCTGGGGGCTGAGCGCCGGGCAATTCCCTTGTCATACGTGGGGCTTTTCATTACCATTCGGCAAAATTTTTATAAGCAAAGATTCAATACTTAGTAGACGCCTGATTTAACAGGCCAAAAAGCTGATGGGAGAGGACTGAATGAGCAATGACGGCGTGAATGCAGGCCGGCGTCGCTTCTTGGTAGCAGCCACATCCGTGGTGGGTGCTGCAGGAGCGGTGGGGGCTGCGGTCCCGTTCGTGGGGTCATGGTTTCCCAGTGCCAAGGCGAAAGCCGCAGGTGCACCGGTGAAGGTGAATGTCAGCAAGATCGAGCCAGGGCAGCAGATGATTGCTGAATGGCGCGGCCAGCCGGTGTTCATTGTTCGTCGTACCGAGGAAATCCTGGGGAATCTCAAGAAGATCGAGGGCCAGTTGTCTGACCCCACATCCGAGAAATCCGACCAACCCGCCTACGCCAAGAACGAAGCACGTTCGATCAAACCGGAGATCCTGCTGCTGGTCGGTCTCTGCACTCACCTGGGTTGTTCGCCTACTTTCCGCCCGGAAGTGGCCCCTGTGGATTTGGGCAAGGATTGGGTCGGCGGCTATTTCTGCCCTTGCCATGGCTCCCACTACGACCTCGCCGGCCGCGTCTACAAGTCCCAGCCTGCGCCTTTGAACTTGCCGGTTCCTCCGCACAACTACGAATCTGACGACATCATTGTCATTGGTCTCGACAAGGAGAACGCGTGATGAGCAAGTTCATGGATTGGGTGGATGCGCGCTTCCCCGCCACTAAAATGTGGGAAGACCATCTCAGCAAATATTACGCGCCAAAAAACTTCAACTTCTTCTACTTCTTCGGCTCCCTGGCACTGCTGGTGCTGGTCAACCAGATCGTTACCGGTGTCTGGCTGACGATGAGCTACACCCCGTCGGCGGAAGAGGCGTTTGCTTCCGTCGAGTACATCATGCGTGACGTCGAGTACGGCTCGATCCTGCGCCTGCTGCACTCCACGGGCGCGTCGGCGTTCTTTATCGTCGTCTACCTGCACATGTTCCGTGGCTTGCTCTACGGCTCATACCAGAAGCCCCGCGAACTGGTATGGGTCTTCGGCATGCTGATCTATCTGGCGCTGATGGCCGAAGCCTTCATGGGTTACCTGCTGCCGTGGGGCCAGATGTCGTACTGGGGCGCCCAGGTGATCATCTCGCTGTTCGGTGCGATCCCGGTGATCGGCAATGACCTGACCCAGTGGATCCGGGGTGACTACCTGATCTCGGGCATCACCCTGAACCGCTTCTTCGCCTTGCACGTGGTGGCCTTGCCCATCGTGATCCTGGGCCTGGTGGTGTTGCACATCCTGGCGCTGCATGAAGTGGGTTCCAACAACCCGGATGGCGTGGACATCAAGAAGCACAAGGACGAAAACGGCATCCCGCTGGATGGTATTCCGTTCCACCCTTACTACACCGTCAAAGACATTGTCGGCGTAGTGGTGTTCCTGTTCGTGTTCTGCTCGATCGTGTTCTTTTTCCCGGAGATGGGCGGTTATTTCCTGGAGAAGCCCAACTTCGAACAGGCCAACGCCTTCAAGACACCGGAGCACATCGCCCCGGTCTGGTACTTCACGCCGTTCTACGCGATCTTGCGGGCGATTCCCGACAAGCTCATGGGCGTGATCGCCATGGGCGCGGCCATTGCGGTGCTGTTCGTGTTGCCGTGGCTCGACCGCAGCCCGGTCAAGTCCATGCGCTACAAAGGCTGGCTGAGCAAGATCTGGCTGTGGGTGTTCTGCATTGCGTTCGTGATCCTGGGCGTGCTGGGCGTACTGGCGCCGACCCCTGAGCGGACACTGCTGTCGCAGGTCTGCACCTTCCTGTACTTCGCCTACTTCATTCTGATGCCGTTCTACACCCGGCTCGAGAAGACCAAACCGGTTCCGGAAAGGGTGACTGGCTGATGAAAAAGTTATTTGTTGCATTGATGCTTGCGGCGCTGCCGCTGCTGTCTTTCGCTGCCGAGCACGGCGCGGAGCTGGAAAAAGTCGATATCGACGTGTCGGACAAGGCCGCCATGCAGGACGGTGCGCGCACCTTTGCCAACTATTGCATGGGCTGCCATAGCGCCAAGTTCCAGCGCTACGAGCGTGTGGCCGACGACCTCGGCATCCCGCATGAAATGATGCTGGAGAAACTGGTGTTCACCGGCGCCAAGATCGGCGACCACATGAACATCGGCATGAAGCCTGCCGACGCCAAGACATGGTTCGGCGCGGCACCGCCGGACTTGACCCTGGTGGCGCGTGTGCGCGGCACCGACTGGCTCTATGGCTACCTGAAATCCTTCTACGAAGACCCGGCGCGCCCCTACGGCGTGAACAACCGCGTGTTCCCGAATGTCGGCATGCCGAACGTTCTGGTCGGCCTGCAAGGCAAGCAAGTGGTAGGATGCAAGCAGATCCAGGTCGTTGAAGACGGCAAGAAGCAATACGATCCGCTGACCGGCACGCCTTTGACCCATGAAGCGTGCGATCAACTGAAGATAGAAACCCCAGGTTCGTTGACAGACGAGCAGTTCGACACGAAGGTCAAGAACCTCGTGACCTTCCTGGCCTACTCGGCCAACCCGGTCAAACTGCAGCACCAGCGCATCGGTACCTATGTGTTGTTGTACCTGGCCTTCTTCTTCGTATTTGCCTACTTGCTCAAACGCGAATACTGGAAGGATGTGCATTGATCCAACCGTAAGCAATTGCTGTTAATCTTGCGCGCCCAGCGGCATCTCTGAATACGTAGCGATCTGGTTGTACCGGATGCTGCAGAGGTGCTCTCTGGGCGCGCTCGTTTTTGAGCTTTCGATAATTTCAACAAGCGAGGAGGACCGCCATGGGCGTGACCAACCGGTTGGCCTGTTACTCCGACCCCGCCGACCACTATTCCCACCGAGTACGCATCGTGCTCGCAGAGAAGGGTGTCAGCGCCGAGATCATCAGTGTGGAGGTGGGTCGTCACCCGCCGAAGCTGATCGAAGTGAACCCTTACGGCAGCTTGCCCACCCTGGTCGATCGTGACCTGGCGTTGTGGGAGTCAACCGTGGTGATGGAATATCTGGATGAGCGTTACCCGCATCCGCCTTTGCTGCCGGTGTACCCGGTGGCACGCGCCAACAGCCGCCTGCTGATCCATCGGATCCAGCGTGACTGGTGCGGGTTGGTGGATTTGATTCTGGATACGCGCAGCAAAGAAGCCGCACGGGTGCAGGCGCGTAAGGAATTGCGCGAAAGCCTGACCGGCGTTTCGCCGTTGTTCGCCGATAAACCTTTTTTCCTCAGTGAGGAACAAAGCTTGGTGGATTGCTGCCTATTACCGATACTCTGGCGCTTGCCAATTCTGGGTATTGAACTGCCGCGGCCGGCCAAGCCGCTGCTTGATTACATGGAGCGCCAGTTTGCGCGTGAGGCTTTCCAGGCGAGTCTGTCTGGCGTCGAACGCGATATGCGCTAAGGCTTAAGGAGCCGCTGATGAACTCCAGTCGACCTTACCTGGTCCGCGCGCTCTATGAGTGGATTGTGGACAACGATTGCACCCCGCACATGCTGGTCAATTCCGAATTTCCTGCGGTTCAGGTACCGCAGGGTTTTGCCAGTGACGGGCAGATTGTATTGAACGTATCGCCCAGCGCCGTGCGCCACCTGCACATGGACAACGAAGCGGTAAGCTTCGAAGGGCGTTTCGGCGGTGTGCCGCACACCCTGTACGTGCCAATTGGCGCTATCCTCGGCATTTACGCCCGGGAAAACGGCCAGGGCATGGTGTTCGATCTGGAGTCACCTTTCGAGGATGACGAAACGGTCGAAAGCACAGACGGCGACGATCTGCCGCCGCCGGACTCCGAGCCACCGCGTCCCAGCGGCCGGCCGAGCCTGAAAGTGGTGAAATAACCGGCGTTCTCCTCGGAGCGGGCCAAAAAAATGCCTCGACCTGTGTCGGGGTATTTTTTTGCGCGCAGGATATGCATGAAAGTCGTGCCTGGACGGTGATCGTACAACAGCCATGGGCTATGATGCGTGCTCAAGTTCGCCGAGAAAAATGGATCACCATGGATAACGCCGCCACCGCCCCTCGTCTTCCCCGCAAGCGCCGCAGCCTTGCCCAGGAATTGGTCACGGTGTTGTCCGAACAGATCCGCGACGGCCAGCTCAAGCGTGGCGACAAACTGCCCACCGAGTCGGCGATCATGGAGGCTCATGGGGTCAGCCGAACCGTGGTGCGTGAAGCCATCTCACGCTTGCAGGCGGCGGGGCAGGTGGAGACGCGGCACGGTATCGGCACCTTTGTGCTGGATACGCCCAGCCCAAGCGGTTTCCGCATCGATCCGGCCACGGTGGTGACCTTGCGGGATGTGCTTGCGATTCTGGAATTGCGGATCAGCCTGGAAGTGGAGTCCGCCGGTTTGGCCGCCTTGCGCCGCAGTGACGAACAACTGGCCGCCATGCGTGCAGCACTCGATGCCCTGAATGAAAGTGCGGCGCACGCAGGCGATGCGGTGGCCTCCGACTTCGCGTTCCATCTGGAAATCGCCCTGTCCACCGGCAACCGCTACTTCACCGACATCATGACCCACCTGGGCACCAGTATCATTCCGCGCACCCGCCTGAATTCGGCGCGCCTGGCCCATGATGACCAGCAGCACTACATGGGGCGCTTGAGCCGCGAGCACGAAGAGATTTATGAGGCGATCGCGCGCCAGGATTCGGATGCGGCGCGGGCGGCGATGCGGCTGCATTTGACGAACAGTCGGGAGCGGCTGCGCCATGCCCATGAAGAGGCGGAGGCGCAGCGACAGTAACGCGAGAGTTTCAGGCGGACCCCATGTCATATTCGATACCTACTACGACATCATTTTCCATGACATACGTTTTGTCGTTCACACGGAATTTGGTGCCATCTTGAACGACGGAATCGCCTATCGAGATAGTCTCGCTAATGTCAACGCAACCCTCTTGGGCTTGAGGCTGATTGACCCCGTTGACTTTAAAAGTGAGCTTACGATTATTCGCCATTGTTACACCTCATTTATCAGAAAATGTTTGCCTACCAGTCGCTTACACTGTGCAGTCAGTGCTACTGCGTGCTGGGTATCGCAACGTTAGGGTGATCTGAAATGGGGTGATACTGTCAGAATTCACAGTTCTGACGAGCGGTATCAAGCCAAGCAATGGGCTTTGATCACCTCCATGACTGCGGATTGTTGGCTCGTGGCCCTCAACGTACATTTATGTACTTACCACCAGTCATTTGCGCACGGCGGGAGCAAGTTCCCTCGTCAGAGGTTGTCGATTGCCAGCTCGCTCTCGGCTGATATCCGTAAACCAAGCACGACTCAACACCCCCCAAAAGTGAAGACTGACGATTTGCAGTTGACGAATCTTTTTATAGTTGTACGATGACGTACGACATCACCAAAACCAACAATAACCTTTCGACAGAAAGTCTTTTACCCAGGGTGTTCGAATAATGAATCCACAAGAACTGAAGTCCATCCTTTCCCACGGTCTGCTGTCTTTCCCCGTGACCGATTTCAATGCCCAGGGTGATTTTCACCAGGCGGGCTACATCAAGCGCCTGGAATGGCTGGCCCCGTATGGCGCCACCGCCTTGTTCGCTGCCGGCGGCACCGGTGAGTTTTTCTCCCTCGCCGCCAGCGAATACTCCCAGGTGGTGAAAACCGCCGTCGATACCTGCGCCACCAGCGTGCCAATCCTGGCCGGCGTGGGCGGTGCGACCCGCCAGGCTATCGAGTACGCCCAGGAAGCCGAGCGTCTCGGCGCCAAGGGCCTGCTGTTGCTGCCTCATTACCTGACCGAAGCCAGCCAGGACGGCGTTGCCGCCCATGTTGAAGCCGTGTGCAAGTCAGTCAAGATCGGCGTTGTGGTCTACAACCGCAACGTTTGCCGCCTGACCGCGCCGCTGCTGGAACACCTGGCCGAGCGCTGCCCGAACCTGATCGGCTACAAGGATGGCCTGGGTGATATCGAGTTGATGGTGTCGATCCGCCGTCGCCTCGGCGACCGTTTCAGCTACCTTGGCGGCCTGCCGACCGCAGAGGTTTACGCCGCTGCCTACAAGGCCCTGGGCGTGCCGGTGTATTCCTCGGCGGTGTTCAACTTCATTCCGAAAACCGCGATGGACTTCTACCACGCGATTGCCCGCGAAGATCACGCCACCGTCGGCAAGATCATCGATGACTTCTTCCTGCCGTACCTGGACATCCGTAACCGCAAGGCCGGGTACGCCGTGAGCATCGTCAAGGCCGGTGCGAAAATCGCAGGTTATGACGCCGGCCCCGTGCGTACGCCGCTGACCGATCTGCTGCCGGAAGAATACGAAGCCCTGGCCGCGCTGATCGACAAGCAAGGCCCGCAATAACTATCTATAAGGCCGCTGAGCAATCAGCGGCCTTTTGCGTCAGGAGAAGATTCGTGTCCCAAGCCCAACGTTTTGAAAACTACATCAACGGCCAATGGGTGGCCGGCGCCGACTACTGCGTCAACCTCAACCCGTCGGAGTTGTCCGATGTCATTGGCGAGTACGCCAAGGCGGATGTTGCTCAGGTTAATGCTGCCATCGACGCTGCGCGTGCCGCATTCCCGGCCTGGTCCACCTCCGGGATCCAGGCGCGTCACGATGCCTTGGATAAAGTCGGCAGCGAAATCCTCGCGCGCCGTGAAGAGCTCGGCACGCTGCTGGCCCGTGAAGAGGGCAAGACCCTGCCCGAAGCCATCGGCGAAGTGACCCGCGCCGGTAACATCTTCAAGTTCTTCGCCGGTGAATGCCTGCGCCTGTCGGGCGACTATGTGCCGTCGGTGCGTCCGGGCGTCAACGTCGAAGTCACCCGTGAAGCCCTGGGCGTGGTCGGTTTGATCACCCCGTGGAACTTCCCGATCGCCATTCCCGCATGGAAGATCGCTCCAGCCCTGGCCTACGGCAACTGTGTGGTGATCAAGCCGGCTGAACTGGTGCCTGGCTGCGCCTGGGCCCTGGCGGAAATCATTTCCCGCGCCGGCTTCCCGGCCGGTGTGTTCAACCTGGTGATGGGCAGCGGTCGTGTGGTCGGCGATGTGCTGGTCAACAGCCCGAAGGTCGATGGCATCAGCTTTACCGGTTCCGTCGGTGTCGGTCGCCAGATCGCCGTCAGCTGCGTGTCGCGTCAGGCCAAAGTGCAGTTGGAGATGGGCGGCAAGAACCCGCAGATCATCCTCGACGACGCCGACCTCAAGCAGGCCGTCGAGCTGTCCGTGCAGAGCGCGTTCTACTCCACCGGCCAGCGTTGCACCGCCTCCAGCCGCCTGATCGTCACCGCCGGTATCCACGACCAGTTTGTCGCGGCCATGGCTGAGCGCATGAAGTCGATCAAGGTCGGCCACGCGCTCAAAAGCGGCACCGACATCGGCCCGGTGGTTTCCCAGGCCCAGTTGGACCAGGACATGAAGTACATCGAGATCGGCCAAGGCGAAGGCGCGCGGCTGGTCAGCGGTGGCGGCCTGGTGACGTGCGACACCGAGGGCTATTACCTGGCGCCGACGCTGTTTGCCGACAGCGAAGCCCAGATGCGCATCAGCCGCGAAGAAATCTTCGGCCCGGTGGCCAACGTCGTGCGCGTGGCGGACTACGAGGCGGCGCTGGCCATGGCCAATGACACCGAGTTCGGCTTGTCGGCAGGTATCGCCACCACGTCGCTCAAGTACGCCAACCACTTCAAGCGCCACTCCCAGGCCGGGATGGTGATGGTCAACCTGCCCACCGCCGGCGTGGATTATCACGTGCCGTTCGGTGGCCGCAAGGGCTCCTCCTACGGTTCGCGTGAGCAAGGTCGCTATGCGCAAGAGTTCTACACCGTGGTGAAGACCAGCTACATCGGCTCGTAACACGCAACACCCTGCGTCAACCGGCTCTTGTGGGAGCTGGCTTGCCTGCGATGGCATCAACCCGGTGCAACTGACATACCGAGGTGACTGCATCGCAGGCAAGCCAGCTCCCGCAGGAAGCGGTTCTCGCTGGCAAAAATACTGATTACCCGCAAAAAAAATAATTAGTGGGAGTACTTCTACATGCAAGCGACCAAGCCGACCCATGTCCGCTATTTGATCCTGCTCATGCTTTTTCTGGTGACCACGATCAACTACGCCGACCGGGCCACTATCGCCATCGCGGGCTCCAGCCTGCAAAAAGACCTCGGCATCGACGCGGTCACCCTCGGTTATATCTTCTCCGCATTCGGTTGGGCCTACGTGGCCGGGCAAATTCCCGGTGGCTGGCTGCTGGACCGGTTCGGCTCGAAAAAAGTATATGCCCTGAGCATCTTCACCTGGTCCCTGTTCACCGTGCTGCAAGGCTATGTGGGTGAATTCGGTGTCTCCACCGCCGTGGTTGCGCTGTTCATGCTGCGCTTCATGGTGGGCCTGGCCGAAGCGCCTTCTTTCCCGGGTAACGCACGCATCGTGGCGGCCTGGTTTCCTACCGCCGAGCGCGGCACGGCGTCGGCGATCTTCAACTCGGCGCAATACTTCGCCACTGTGTTGTTCGCACCGTTGATGGGCTGGATCGTCTACCGCTTCGGCTGGCAGCACGTGTTTATCGTGATGGGCGTGATCGGTATCGTGTTCTCGCTGATCTGGCTGAAAGTGATCCACAGCCCGCGCCAGCATCCGATGATCAACGAGGCCGAGCTCAATCACATCGCCGCCAATGGCGCGATGGTCGACATGGACCAGGACAAGGGCAAGGGTAAGAAAACCGACGGTCCGAAGTGGGATTACATCCGTCAGTTGCTGACCAACCGCATGATGCTCGGCGTTTACCTGGGCCAGTACTGCATCAACGGCATCACGTATTTCTTCCTGACCTGGTTCCCGGTGTACCTGGTGCAGGACCGTGGCATGACCATCCTCAAGGCCGGCTTCATCGCTTCGCTGCCGGCGATTTGCGGTTTTATCGGTGGCGTGCTCGGCGGTGTGATCTCCGACTACCTGCTGCGCAAGGGCCATTCGCTGACCTTCGCCCGCAAGGCGCCGATCATCGCCGGCCTGCTGGTTTCCAGCAGCATCATTGCGTGCAACTACGTCGACGTTGAATGGATGGTAGTGGGCTTCATGGCGTTGGCCTTCTTCGGCAAAGGCGTTGGCGCGCTCGGTTGGGCGGTGGTGTCCGACACGTCGCCGAAACAAATCGCCGGTCTCAGTGGCGGCCTGTTCAACACCTTCGGTAACCTGGCCTCGATCACCACGCCAATCGTGATCGGCTACATCATCAGCACCACCGGCTCGTTCAAGTGGGCATTGGTGTTCGTCGGCGCCAACGCGCTGGTGGCGGTGTTCAGCTACTTGGTCATTGTGGGCCCGATCAAGCGTGTAGTACTCAAAGAGCCGCCAAGCAAGGGGCCAGAGTTGACCAACCTAACCCAAGCGCATTCCTGAGAGGCACCGTGATGCAGTTGATTGAACATGCCGACTCGCCGCGCTCGATTCGTTTGCACGAGCGCGACAACGTGGTGATCGTGGTCAATGACCAGGGCGTGCCGGCCGGGACCGAGTTCCCGGACGGCCTGGTGACCGTGGATTTCATCCCCCAGAGCCACAAGGTGACCCTGGAAGATATCCCCGAGGGTGGTGAGATTATTCGCTACGGCCAGACCATCGGTTATGCCCTGGCGCCGATTCCGCGCGGCAGTTGGGTGCAGGAAGACCAGTTGCGCATGCCTACCGCGCCGCCGCTGGACAGCTTGCCGCTGTCCACCGAAGTGCCGCAGGCCCAGGCGCCGCTGGAAGGGTTCACGTTCGAGGGTTACCGCAACGCCGACGGCACGGTCGGTACGCGCAATATCCTCGGCATCACCACCACGGTGCAGTGTGTGACCGGCGTGCTCGACCATGCGGTCAAGCGCATCAAGGACGAGTTACTGCCCAAATACCCGCATGTCGATGACGTGGTGGCGTTGACCCACAGCTACGGCTGCGGGGTCGCGATCACTGCGACGGATGCCTACATCCCGATCCGCACCGTGCGCAACCTGGCGCGCAACCCGAACCTGGGCGGCGAAGCGCTGGTGATCAGCCTGGGCTGCGAGAAATTGCAGGCCGGGCAGGTGATGCATGACAACGACAGCTCGGTCGACCTGAGCGAGCCGTGGTTGTACCGGTTGCAGGACTCCAGCCACGGCTTTACCGAAATGATCGAGCAGATCATGGAACTGGCCGAGGTGCGCTTGAAGAAGCTCGATCAGCGCCGCCGCGAGACCGTGCCGGCGTCCGAGCTGATCCTGGGCATGCAGTGCGGCGGCAGTGATGCGTTCTCCGGCATCACCGCCAACCCGGCGCTGGGCTATGCCTCGGACTTGCTGCTGCGAGCCGGGGCGACGGTGATGTTCTCCGAAGTCACCGAAGTGCGTGACGCCATCTACTTGCTGACTTCTCGTGCAGAAACGAAGGAAGTTGCCGAAGAGTTGGTCAGGGAAATGGACTGGTACGACCGTTACCTGGCCAAGGGCGAGGCCGATCGCAGCGCCAACACCACGCCGGGCAACAAGAAGGGCGGGTTGTCGAATATCGTCGAGAAGTCCCTGGGCTCAATCGTCAAGTCCGGCAGCAGCGCGATCAACGGCGTGCTCGGCCCGGGCGAGCGTTTCAAGGGCAAGGGCCTGATCTTTTGTGCGACACCGGCCAGTGACTTTGTGTGCGGCACCTTGCAACTGGCGGCCGGCATGAACCTGCACGTGTTCACCACCGGGCGCGGCACGCCGTACGGGCTGGCGATGGCGCCGGTGGTGAAGGTGTCGACGCGTACGGAGCTGGCGCAGCGTTGGCCGGACCTCATCGATATCGACGCCGGGCGCATCGCTACCGGGCGTGCGAGCATCGAGGAGCTGGGCTGGGAGTTGTTCCACTTCTATCTGGACGTGGCCAGCGGCAAGAAACAGACGTGGGCTGAACGGCACAAACTGCATAACGACATCACCTTGTTCAACCCCGCGCCAATCACCTAGGCCTGTCGTCACGCCAGGAACGCTCGTTCATCAATGTCTGGATGTGAGCGTGAACCTGCCTGGGAGTGTCAGCTCGAAGTACATGCCCGGACATCTCGGGCATTGGTTGCTTCGTGTAATAGTCAGCACAAACAAAACCGTCCACCCAACCGTTGGCATACACCTGATAGTCGGATCTGGCATCTCCGACTATCAGGGCTCGACCCGTTAGCCGACCTTCCTTGCGCCACTGCTGCACGATTCTGCTCTTGCCTCTGCCGGGGTTTATCAGCGGCGACGGCCTGGGGCACATTGCTCGCGAACCGGCCCAGAAAAGACGGTTGGCGATGACATTTTTGGCTTCGATATTCAGTGAGCGAGCAATGGGGGCGATGCACTCTGCGTAGCCTCCCGAGAGGATGTAAAGGTGCGTGCCCTCTCGTTGCAGGTTGTGCATTGTCTGCTCCAGGGAGGGGTCGAGGCTGCCAATGATCGTGTCGACGTAACGCTGAATATGATGTTTGCGGATATATGGGATCATCTTCATCACAGACAGCATTTCCCAGAGGCTGGCCTTGCCCGACAAAGCCTTGGCCGTGATGAGTTGCAGTTGCTCCAGCATTGGCTGGGCATTAGGACGTTCACCAATGGCCGACTTGACGATCTCCAGGGTGCTTTCGTGGTTTACCAGGGTCTGGTCGAAGTCGAAAATGACGTGCGTATCGCGGGGCGTTGTCATCGGTG
Source organism: Pseudomonas sp. SWRI18 (assembly GCF_014268345.1). Classification (NCBI taxonomy): domain Bacteria; kingdom Pseudomonadati; phylum Pseudomonadota; class Gammaproteobacteria; order Pseudomonadales; family Pseudomonadaceae; genus Pseudomonas; species Pseudomonas sp. SWRI18. Next base: position 177,063 of record NZ_JACCQQ010000003.1, read on the forward strand.
TGCCTGCGCATCTATTCGGCGGTAGTGGTGTTTGTCTTCTCGGGTCCACCGCGTTGCAGCGATGCCCAGGTGTTCGGCGATGCGTGCTTGTATCAGGTCGGAAAATGCTTGGCCGCTTTGGTCTTCCTTGCGTTCGACCTGCTCCAGATAGGTCATTTCGGCGATCATCCAAGGCATGGCCAGCAGGCGCAGGAAGCACGCCAGCCCTGAGGCGTGAAGGGGGCTTGCGACCAGGCCAAAGGGGAGAATCAGGCGTCCAGCCAGTGGTACCACAGGCAATCCGCGGCTCAGCAGCCCGGGGCGGAAGCGATACAAACCACGGCCATTGTTAATAGTTGCTTCGGGATTGGTGTAAAGGGCGGTGCCTTGGCGGCTGGTTCGCAGGTTACGAAGATTGAGCGAAAACGTCTTCTTATCTGCACCGTTCCAGAAGTGGCCGCCCGCGCACTTGATCAAAAGGAATGCAGTGAGGCTGATAACCTTGTTGTAGCCGCTGGAGGCCACAAGTGTTGCGCCAGGCATTGCCAGTATGGCAAACGGATCAATAACGCTTACGTGATTGGCGGCCACCACACAACCATCGGTAAGTGTTGCGATTTGTCGCGTTGTAAGTGCGCATCTGATCCTGAGGCCTATTATCCAGAGAATACCTCGGTACATGACGCGCTTGACGGAAAGTGGAAGCGGCCAGGCGATAAGGCTCAGCACAACTATCAGGAAGATGCGAAGGACGGCCAGGGTATAGCCGAAGGGCATGTAAAGTTTCCTGAGGAAACTGGGGTAAGTCCAAGTTTCTCGACTACATAGGTCCGCTACGGACTGCAAGGGGCGATCTGGAGCCGGTTGGGTTTTCAAGGGACCGAATACTCAGTGATGGTTTTCGTTAAGCTGACTTGGCGTGTTCAGGTTTTTTCATTCGGCGCGAGAACCGTGTGATGCGTTCAAGATTCGCAGGCGTTATTTCCTGGAATCGCTCACGTGTAAGATCAATTTTCAGGTGGGGACCGTAAGCGGTATCAATCACTTCTCCCGCGACCTCTGGCATATGCAAAAATGCTTTGTTCATTTCCAGCGCACGGTAGTGCTTGATATTGGTAAGTGTGTAGATCTGCTCAAACCCCAAGTATTGAAAACCGTATTCGAGTGCCAAGTGAATCGCAATAAAGGGGTAGGGTGTGCCCCAGTACTTTTTCAGGAAGCGGTTGCCGAAGTTGACGCCATAGTCTTTTTTTGCAAATCCTGCATAACCAATGAATGGTCCTTCCAGACCCAGGCTCACAGCCCAGCGTGACCAGTTCTGTTCGGTAAGCTCTTTTGTGAATATTGAAATTTCATTGGCGGCGGCTTCCCTTCCCCGCGTAGTGCCTGCCGAAATGAACTTCATCGTTTCAGGGTCACCGAGCAGATCGGTGTAGCCCTCAATGTCCTGATCGTCCCAGCTCCTGATATGCACGTTGTGCAATTGACTGAAGGATCTACGCATAGTCACCCCTTGTGTTTCGAACACATGATGGTTCGCTGCTGGATTATTAAAATGTTACAGGGGGAATTTTCAGGGGGGATGTCGATGAAACAGAGGCGTAGATTCTTATCGGCGTGTAGGAGCTCGTGTAGAGTTTTGTGGGATGGGCTGAGCTTAGCCAAGAACCCTGAGTTACATCCTACAAATGAATCCAGTTCCCTGTTTTTGGTTTTTATTTGCAGACCTATTGTTAAATGAAATGTCAGCCGCGCACCCCAGTGCTCTATTATTACGGCTCCCTGATAACAGGACTCAAGGCTGATACAGCATGCTCGCCATTTTCCTTACGACGCTCACCATCACCGCGCCGGTGTTCGCGATGCTGTTCCTCGGTGTGCTGCTCAAGCGCATCAACTGGATCAACGACAACTTTATTCACACGGCATCGTCCCTGGTGTTCAACGTCGCCATGCCGGCGCTGCTGTTTTTGGGCATCCTGCATGCCGACCTGCATTCGGCGCTCAAGCCGGGCCTGCTGATCTACTTTTCCATCGCCACGCTGTTGAGTTTTGCCCTGGCCTGGGGCTGGGCGATTTTTCGCTGCAAGCGCGAAGACCGGGGCATCTACACCCAGGGCGCGTTTCGCGGCAATAACGGCGTGATAGGCCTTGCACTGGCTGCCAGCATGTATGGCGACTACGGTATTTCCCTCGGCGCGATCCTCGCGGCACTGGTGATTCTGTTCTACAACACGCTGTCGACCATTGTGCTGGCGGTGTACAGCCCGGTGATCAAGTCCGATCCGTGGAGCATCTTCAAGAGTGTGGTGGCCAATCCGCTGATCATCAGCGTGTTTCTGGCGGCGCCGTTCGCCTATTTTCAGATCGGCCTGCCGGGCTGGCTGGAAAAATCCATGCAGTACCTCGCCGACACCACCTTGCCGCTGGCATTGATCTGTATTGGCGGCACGTTGTCCCTGGCGGCGCTACGCAAGAGCGGCAAGATGGCGCTGAGCGCGAGCCTGATGAAGATGGTCTGGTTGCCGGTGGTCGCCACGGTGGGCGCTTGGCTGCTAGGGTTCCGTGGGCCGGAGCTGGGGATTCTGTTCCTGTATTTCGGTGCGCCGACGGCCGCAGCCAGCTTTGTGATGGCCAGGGCGGCCGAAGGGAATCATGAGCTGGCGGCGGCGATTATTGTGATCACCACGCTGATGGCGGCGGTGACCACCAATATTGGGATCTTCGTGTTGCAGGCCGGTGGCTGGATCTGAGATTTTCAGCGCCCTCAAGGGCCAATCGCAGGCAAGCCAGCTCCCACATTCAGAGTTGTGAGCACATTCAAGTGTGGGAGCTTGCTTGCCTGCGATAGCTACCTGACAGTCACTGCAGTTCTGCCTGATACGCCTCAATCACTTCCTGCGCCGCCCGAAACGCATCAATCGCCGCCGGCACGCCCGCATACACCGCGCAATGCAGCAGCGCTTCGCGAATCTCCTCCACCGTACACCCATTGTTCAACGCGCCGCGCACGTGCCCCTTCAGCTCCTGTGGGCACTTGAGCGCGGTAAGGGCGGCAAGGGTGATCAGGCTGCGGGTCTTCAGCGGCAACCCTTCGCGGTTCCACACGCTGCCCCAGGCGTGTTCGTTGACGAAATCCTGCAGCGGCTGGGTGAATTCGGTGGCATTGCCCAGGGCGCGGTCGACGAACACATCGCCCATGACTTGGCGACGCATTTCAACCCCGGGCTTTTTCTGATCGGTCATTGCGATTCCCTCTTGTGTTGGCGGCGCCAGGCTCGCAGTGTGCTGAACAACAGGAAAGCCACCAGCACTGGCAGTACGTAATACAGCATCAGCTGTTCAAGCTTGTTGGCCAGCGGCATGCCGGTGGTGAAGGCCATCACGTGCAGCCCGTACGCCAGGTACAGGCCCAGCAGCACCAGGCCTTCGGCGCGGGTCATGCGGTAGCCGGTGTAGAACACCGGCAGGCACAGCAGTATCACGCCAAGCATCACCGGCAGGTCGAAATCCAGCGCGTTGGGCGAGACCGAGAGTGGCGAGGGCGCAAGCAGCGCGGTCAGTCCCAATACGCCAAGCAGGTTGAACAGGTTGCTGCCGATCACGGCGCCCACGGCGATTTCCCGCTGGCCACGCAGGGCGGCGATCAACGACGTGGCGAGGCACGGCAGCGACGTGCCGACGCCGATCAGCGTCAGGCCGATCACGCGCTCCGACAGGCCCAGATCGCTCGCCACATCGACCGCCGCGCCCAGCAGCAAATGCCCAGCCAGCACCAGGATCAGCAACCCGCCGAGCATCAGCAGCACGCTGCTCAACCAGGGCGCCCGGGCCACCGTGTCCAGCGTGCGTGGGCGCCGGGAATGGCGGGTCTGGTAGTGCAGCACGCCGAGGTAGGCGACCAAGGCAACCAGCAGCAACAGGCCGTCGACCGGGGTGAGCTCTTCATTGGCGGCAAGAATGAACACCAGCAACCCGGCGAGGATCATCACCGGAATATCCAGGCGCACCAGTTGTCGCGAGACCCGCAGCGGAATGATCAACGCCGACAGGCCCAGCGTTACCAGGATGTTGAAGATGCTGCTGCCGATCACACTGCCCACGGCGATATCGGTATTGCCGGCCAGGGTGGCCTGCAGGCTGACAGTCATCTGCGGGGCGCTGCTGCCGAAGGCGACGATCGTCAGCCCGATGATCAGCGGCCGCACCTTGAGGCTCGCGGCCAGGCGCACGGCGGCGCGCACCAGGATTTCGGCGCCGACGATCAGCAGCAAAAGGCCGCCGGCCAGTTCCAGCAGGCTCCAGGGGGAGAGGGCGGTTAGTCCGAAAATGGCCAGGGCTCCATTGTCAGTTACTCATGGCTTGTACGCGCACGCGTGCCGTACCGCTGCCGAGCATACCCAGTTGCTCGGCTGCCTTGCGTGAAAGGTCGATCAGGCGCCCACGGGTATGCGGGCCGCGATCATTGATGCGCACCACCACGGATTTGTCGTTGTTCAGGTTGGTGACCTTGACCTGGGTGCCAAAGGGCAAGCGCCGATGGGCGGCGGTCAAGGCGTTCTGGTTGAAGGGTTCACCGCTGGCGGTGCGTTTGCCATGGTGCTTGGCGCCGTAATAGGAGGCGGTGCCGGTTTCATCGTAGCCGTTGGGGTCGATGACACCGCTGGCGCAGCCGGTCAGCAGGGCGAACAGGGCCAAAAGGCCAAGTAGACGCTTGATGTTCAAATTTGCCCCCGTATCAAATGTGGGAGCGGGCTTGCTCGCGAATGCGGTGGATCAGTGAATGAATATTGGGCTGACACACCGCATTCGCGAGCAAGCCCGCTCCCACAAGGGATCCGGGTCGAGCATGAAATCTCCCCCGGACCATTCATTGCTATCAGCCTTCGAGCTTGCTTTTCAGCAATTCGTTGACCTGTTGCGGGTTGGCCTTGCCCTTGGAGGCTTTCATCGCCTGGCCGACAAAGAAGCCGAACATCTTGCCGCGCTTGGCTTCGTCCGCCGCGCGGTATTGCTCGACCTGCTCGGCGTTGGCCGCGAGCATTTCATCGAGTACGGCCGAGATCGCGCCGCTGTCGGTGACTTGCTTGAGGCCGCGCTTTTCGATGATCTCGTCCGCGCTGCCTTCGCCGCCGGCCATCGCTTCGAACACCGTCTTGGCGATCTTGCCGGAGATGGTGTTGTCCTTGATGCGCAGCAGCATGCCGCCCAGTTGCTCGGCGGACACCGGGGCCTCGTCGATTTCCAGGCCCTGCTTGTTCAACAGGCTGCCCAGCTCGACCATCACCCAGTTGGCTGCCAGCTTGGCGTCACCGGCAACACTCACGACCTTTTCGAAGTAATTGGCTTGCTCGCGGCTGGAGGCCAGGACGCTGGCATCGTAGACCGACAGGCCGAACTGCGCCTGGAAGCGCTCGCGTTTCTGCTGCGGCAATTCCGGCAGAGTGGCGCGGATATCGTTGAGGAACGAATCCTCCAGCACCACCGGCAGCAGGTCCGGGTCCGGGAAGTAACGGTAGTCGTTGGCTTCCTCCTTGCTGCGCATGGCGCGGGTTTCGTCTTTGTTCGGGTCATACAGGCGGGTTTGCTGGATGACCTTGCCGCCGTCTTCGATCAAGTCGATCTGGCGACGCACTTCGCAGTTGATCGCCTTCTCGATGAAGCGGAACGAGTTGACGTTCTTGATCTCGCAGCGCGTGCCGTATTCGGCCTGGCCCTTGGGGCGAATCGACACGTTGCAGTCGCAACGCAGCGAACCTTCGGCCATGTTGCCGTCGCAGATGCCCAGGTAGCGCACCAGGGCGTGGATGGTCTTGACGTAGGCCACGGCTTCCTTGGCGCTGCGCATGTCCGGCTCGGAGACGATCTCCAGCAGCGGCGTGCCGGCACGGTTCAGGTCGATGCCGGTCGCGCCCGGGAATTCTTCGTGCAGGCTCTTGCCGGCGTCTTCCTCAAGGTGCGCACGGGTGACGCCAACGCGCTTGATAGTGCCGTCTTCCAGCGGGATATCCAGGTAGCCCTTGCCGACGATCGGCAGCTCCATCTGGCTGATCTGATAGCCCTTGGGCAGGTCCGGGTAGAAGTAGTTCTTGCGCGCGAACACGTTGTGCTGACCGATCTCGGCGTCAATCGACAGGCCGAACATCACCGCCATGCGCACTGCTTCCTGGTTCAGCACCGGCAGCACGCCGGGCATGCCCAGGTCCACCAGGCTGGCCTGGGTGTTGGGGCCTGCGCCGAACGTGGTGGAACTACCGGAGAAAATCTTCGATTGGGTGGCGAGCTGGGTATGAATCTCCAGCCCGATCACAACTTCCCATTGCATAGTGTTCTCCTCAGAAGCCGGTAGGGATGCGGGTGTGCCAGTCAGTGTTCAACTGGTACTGGTGCGCCACATTGAGCAGGCGGCCTTCCTGGAAATACGGGGCGAGCAATTGCACGCCCACCGGCAGGCCGTCGACGAAACCGGCGGGCATGGACAAGCCCGGCAAGCCCGCGAGGTTGGCGGTGATGGTGTACAGGTCTTCCAGGTACTCGGCGATCGGGTCGCCGGTCTTGGCGCCGATCTTCCAGGCCGGGTTCGGCGTGGTAGGGCCGAGGATCACGTCAACTTCTTCAAAGGCAGCGATGAAGTCGTTCTTGATCAGGCGGCGGATCTTCTGCGCCTTAAGGTAGTAAGCGTCGTAGTAGCCGGCCGAGAGGGCATAGGCACCGACCATGATCCGGCGTTGTACTTCGGCCCCGAAACCTTCGCCACGGGAACGCTTGTACAGGTCGTTGAGGTCTTTGGGGTTTTCACAGCGATAGCCGAAACGCACGCCGTCGAAACGCGACAGGTTGGAAGAGGCTTCCGCCGGCGCGATCACGTAGTACGCGGGAATCGCGTGCTGGTTGTTCGGCAGGCTGATTTCCTTGATCACGGCACCGAGGCCTTCCAGCGTCTTGACGCTGTTGTGCACCAGTTCGGCGATGCGCGGGTCGAGACCAGCGCTGAAATATTCCTTCGGCACGCCGATGCGCAGGCCCTTGAGCGAGGTGTTCAGGGCTGCGCTGTAGTCCGGCACGGGCTCGTCGATGCTGGTGGAGTCCTGCTTATCGAAACCCGCCATGCCTTGTAACAAAATCGCGCAGTCTTCGGCGGTGCGCGCCAGCGGGCCGCCCTGATCGAGGCTGGAGGCGTAGGCGATCATGCCCCAGCGGGAAACGCGACCGTAGGTCGGCTTCAATCCGGTGAGGTTGGTGAACGCGGCAGGCTGGCGAATCGAACCGCCGGTGTCCGTGGCGGTGGCGGCCGGCAGGAAGCGTGCGGCCACCGCGGCGGCCGACCCACCGGACGAACCGCCGGGTACGTGCGCAAGGTTCCACGGGTTTTTCACCGCGCCGTAGTAGCTCGACTCGTTGGCCGAACCCATGGCGAACTCGTCCATGTTGGTCTTGCCCAGGGTCACGGCGCCAGCGGCGGCCAGCTTGGACACCACGGTGGCGTCGTAGGGTGCCTTGAAGTTGTCGAGCATCTTCGAGCCGCAGCTGGTGCGAATGCCCTGGGTGCAGAACAGGTCTTTGTGGGCGATGGGGGCGCCCAGCAGTACGCCATTTTCACCGTTGGCGCGACGTGCGTCGGCGGCCTTGGCCTGGCTCAAGGCCAGCTCCTCGGTGAGGCTGATGAAGCTGTTGACCTTTGGATCGAGCTCGGCGATGCGCGCAAGCAGGGTCTTGGTCAGCTCTTCGGAAGAAAACTTTTTGTCGGCGAGACCGCGGGCGATCTCGGCCAGAGTCATGTGATGCATTGCAGGCTCTTTCCCTTTAGTCGATGACTTTCGGAACCAGGTACAGGCCGTTTTCGACCGCTGGCGCGATGGACTGGTAGGCCTCGCGATTATTACTTTCGGTCACGACGTCTGCGCGCAGGCGCTGGCTGGCTTCCAGCGGGTGAGCCAGGGGCTCGATGCCGTCGGTATTCACGGCCTGCATCTGGTCGACCAGCCCGAGAATGCTGTTCAGGGCTGCGGTGGTCTGTGGAAGATCGGCATCATTGAGGCCAAGCGAGGCCAGATGCGCGATTTTTTCCACGTCGGAGCGTTCAAGCGTCATGGGAATCTCCAGTGGAAAACAGAACGGAGGCTATCCGTGTGTTAGATTGTCGGAACACTACCGCATTTCTACGGTCTCACGGCCGCGATTGTGGGGTTGGGTGCACAGAAAGTCGGCCAATTTAGCACATTGGCGCCTTGCCCAAAATCCCTGTCGTTGTTAGAGTTTGCCGCACTTTTTTACCCACGCGTTGCCTAGGGTCCCTTTCCCATGTTCAAGAAACTGCGTGGCATGTTTTCCAGCGATCTTTCCATTGACCTGGGCACTGCCAACACCCTTATTTACGTGCGCGAGCGCGGTATCGTCCTGAATGAGCCATCGGTTGTGGCCATTCGGACCCATGGTAATCAGAAAAGTGTCGTTGCCGTCGGCACCGAGGCCAAGCGCATGCTCGGCCGCACACCAGGCAATATTGCTGCCATTCGTCCGATGAAAGACGGCGTGATCGCCGACTTCAGTGTCTGCGAGAAGATGCTGCAGTACTTCATCAACAAGGTTCACGAAAACAGTTTCCTGCAGCCCAGCCCTCGTGTGCTGATCTGCGTTCCCTGCAAGTCCACCCAGGTGGAGCGCCGCGCCATCCGCGAATCGGCCCTCGGCGCCGGTGCCCGTGAAGTGTTCCTGATCGAAGAGCCGATGGCCGCTGCGATCGGTGCCGGCCTGCCGGTTGAAGAAGCACGCGGTTCGATGGTGGTGGATATCGGTGGTGGTACCACTGAGATCGCCCTGATCTCCCTGAACGGTGTGGTGTATGCCGAATCCGTGCGCGTGGGCGGCGACCGCTTCGACGAAGCGATCATCACGTATGTGCGTCGTAACTACGGCAGCCTGATCGGCGAGTCCACCGCCGAGCGCATCAAGCAGGAAATCGGTACCGCCTACCCGGGCGGCGAAGTGCGCGAAGTCGATGTTCGCGGCCGCAACCTGGCCGAAGGCGTGCCACGTGCCTTCACCCTGAACTCCAATGAAGTGCTGGAGGCCCTGCAAGAGTCGCTGGCCACCATCGTTCAGGCGGTGAAGAGCGCCCTGGAGCAATCGCCGCCGGAATTGGCCTCCGACATCGCCGAACGTGGCCTGGTACTGACCGGTGGTGGCGCCTTGCTGCGCGACCTCGACAAGCTGCTGGCCCAGGAAACCGGCCTGCCGGTGATTGTTGCCGAAGACCCGCTGACCTGCGTCGCCCGTGGCGGTGGCCGTGCACTGGAAATGATGGATAAACACACCATGGACCTGCTCTCCAGCGAATAAGTCGTTGCGGGTTTGCCCATGTTTCGCCCGCAGGCAGCACTTTGCAGTGCTGCCTGCTGGCGTTTATCTTCTTCAATCTGCATCCGGGCCGGTTAGATGCCGTATGAATAAAGAGAACATTTGCCTGGGAGGAGCGGCTTATTAAACCGCTTTTCGCCAAAGGCCCCTCATTGGGCGTGCGCCTGTTGGTGCTGGTCGTGCTTTCGGTCGCGCTGATGGTGGTCGATGCCCGCTTTGCGCTGCTCAAGCCGGTGCGCAGCCAGATGTCGCTGGTGCTGATGCAGACTTACTGGATCACCGACCTGCCGCAACGTCTGTACCAGGGCGTGGCCAGCCAATTCGGCAGCCGCACCGAGCTGGTTGCCGAGAACGAAAAACTCAAGACCGAAAACCTGCTGCTGCAGGGGCGCATGCAAAAGCTCGCGGCCCTCACCGAGCAGAACGTTCGCCTGCGCGAGTTGCTCAATTCTTCCGCGCTGGTCAACGAAAAGGTCGAAGTGGCCGAGTTGATCGGCATGGACCCGAACCCCTTTACCCATCGCATCATCATCAACAAGGGTGAGCGCGACGGTGTGGTCCTCGGCCAGCCGGTGCTCGATGCCCGCGGCCTGATGGGCCAGGTGGTCGAGCTGATGCCGTACACCTCGCGGGTATTGCTGCTCACGGACACGACCCACAGCATTCCGGTGCAGGTCAACCGCAACGGCCTGCGCGCGATTGCCAGCGGCACCGGCAACCCCGAGCGCCTGGAATTGCGGCATGTGGCCGATACCGCCGACATCAAGGAAGGCGACCTGTTGGTCAGCTCCGGCCTGGGTCAGCGTTTCCCGGCGGGCTACCCGGTGGCGACGGTGAAGGAAGTGATCCACGATTCCGGTCAGCCGTTCGCCATTGTGCGCGCCGTGCCTACCGCCGCCTTGAACCGCAGCCGCTACCTGCTGCTGGTGTTCAGCGACAACCGCACCCCGGAAGAGCGCGCCAACGACGCCGCCCAGGCCCAGGAAGCGGAAGACAAGAAGAACGGCACTGCGCCGATCATTCCTTCCACTGTACCCAAGCCTGCCCCGGGAACACCGGCCACACCTGCGGTGACCCCGGCAGTGGGCGCGCCTGCCGTGACGCCCGTCAAACCGGCGGCGCACCCGGTCAAACCGGCCGCGACCAAGCCTCCCGCGTCGACGCCTGCCACCACCACGCCGGCGGCTAAACCGCCTGCTGCCGCCCCTGCCGCGCGCCCAGCGACCGCCCCGACAACCACGCGGCAGAGGGAGGAATAATGGCCAGTACTCATTCGCGCAACGGCTGGATCGTCTGGCTGACCTTCGCCGTCGGCCTGCTGCTCAGCGTCTCGCCACTGCCACAGTTTATGGAGATCCTGCGCCCGCTCTGGCTGGCCTTGCTGCTGGCCTTCTGGTCGCTGAACCTGCCGCATAAAGTCGGCATGGTCACCGCCATGTTCCTGGGTTTGGCGCAAGACGTGTTGTATGGCACCTTGCTGGGCCAGAACGCGTTGATCCTGACCCTGATTACCTTCCTGGTGCTGTCGTTGCAGCAGCGCCTGCGCATGTTCCCGATGTGGCAGCAGTGCCTGGTGATCCTGGTGATCTTCGGCCTGGCGCAGCTTGTTCAGCTCTGGCTGAGCGCGTTGACCGGTAATCGTCAGCCTACGCTGGCGCTGGTATTGCCGGCCCTGGTCAGCGCCTTGCTATGGCCATGGATCAGCTTCGGCCTGCGTGGTTTACGTCGCCGCTATAAGATCAATTGAATGGATTGCGAGGCTCTGCCTGGTTATCGAACCCTACAGGGAGAGTCTGCAATGAATTCGCTATACCTGGCCTCGGGCTCCCCGAGGCGGCGTGAACTGCTGACCCAGATCGGTGTGCCCTTCACCGTGGTCAGCGCCGCTATTGATGAAACCCCTCTTACAAACGAATCCGCCGTTTCCTACGTCGAGCGCTTGGCGCGCGGCAAGGCTGCGGCAGGTTTTGCTGCGCTTGAACACACTGTCGGCGCCTGTGTGCTAGGGGCTGATACGGCGGTGATCGTCGATGGCCGGATCCTCGGCAAACCGGTGGACCAGGCCGATGCCCTGGCGATGTTAATGGCGTTAGCCGGACGTGAGCATGAGGTGCTTACCGCCATTGCCGTCACGGATGGCCAGCGCTGTGAAACCCGATGCGTAAGCAGTCGTGTGCTTTTTCGGGGGATTACTGCCGAGGAAGCGACAACCTACTGGCACAGTGGCGAGCCCCAGGACAAGGCGGGCGGCTATGCTATTCAAGGACTGGGTTCAGTGTTTGTCGCCGGCCTCAATGGCAGTTATTCCGCCGTGGTCGGCCTGCCAGTTTGCGAAACCGCGCAACTGCTCGGCCAATTCGGCATACCCTGTTGGCAAAACCTAACCGTGCGCTGAACGCTTCTACTTGAGCGCCCAGCCTTAAGCGATCGGTCACTATTGTGAAAACGCCTGAACGAGACCCAGCCATGAGTGAAGAGATTCTGATCAATATCACGCCGATGGAATCGCGCGTGGCGGTGGTAGAGAACGGTGTTCTGCAAGAAGTCCACGTGGAGCGCACCCAGAAGCGCGGGATCGTCGGCAACATCTACAAGGGCAAGGTGGTGCGCGTGTTGCCGGGGATGCAGGCTGCCTTCGTCGATATCGGCCTGGACCGAGCCGCGTTTATCCATGCCTCGGAAATTTCCCTGCGCGAAGGCCCGGCGGTCGAAAGCATCAGCGCCCTGGTGCACGAAGGGCAGAGCCTGGTGGTACAGGTCACCAAGGACCCCATCGGCTCCAAAGGCGCGCGCCTGACCACGCAGCTGTCGATTCCGTCGCGCTACCTGGTCTACATGCCGCGCACCGCCCATGTCGGCATTTCCCTGAAGATCGAAGACGAAGCCGAGCGCGAACGCCTCAAGAAGGTGGTCAGCGATTGCGTGGCCGCCGAAGGCATCAAGGAGGCCGGTGGTTTTATCCTGCGCACCGCCGCGGAGGGCGCGGGCGCCGATGAAATCCTGATGGACATCCGTTACCTGCGCCGGTTGTGGGACCAGATCGACGTGCAGATCAAGACCATCAGCGCGCCAAGCGTCATTTACGAAGACCTGGGCCTGGCTCTGCGCACGCTACGCGACCTGGTCAGCCCGAAGATTGAAAAAATTCGCATCGACTCGCGGGAAACCTTCCAGCGCACCACACAGTTTGTCGCCGAGCTGATGCCGGAAATTGCCGACCGCCTGGAACATTACCCAGGCGAACGGCCGATCTTTGACCTGTATGGCGTCGAAGATGAAATCCAGAAAGCCCTGGAACGCAAGGTGCCACTCAAGTCCGGCGGCTATCTGGTGGTGGACCCGGCGGAAGCCATGACCACCATTGACGTCAACACGGGCGCGTTCGTCGGTCATCGCAACCTTGAAGAGACGATCTTCAAGACCAACCTCGAAGCGGCTACGGCGATTGCCCGCCAACTGCGCCTGCGCAACCTGGGCGGCATCATCATCATCGACTTCATCGACATGGAAGATGAAGAGCACCAGCGCCAGGTGCTGCGTACCCTCGAAAAGCAGCTGGAACGCGATCACGCCAAGACCAACATTATCGGCATTACCGAACTGGGCCTGGTGCAGATGACCCGCAAGCGCACCCGCGAAAGCCTCGAACAGGTGCTGTGCGAGCCATGCAGCAGTTGCCAGGGGCGCGGTAAATTGAAGACGCCGGAAACGGTTTGCTACGAGATTTTCCGTGAAATCCTACGAGAGGCGCGAGCCTATCAGGCCGAAGGTTATAGAGTACTCGCCAACCAGAAAGTGGTGGATCGGCTGCTGGACGAAGAGTCCGGCAACGTTGCCGAGCTGGAGGGGTTTATCGGGCGCACGATTCGCTTCCAGGTCGAAACCATGTATTCCCAGGAACAATACGACGTGGTGCTGCTCTGATCCCCAATCGTTTTCCCTTTTACGCGACGGACAGACCGTGATCTGCCGTCCGACTACCGCCTTGAGGGTCGCCTGACATGGAGCGTCTGATACGCTTTTTTGCCGCTTTGACCCGTTGGGGCCTGGGCCTCTGCGCCTTGCTGCTGGTATTGGCGGCCGTGTATGTGAGCCTGGGCCGTGAATTGACCCCACTGGTGGCCGAATACCGTGGGGAAGTCGAAGCCAAGGCCCAGGCTGCGGTGGACATGCCCCTGCATATCGGCAGTCTTGAAGGCCGCTGGAGCGGCTTCGCCCCGGTATTGCTGGCCCATGATGTGATGGTGGGCGAGGGCAGCAGTGCCCTGCGCCTGGACCAGGTCGAAGTGGTGCCGGATATCTGGGCCAGCCTCATGGCGCGCGAAGTGCGCATTGCGCATTTGCAAGTCAGTGGCTTGCAGCTCAGCGTCAAGGAAGACAAGGACGGCAAATGGGCCCTTCAGGGCCTGCCGATGCGCGACGACCAGCCGCTGGACCCGGAGCAGTTGCTCACGCGCATGCAGCGGGTCAAGCGTGTGTCGCTGCTCGACAGCCAGGTCACGTTGCAACCGTTTGACCAGGCACCCGTGACGCTGACGTATGTCGGGCTGAGCCTGCACACCGGCATGACCCGCCAGCGTCTGGACGCGCGCTTGACCCTGCCCGATGGCCAGCCGCTCGCCTTGAGCCTGCGCACGCGTATTCGCGCCAGCCAGTGGAAGGACGGCGAAGTCCAGGCCTACCTGAGCCTGCCGCAAAGCGATTGGGCCAAGTGGATCCCGGCCAAGCTGACCCAGCAGTGGACACTCAGCCAATTCAAGGCCGGTGGCGAATTCTGGCTGACCTGGGCCAAAGGCACCGTGCAAAGCGCTGTGGTGCGCCTCAACTCGCCTCAGGTCAAAGGCCGTTACGCCGAGCGCAAGCCTGTGCACATCGAAAACCTTGCGCTCACCGCCTACCTGCAGCGCAGCGACACCGGCCTCAAGGTGCTGTTCGACTCCCTGGCGATGAACCTGGGGGAAACCCGTTGGGAATCCCGCCTGCAACTCCAGCAGACCCTGGCTAGCGACAAGGACCAGGAAGTCTGGAAGCTCCAGGCCGACCGCCTGGACCTCACGCCGCTCACGCCACTGCTCAATGCCCTGGCGCCGCTGCCGGAAGGTTTCGCCAAAACCCTCGAGCACCTCAAGGCCACTGGCCTGCTGCGTAATGTGCTGGTGGACTTTCGCCCTCAAGACACCACCGATCAAAAAGTCAGCTTCGCCGCCAACCTCGAGCGCATCGGTTTTGATGCCTACTCTGGCGCGCCCGCCGCGCGTAACGTATCGGGCAGTATCAGTGGCGACCTGGGCCATGGCGAGTTGCGCATGGACAGCAAAGACTTCTCCCTGCACCTTGACCCGATCTTCGCCAAGCCCTGGCAGTACCTGCAGGCCAATGCACGCCTGACCTGGAAGCTGGACAAGCAAGGTTTCACCCTGATCGCCCCGTATATCAAGGTGCTGGGCGAGGAGGGCAAGATCGCCGCCGACTTCCTGATTCGCCTGCATTTCGACCATAGCCAGGAAGACTACATGGACCTGCGCGTCGGCATGGTCGATGGCGACGGGCGCTTCACCCCCAAGTACCTGCCGGCGGTGTTGAGCCCGGCACTCGATGAATGGTTGCGCACGGCGATTCTCAAGGGGGCGGTGGACCAGGGCTTCTTCCAGTACCAGGGTTCGCTGAACCACGACGCGTTGCGGGCTTCGCGCAATATCAGCCTGTTCTTCAAGGTGCATGACGCCGAGCTGGCGTTTCAGCCCGGCTGGCCCCATGTGAGCAAGGTCAACGGCGAAGTGTTTGTCGAGGAGAGCGGCGTACGCATCCTGGCGAGCAAGGGCCAGTTGCTCGACACCAAGGTCAAGGACATCTACGTCAATATTCCCCACGCGCCTGCCGGCAAGGACAGCCATCTGTTGCTGACGGGTGGTTTTGCCGGCGGTTTGGGCGATGGCCTGAAGATCCTCCAGGAAGCACCGATCGGCACGGCATCGACGTTTGCCGGCTGGAAAGGTGAGGGCGATCTGCAAGGCAATCTCGACCTGGATATCCCGTTGACCAAGGGCGCCGAGCCGAAAATCGTGGTGGACTTCAAAACCGATAAGGCGCGACTGCAACTGGCGGAGCCCACCCTTGACCTGACCCAGCTCAAGGGCGATTTGCGCTTCGACAGCACCAAGGGCCTCAGTGGGCAGAACATCACGGCCCAGGCGTTCGACCGGCCGATCACCGCGCAGATCTTTGCCGACGGCAAGCCGGGTACTGTCAGCACGCGCGTGGTTGCCAAGGGCCAGGTGACGGTCAAGCGGCTGGCGGATTGGCTGAACGTCACTCAGCCGTTGCCGGTCTCCGGTGATATTCCCTACCAGTTGCAACTGGACCTGAGCGGCGCCGACAGCCAACTGATGGTGAGCTCGAACCTCAAGGGCGTGGCGGTGGATTTGCCCGCGCCGTTCGGCATGCCGGCCAGCCAGGGCCGTGACAGCGTATTTCGCATGACCCTGCAGGGCGCCGAGCGCCGCTATTGGTTCGATTACGGCGAGTTGGCGAATTTTACTTTTGCCGCGCCGCCGGACAAATTCAATGATGGCCGGGGAGAGCTGTTCCTCGGTGATGGCGAAGCGGTGCTGCCAGGTGCCAGGGGCTTGCGTATTCGCGGCGTGCTGTCGGAACTGGATATCGATCCCTGGAGAAAGCTCGTCAACCAGTATGCCGGGAACGATCCTGGCGGCAGTGCCAAGCAATTGCTCAGCGGCGCCGATTTCAAGGTGGGCAAGCTGACCGGTTTCGGCACCCAGTTTGATCGAGTGAACTTGCAATTGGACAGTAAGCAGGCGGCGTGGGGCTTGCAGTTCGACAGCCAGCAGGCCAAGGGCACGGTCAACCTGCCGGACGCCAAGGGCGCACCGATTGCGATCAACCTGCAATACGTGAAACTGCCGGCGGTGGACCCGACGGTGCAGGCGGACGAAAACGCTCCGGACCCATTGGCGAGCATCGATCCGAAGGATATTCCGGCGCTGGATATCGCCATTGACCAGTTGTTCCAAGGCCCGGACCTGGTCGGCGCCTGGTCGCTGAAAATCCGCCCGACCGCCAAGGGCCTGGCGTTCACTAACCTGGACCTGGGCCTCAAGGGCATGCAGCTCAAGGGGGCCGGTGGTTGGGAGGGCGCAGCGGGCGCCAGCGGCAGTTGGTACAAGGGCCGCCTGGACGGCAAGAATATTGGTGATGTGCTCAAGGGGTGGGGTTATGCACCGACCGTCACCAGCCAGGATTTCCATCTGGACGTGGATGGTCGCTGGCCCGGTTCGCCGGCCTATGTAGGGCCCAAGCGCTTCTCGGGCAGCCTGGACGCGGCATTTCGCAACGGTCAGTTCGTGGAAGTGGAAGGCGGTGCCCAGGCCCTGCGGGTATTCGGCCTGTTGAATTTCAACTCCATCGGGCGCCGGTTGCGCCTGGACTTTTCCGACTTGCTCGGCAAGGGCCTGAGCTATGACCGGGTCAAAGGCTTGCTGGCCGCCAGTGACGGTGTGTTCGTGACCCGTGAACCGATCACCATGACCGGGCCATCGACCAACCTGGAGCTCAACGGCACCCTGGACCTGGTCGCCGACCGGGTTGACGCCAAGCTGCTGGTCACCCTGCCGGTCACCAATAACCTGCCGATCGCCGCGCTGATCGTGGGCGCGCCGGCGATTGGCGGTGCGTTGTTCCTGATCGACAAGCTGATCGGTGACCGTGTTGCGCGCTTCGCCAGCGTGCAATACAAGGTGGAAGGCCCATGGAAAGACCCGAAAATCACTTTCGACAAGCCATTTGAAAAGCCAAACTGAGAGCCTGTGGAGTAGCATGGCCACCTATCCTTCAGGGAGTGTCGGCCCATGTCCTTTGCGGTAATTCAAATGGTCAGCCAGAGCGACGTGCTGGCCAACCTGGCCCAGGCCCGGCGTCTGCTGGAGCAAGCGGCGGCGGGTGGTGCGAAGTTGGCGGTGCTGCCGGAAAACTTCGCCGCCATGGGCCGTCGCGATGTGGCCGATATCGGCCGCGCCGAAGCGCTGGGCGACGGCCCGATCCTGCCATGGTTGAAACAGACCGCCCGCGACCTCACCTTATGGATAGTGGCCGGTACTTTGCCGTTGCCACCCGAGGATCAACCGCACGCCAAGCCACATGCCTGCTCGCTGTTGGTCGATGATCGCGGCGAGACCGTTGCCCGTTACGACAAGCTGCATTTGTTCGATGTCGATGTGGCGGACGCTCGAGGTCGCTATCGCGAGTCTGATGACTATGCTTTCGGTGGCAACGTGGTGGTCGCGGATACACCGGTCGGCCGCCTGGGGCTGACGGTATGTTACGACTTGCGCTTCCCCGAGCTCTACAGCGAGTTGCGTGCGGCGGGGGCGCAATTGATTAGCGCACCTTCGGCGTTTACGGCCGTGACCGGCGCCGCGCATTGGGATGTGCTGGTGCGTGCAAGGGCCATCGAAACCCAGTGCTACCTGCTGGCGGCCGCCCAGGGCGGTGTGCATCCGGGCCCACGGGAAACCCATGGGCACGCGGCGATTGTCGACCCGTGGGGGCGTGTGCTGGCACAACAGGACAAAGGCGAAGCGGTGTTGTTGGCCGAGCGCGATAGCAGTGAACAGGCGTCGATTCGGGCGCGCATGCCGGTGGTCAACCACCGGCGCTTTTTCTCGCAGGGCGCACAGCGGCCTGCTTCGGAACGATGAATTTAAGGCCATACCTATGAGCGAGTTGTTGTCCTCAGTCAGTGAACACCTCCTGGCACCCGGTGGCGTGACCATCGAAAGTCTGCAAACCGTGCTCGGCGATCTGGCCGGGCCGGGCATTGACGCGGCCGATCTGTATTTCCAGGGCCAGATCTCCGAGTCCTGGTCGTTGGAAGACGGGATCGTCAAGGAAGGCAGTTTCAATCTTGATCAGGGGGTCGGCGTTCGCGCGCAATCCGGTGAGAAAACCGGTTTCGCCTACAGCAACGCGATCACCCTGGAAGCCTTGGGCCTGGCGGCGCGTGCTGCGCGCTCGATCTCGCGCGCCGGGCAAAATGGCACGGTGCAGGCATTCAGCACCCAGGACGTGGCCCAGTTATACGCACCGGATAACCCACTGGAAGTGATCAGCCGCGCGGAAAAGGTCGAGCTGCTCAAGCGTGTCGACGCGGCCACCCGTGCCCTGGACCCACGTATCCAGCAGGTCACCGTGAGCATGGCCGGCGTGTGGGAACGTATCCTGGTGGCGTCCACCGATGGCGGCCTGGCGGCGGATGTACGGCCGCTGGTGCGTTTCAACGTGAGTGTGATCGTCGAGCAGAACGGTCGTCGCGAGCGCGGTGGCCATGGCGGCGGCGGGCGTACCGACTACCGTTATTTCCTCAGCGATGACCGCGCCATGGGGTATGCCCGTGAAGCGTTGCGCCAGGCGCTGGTCAACCTGGAAGCGATTCCGGCACCGGCGGGTACCCTGCCGGTAGTGCTGGGTTCGGGCTGGTCCGGTGTGCTGCTGCACGAAGCGGTCGGGCATGGCCTGGAAGGGGACTTCAACCGCAAGGGCAGTTCGGCCTACAGCGGGCGCATGGGCGAAATGGTTGCGTCCAAGCTCTGCACTATCGTCGATGACGGCACCCTGGCCGGGCGTCGTGGCTCGCTGAGCGTGGATGATGAGGGGACCCCAACCGAGTGCACCACCCTGATCGAAAACGGCGTGCTCAAGGGCTATATGCAAGACAAGCTCAACGCTCGCCTGATGGGGGTTGCCCGCACCGGTAACGGCCGCCGCGAATCTTATGCGCACCTGCCGATGCCACGCATGACCAATACCTACATGCTCGGTGGCCAAAGCGATCCGGCGGAAATCATCGCTTCGGTAAAGCGCGGCATCTACTGCGCCAACCTCGGTGGTGGCCAGGTGGATATCACCAGCGGCAAGTTCGTGTTTTCCACCAGCGAGGCGTACCTGATCGAAGACGGCAAGATTACCGCGCCGGTCAAAGGGGCAACGTTGATCGGTAATGGCCCGGAGGCGATGAGCAAGGTGTCGATGGTCGGCAACGACCTGTCGCTGGACAGCGGTGTGGGCACGTGCGGTAAGGATGGGCAGTCGGTGCCGGTGGGTGTCGGCCAGCCAACGCTGAAGATTGATGCGATCACCGTGGGTGGCACGGGGTCGTGAGCCGTGGAGCTTCGGGTGGCGAAGACCGCCACCCGCGGAAGAGGATCAGCGCAGACCGCGTTGAGTCTCGTCCAGCTCTCGGATGTATTTGAAGATTTTACGGCTGGTGGCCGGCGCTTTGTTATGCGCCTGCTCATGCTGGGCCTGACGGATCAGGGAGCGCAGTTGCTGGCGGTCCGCATCCGGATAGTCCAGCACGAATTTCTCCAGCACGGCGTCATCGCCCTCAATCAGGCGGTCACGCCAACGCTCCAGGTTATGGAAGCGTTCGTTGTACTGGCGAGTGGAGGCATCGGTTTGATCAAGCAAGGCCAGAATGGCGTCAGTGTCCTGATCGCGCATCAGTTTGCCGATAAACATGATGTGCCGTTTACGCGCGATATTCGCGGTGTGCTTGGGCGCATCCGCCAAAGCCCGGCGCATTTCGTCGGTCAACGGCAGTTTTGCAATCAAATCCTTCTTGAGCGTTGTAAGGCGCTCGCCGAGGTCAACCAGAGCATGCAGCTCACGTTTGACCTGGGTTTTGCTTTTCTCCCCATCGAGGGAGTCGTCGTAAGAATCAACCATGGTGGCAGTCCGCAAAGAAACGCCGCCATGATAACCAGTCGGGGGCCGCTTGTCCGGCCCGGTCGCTCGATGGCCTTAACCGAAAGCAGAATTTGAGTGGAGAAAACCATGAGTGCAGCCCAAAGCGTCGGTCCGCAAGCGTTACCGGCACTGCAGGAACAAGTCGAGCAGATCCTTGCCGAGGCCAAGCGCCAGGGGGCCAGCGCCTGTGAAGTGGCGGTGTCGCTGGAGCAAGGGCTGTCGACGTCGGTCCGTCAGCGGGAAGTGGAAACCGTTGAGTTCAATCGCGACCAAGGGTTTGGCATCACCTTGTATGTAGGGCAGCGCAAAGGGTCGGCGAGTACCTCGGCCAGCGGCCCGGAGGCGATCCGCGAAACCGTGGCCGCTGCATTGGCCATCGCCAAGCACACCTCCGAAGATGAAAGCTCAGGCTTGGCCGACAAGGCGCTGATGGCCCAGGACCTGCAGGATTTCGATCTGTTCCACGCTTGGGACATCACGCCAGAGCAGGCCATCGAGCAGGCTTTGGTCTGCGAAGCGGCGGCATTCGACGCCGATGCCCGCATCAAGAACGCTGATGGCACCACGTTGAGTACCCATCAGGGTTGCCGCGTGTACGGCAACAGCCATGGTTTTATCGGCGGTTATGCTTCCACGCGCCATAGCCTGAGCTGTGTAATGATCGCCGAGGCCAATGGCCAGATGCAGCGCGATTACTGGTACGACGTGAACCGCCAGGGCGACCTGCTCGCTGACCCAGTCAGCATTGGCCAGCGCGCCGCGCAACGTGCGGCAAGTCGCCTGGGTGCGCGCCCGGTGCCAACCTGCGAAGTGCCGGTGCTGTTTTCCGCAGAGTTGGCCGGTGGGTTGTTCGGCAGTTTCCTGGGGGCGATTTCCGGTGGCAACCTGTACCGCAAGTCGTCGTTCCTCGAGGGTGCGATCGGCCAGAAACTGTTTCCAGAGTGGCTGACCATTGACGAACGCCCCCACCTGATGCGCGCCATGGGCAGCACATCGTTCGACGGCGATGGCCTGGCGACTTACGCGAAGCCTTTCGTCGAGAACGGCGAGCTGGTTTCCTACGTATTGAGCACCTATTCCGGCCGCAAACTCGGCCTGCCAAGCACTGCCAACTCCGGCGGCGTGCACAACCTGTTCGTCACCCATGGCGAGGAAGACCAGGCCGCCCTGTTGCGGCGCATGGGGCGTGGCCTGCTGGTGACCGAATTGATGGGCCATGGCTTGAACATGGTCACGGGTGATTACTCCCGTGGTGCCGCGGGTTTCTGGGTGGAAAACGGCGAGATTCAGTTTGCCGTCCAGGAGGTGACCATCGCCGGCAACATGCGCGACATGTTCAAGCAGATCGTCGCGGTGGGTAATGACTTGGAACTGCGCAGCAACATTCGCACAGGGTCGGTGTTGATCGAGCGGATGACCGTCGCCGGTAGCTGATTCATCCATTGCTCCACCCAAAGGCGCGCCGTCTTGAAGATGGCGCGCTTTTTTTTGTGTGTGTGACAAGGGATTATCACGCCACCCTTGTTTTGATTCTTAATATCATTTAATAATAAATCTCATTACCGAATGAGTGTGGATCATGAAGCCTGTCCTGCATGAGGATCCTTATCTTGAGAGCTGGCGCTGGATGAGCCGACAGATTCGTTGCGGCCTCGACCCCAACGAGCCGCGTCTGATCGAACACTACCTCAATGAGGGCCGCTACCTGGCGTGTTGCACCGCCACCCATCCGTGGACGATCGCTGAAACCTCATTCCGTCTGCTACTCGATACCGCCAGCGATATCGTGCTGCCCTGGCATTGGCGTTCCATGTGCCTGGATCAGGCCTGGCGCCCACTGCGCGATCTGGAAAAGCTCTCCCACTGTGCCTGCCGCCTCAAGCGCTGGCAGACCTTCGCTTGGCAATTGGCTACGTGCCAATTGTTGCCCTCTCTTTCCGTTACTGACCTGGTCCAAGGATCCTCCGATGAGTAATACCCGTATCGAACGCGACAGCATGGGCGAACTGCAGGTGCCCGCCGAGGCTTTGTACGGCGCCCAGACCCAGCGCGCGGTAAACAATTTCCCGATCAGCCATCAACCCATGCCGGCGCAATTCATCCGCGCATTGATCCTGGCCAAGGCCGCCGCCGCCAAAGTCAACGTCGACCTCGAACAAATCAGCGCAGGGCAGGGCAAGGCTATCGTCGATGCCGCCCAAGGTTTGCTCGAAGGTGATTTCATGCGGCACTTCCCGGTGGATATCTTCCAGACCGGCTCCGGCACCAGCTCCAACATGAATGCCAACGAGGTGATTGCGACCCTCGCGACCCGTTTGCTGGGCGAGCCGGTAAACCCCAACGATCACGTGAACTGCGGCCAAAGCAGCAACGACATCATTCCGACCACTATCCACGTCAGTGCCGCGCTGGTGCTGCATGAGCATACGCTGCCGGCCTTGCTGCACCTGGTTCAGGTGATCGAGCAAAAAGCCGAAGAGGTCCACCCGTTCATCAAGACCGGCCGCACGCACCTGATGGACGCCATGCCGGTGCGCATGAGCCAGGTGCTCAACGGCTGGGCGCAGCAGCTCAAGGCCAACATCGGGCACTTGCAGGACCTGCTGCCAAGCCTGCAAGCGCTGGCCCAGGGCGGCACGGCGGTCGGCACCGGGATCAACGCACACCCGCAGTTCGCCGCGCGTTTCAGCCAGCAATTGAGCACCCTGACCGGCGTGACCTTCACCCCAGGCAAGAACCTGTTTGCACTGATCGGCTCCCAGGACACCGCCGTTGCCGTCTCCGGCCAGCTGAAAGCCACCGCCGTGTCGCTGATGAAGATTGCCAACGACCTGCGCTGGATGAACTCCGGCCCGCTCGCCGGCCTCGGTGAAATCGAACTCGAAGCCCTGCAGCCGGGCTCCTCGATCATGCCCGGCAAGGTCAACCCGGTGATCCCGGAAGCGACCGCCATGGTCGCCGCGCAGGTCATCGGCAACGATACGGTGATCACCGTCGCCGGCCAGTCGGGCAATTTCGAGCTGAACGTGATGCTGCCGATCATTGCCCAGAACCTGCTCAGCAGTCTCCAATTGCTGGCCAATGCCAGCCGTTTGCTCGCAGACAAGGCCATTGCCAGCTTCAAGGTCAACGAAGCCAAGCTCAAGGAGGCGTTATCGCGCAACCCGATCCTGGTCACCGCACTCAACCCGATCATCGGTTACCAAAAGGCTGCCGAGATAGCCAAGACGGCCTATCAGCAGGGTCGCCCGGTGATTGATGTCGCCCTCGAGCACACCGACTTGCCGCGCAGCCAACTGGAAATCCTGCTGGATCCGGAAAAGCTCACCGCCGGCGGCGTGTAATCACCGACCCTGCTTTGGAGGCTCACCATGGAGCACTGGAAACGCACGATCGAACGGGCCAATCGCTGTTTTATGGCCGGCGAACTGGTGGATGCTCGCGAGGCCTACTTGCAAGCCCTGGCCCTGGCCCAAGTGTTGTTCGAACGCTGGGCGGACGCCGACGAAGCGGTGGCGGCCTGCGTCATTTCCCATCACAACCTGGCGGATCTGCACCTGCGCCTGAACCAGCCGGAAGAGAGCGCCGAATACCTCTGCGCGATTCACCAGCGTCTGCTGCAAACCATGCAGGACTCGCGGTTGAGCCCGCAATTACGCGAAGCGGCCCTGCGTCAGAGCAGCAAGACTTACGTCGAGCTATTGAACTTCATCAGCGATCACGGTGAGTACCCGCGCACCCATCGCTTGCTGGGTGGCGCTGCGGTGCAACCGACCACTTCCCACTACGGAGCACATTGATATGACTTACACCTTGCCTGCCTTGCCTTACGCCTATGACGCCCTGGAACCGCATATCGATGCGCAGACCATGGAAATTCATTACACCAAGCACCACCAGACCTACATCAACAACCTCAACGCGGCCGTAGAAGGCACCGAGTTTGCGGGCTGGCCGGTGGAGAAGCTGGTGTCCAGCGTGCAGCAGCTGCCGGAAAAAATGCGCGCTGCGGTGATCAACCAAGGCGGCGGGCACGCCAACCATTCGTTGTTCTGGGCGGTGATGTCGCCCAAGGGCGGCGGTAAACCCGAGGGCGAGCTGGGCAAGGCGATCGACGAGCAGTTGGGTGGATTCGATAGCTTCAAGGAAGCATTCACCAAGGCGGCCCTGACCCGTTTCGGCAGCGGCTGGGCGTGGCTGAGTGTCACCCCGCAAAAGACCCTGGTGGTGGAAAGCAGCGGTAACCAGGACAGTCCGCTGATGAACGGTAATACGCCGATCCTCGGCCTGGACGTCTGGGAGCACGCCTACTATCTGCTGTATCAGAACCGCCGCCCCGAATACATCAATGCCTTCTACAGTGTTATCAACTGGCCGGAAGTTGCCGCGCGCTATCAGGCCGCTGTTGCCTGAATTCAACCTCATAACAAGATCTAAGGCCGACTATGGGCATTGAAACACTGGCGATCAGCAGCGGGCGAATGTTTCGTTATGCATTTGGTTCGCTGCTGCTATTGGCAGGTTCTGCATTGCTGGTAGCCCACGGGCTGGCCTGGCTGGACCTGGAACCGCGTATTCTGCGCGCCCTGCAGGGCGGGGCCATCTGCGCGCTCGGCACGGCGCTCGGTGCCGTTCCGGTGCTGGTCATCCGGCGCATGCCGGTGGCGCTGAGCGATACGTTGCTGGGCTTTGGTGCTGGGGTGATGCTGGCGGCGACGGCGTTCTCGCTGATCGTGCCAGGCATTAGCGCGGCTGAGAGCCTGGGACTGACGCCCTGGGGCGCCAGTGGCTTGATCTGTTTCGGCATTATGCTCGGAGCATTCGGGCTGTACCTGGTTGACCGCCAGGTCTCCGGTGCCAGCCCGGAAATGCTGGTGGGCACGCCAGACAAGCCGGTGATCCCGCCGCGCATCTGGCTGTTCGTGTTTGCCATCATCGCCCACAACATTCCGGAAGGCATGGCGGTGGGCGTCTCCGCCGGTGGCGGAATGCCGGATGCCGATAGCCTGGCGATGGGCATTGCGTTGCAGGATGTGCCTGAAGGCCTGGTGATTGCGCTGGTATTGGCCGGGGCGGGGATGTCACGGGTCAAGGCGTTCCTGATCGGTGCTGCGTCAGGCCTGGTGGAGCCGGTGTTCGCTGTACTCTGCGCGTGGTTGGTAAGTCTGGCCGAGGTGCTGCTGCCTTTGGGCCTGGCCCTTGCCGCAGGTGCGATGCTGCTGGTGGTGACCCACGAAGTCATTCCTGAATCGCGGCGCAATGGTCACGAAAAGCTCGCCAGCCTTGGGCTGTGTATCGGTTTTTGCCTGATGATGGTGATGGATACCGCTTTGGGCTGAAGTCGTTGCGACCTCATGCCCGTCTCAGAGGGTGAGTTCACTCACCCTCATCGAAGTAGTTGTTGATCAGCGCCACCAAGGCGTCCATCGCTTCCTGCTCCTGCTCGCCTTCGGTCTTCAAGTGAATCCTGGTGCCCTTGCCGGCCGCCAGCATCATCATGGCCATGATGCTCTTGCCGTCGACCATGGCGTCCGGGGTGCGCCCGGCGCGGATCTGGCAGGGGAACTGGCCGGCGACGCCGACGAACTTGGCCGAGGCCCGGGCGTGCAAACCCAGCTTGTTGATGATTTCAATTTCACGAGCGGGCATCGCGGGTGTGTTCCTTTCAGCTAAGGTCGCGGTGGCGGACCTGGACGTTCTTGAGGGTTTTTTGCAGCACCTGGCCCAGGCGCTCCGTCAGGTAGACGGAGCGGTGGTGACCGCCGGTGCAGCCGATGGCAATGGTGACATAGGCCCGATTACTGGCGGCGAAGCGCGGCAGCCATTTGAGCAAGTAGCTGGAAATGTCCTGGAACATCTCCTCTACATCCGGTTGTGCGGCCAGGTAATCGGCCACCGGCTGGTCCAAACCGGATTGTTCACGCAGCTCCGGCTTCCAGTAGGGGTTTGGCAGGCAGCGCACATCGAATACCAGGTCGGCATCCACCGGCATGCCTCGCTTGAAGCCAAACGACTCCACGAGAAACGCCGTGCCCGGCTCCGGCTGGTTCAACAGGCGCAGCTTTATGGCATCGCGCAACTGGTAAAGGTTAAGGCTGGTGGTGTTGATCTTGAGGTCGGCCAGGTCAATGATCGGCCCCAGCAGCTTGGTTTCGTCCTCAATGGCTTCGGCCAGCGAACGCTGGGCGCTGCTCAGAGGGTGACGCCGGCGGGTCTCGGAGAAGCGCTTGAGCAGGGTCTCTTCGTCGGCGTCCAGGTACAACACGTCACAATGGATATGCTTGGCGCGCACCTCCTCGAGCAGTTCGGGGAACCGCGAGAGGTGGCTTGGCAGATTGCGGGCGTCAATCGACACCGCGACCAGCGGCTGCGCCAGCTCCGTGTGGATCAGCGCGCGCTCGGCCAGTTCCGGCAGCAGGCCGGCGGGCAGGTTGTCGATACAGTAGAAACCGTTGTCCTCAAGAACGTTGAGGGCGGTGCTTTTACCCGAGCCGGAACGGCCGCTGACGATGATCAAACGCATGGTTACTGCCCGTTCTGTTCATCCAGGACAACCTGGTACAGCGCCTCGTTGCTGCTGGCACTGCGCAGCTTGTCGCGTACTTCCTTGCGGTCGAGCATGCTGGCGATCTGCCGAAGCAGTTCCAGGTGTGCATCGGTGGCGGCTTCCGGGACCAGCAGTACGAACAGCAGGTCGACCGGTGCACCATCGATGGCGTCGAAATCGATAGGAGCGTCCAGGTGCAGCAGCGCGCTGACCGGTGTCTCGCACCCTTTGAGGCGGCAGTGAGGAATGGCGATGCCGTTGCCAAAACCGGTGGAACCGAGTTTTTCACGGGCAATCAGGGCCTCGAAGACATCTTGCATCTCCAGTTCAGGCACTTGGCTGCTGATCAGGTTGGCAATTTGTTCGAGGGCGCGCTTTTTACTGCCGCCCGGCACGTTCACAAGGGAACGGCCGGGGGTCAGGATGGTTTCAAGTCGGATCATGGGGGGAGAGTTAACGACCTGTACCTTGCATCAGGTGCAGATTCTTTTCCTTATGCTTTTTGAGTTGGCGGTCAAGCTTGTCGGTGAGCAAGTCGATCGATGCATACATGTCTTCATGCTCGGCGTTAGCAACCACTTCGCCACCGGGAATCTGAAGGGTCGCCTCGATTTTCTGCTGAAGCTTATCGACCTTCATGATGACCTGCACATTGGTGATCTTGTCGAAATGTCCTTCAAGCTTCTTCAGCTTCTGCTCGACGTATTCGCGCATTGGAGGGGTGACTTCTACATGGTGTCCACTGATGTTGACTTGCATACAGCTTCTCCTTCGTTGCCAGTGCATAAAGCGACAGGTAAGGAATACCTGCCACTGGAACGCTGCGGCCCGCCCGTCACATCAAACGCTTACGCTCGCTGGAAGGCGCGATCCCTAGGGACTCGCGGTACTTGGCGACGGTTCGACGGGCGACCTGAATGCCTTGTGCCTCCAGTAAACCAGCGATCTTACTGTCACTCAATGGCTTTTTCTGATTTTCCGCGGCAACCAGTTTCTTGATGATCGCGCGGATCGCCGTGGACGAGCATTCGCCGCCTTCGGAGGTGCTCACATGGCTGGAGAAAAAGTATTTCAGCTCATATATACCTCGTGGGGTATGCATGAATTTTTGCGTCGTTACCCGGGAAATCGTCGATTCGTGCATGCCTACCGCCTCGGC
This sequence comes from Pseudomonas sp. SWRI18, assembly GCF_014268345.1. NCBI lineage: Bacteria > Pseudomonadati > Pseudomonadota > Gammaproteobacteria > Pseudomonadales > Pseudomonadaceae > Pseudomonas > Pseudomonas sp. SWRI18. The sequence goes on from NZ_JACCQQ010000003.1 coordinate 204,866, forward strand.
GATGTCATGCAGCACCAGCGGCTTCATCGCTTCGTCGCCGTATTCCAGGAAACCGCGCTGGTGCTCGACGATCTGGGTGGCGACTTTCATCAGGGTTTCGTTGCGGCTCTGCAGGCTCTTGATGAACCAGCGCGCTTCCTGCAGCTGGTTACGCATGAAGGTATTGTCGGCGCTGGTATCGGCGCGGCGTACAAAACCTGCATATTGCGGATTGACCCGCAGACGCGGCACCGACTCCTGGTTCAACTCCACCAGCCAGCGCTCGTTGTCCTTGCGCACGATCACGTCGGGGACTACGTATTCGGCCTCGCTGGATTCGATCTGCGAGCCGGGGCGCGGGTTGAGGCTCTGTACCAGCTCGATGACCTGGCGCAGGTCGTCTTCCTTGAGCTTCATGCGGCGCATCAACTGGCTGTAGTCGCGGCTGCCCAGCAGGTCGATGTAATCGGTGACCAGACGCTGGGCCTCGGCGAGCCAGGCGGTCTTGGCCGGCAGCTGGCGCAGTTGCAGCAACAGGCATTCGCTGAGGTTGCGCGCGCCGATACCGGCGGGCTCGAATTGCTGGATGCGGTGCAGGACGGCTTCGATTTCGTCCAGCTCGATGTCCAGCTCCGGGTCGAACGCCTCGAGGATTTCCTCAAGGGTCTCGTCCAGGTAGCCTTGATTGTTGATGCAGTCGATCAGGGTCACGGCGATCAAGCGATCGGTGTCCGACATCGGTGCAAGGTTCAATTGCCACAGCAGATGGCTCTGCAAGCTCTCGCCAACCGACGTGCGGGTGGTGAAGTCCCACTCGTCATCGTCATTGCTGGGCAGGCTGCTGGCGCTGGTCTGGTAGACGTCTTCCCAGGCGGTATCGACGGGAAGTTCGTTGGGAATGCGTTCGTTCCAGTCGCCTTCCTCAAGGTTGTCCACCGTGGGGGCGGTCTCCTGGTAGGAGGGTTCCTGCACGTCGGAATTGGGTTTTTGCTCGATGTTGTCGGCCAGTGGGTCTGCATTATCGAAGTCGTCGCCTTCTTCCTGGCGTTCGAGCATCGGATTGGACTCCAGGGCCTCCTGGATTTCCTGTTGCAGGTCCAGGGTCGACAATTGGAGCAGGCGGATGGCCTGTTGCAGCTGCGGTGTCATCGTCAGCTGCTGGCCCATTCTCAGGACTAGCGATGGTTTCATGGCAGGGGCTTAACACCTTATTCGCCGGCGCAATGCGCCATCCACGACAGGGCGCGTGAGCGCCAAACATAAGCAAATTATATGCCTGATATCGGGGGCTTTGCCTAGAGCGCGGTAACAATAAAAATCCGGAGGTTTTCATTGACTCCCGCGCACCTTGGCAAACGGCCTTTCACCGCGTTTTTCAGACAGGCCGGCTTACAGGCGGAACTCATGACCCAGGTACACTTCCTTGACCAGTTCGTTGGCCAGGATGGTGGCGGAATCGCCTTCGGCGATCAGCTGGCCATCGTTGACGATATACGCGGTTTCGCAGATATCGAGAGTCTCGCGGACGTTGTGGTCGGTGATCAGCACGCCAATGCCCTTGGCCTTGAGGTGATGGATGATCTGCTTGATATCGCCCACCGAGATCGGGTCGACGCCGGCAAACGGTTCGTCCAGCAGGATGAACTTGGGTGCGGTGGCCAGGGCGCGGGCGATTTCCACACGACGACGCTCACCACCGGAGAGGCTCATGCCGAGGTTGTCGCGAATGTGGTTGATGTGGAATTCCTGCAGCAGGCTTTCCAGCTCCTTGCGGCGGCCGTCACGGTCGAGTTCCTTGCGGGTCTCGAGGATGGCCATGATGTTGTCGGCGACCGACAGTTTGCGAAAGATCGACGCTTCCTGCGGCAGGTAGCCAATACCGGCGCGGGCACGGCCGTGCATCGGCTGGTGGCTCACGTCCAGGTCATCGATCAATACACGACCCTGGTCCGCCTGGACCAGCCCGACGATCATGTAGAAGCAGGTGGTCTTGCCGGCGCCGTTGGGGCCAAGCAAGCCGACGATCTGGCCGCTGTCGATCGACAGGCTGACGTCGCGCACGACCTGACGGCTTTTGTAGGCCTTGGCCAGATGCTGGGCTTTCAGGGTTGCCATTACTCGGCCTTCTTCTTCGGCTGGATGACCATGTCGATGCGTGGGCGTGGCGCGCTGACCTTGGTGCCGTTGGCGCGGCCCGCCTGCGCAACCTGGGTCTGGGTGTTGTAAACGATCTTCTCCCCTTCGGTGGAGTTACCGTCAGCACTCAGTACCTTGGCCTGGTCGATCAGAACGATGCGATTTTGCTGCGCATGATATTGGATAGTCTTGCCATAGCCCTTCATAGGGCCAGGATCTTCAGCCTTTTGCTTCTGTTCGAAGTAAGCCAGATTGCCTACCGAAGTCACCACGTCGATGTCGCCGGACTGCGTGCGAGTCAGTGTCACCGTGTTGCCGGTGATCTTCATCGAGCCCTGGGTGATGATCACGCCGCCTGTATAGGTGGCGACGCCTTGCTTATCGTCCAGTTGCGCATCGTCAGCCGAAATGTGGATCGGCTGCTGGCTATCGTTCGGCAGAGCCCAGGCGCTCACGCTTCCCAGTGCTGCGCCCAGGCCGAGCAAAATAGGGAGAGTTTTAACGAGCCTCATACTGTCCTCTTACGTTCGATAGCAGGTGTATCCTGCTTTCTTTCAAATACGCTTTCATTCCCTTGCCAGTCGATACACCGCCAGCGCCGTCGATTCTAACGTTTTGCTCGGTCTGCGCATATTGCTTCTGCGGGAATACGGTCATGCGACTGCTGGTAATCACGGTCTCACGTTTTTTATCATCAGTGCGCGCGATGCGCACCGAGTCGATCAGTTCCACCTCGGTACCGTCCGGGTTGACCTCGCCACGCTTGCTGGTGACGTGCCACGGGAACTCGGTGCCGCGGTAAATGTTCATGTCGGGGTTGGTCAGCAGCGTGATTTCACTGGCTTTGACATGCTCGACCTTATCCGAGGTCATTTCGTATTGCACCTTGCCATCGGGCAGGAACTGCACGCTCCTGGCATTAGTGGCGTAATAGTCGATAGCGCCTTCGTCAACCTGCGCGGCAGGCTGGTCGAGAAAGCGCTCCGGGCTGATATTCCAGTAGCCCACCGCCAGGAACAGCGCGGCGATGACCCCGAATAGCAGGAAGTTGCGAATCTTTTTGCTCAGCATAAAACGCTCTATAAGTAGGCGGCGTTGGCCGCTTCAAGGCTGCCCTGGGCACGCAGGATCAGCTCGCAGAACTCGCGGGCGGCGCCTTCACCGCCACGGGCGGTGGTGATGCCATGGGCGTGCTCGCGAACAAACGCCGCCGCATTGGCGACGGCCATGCCCAGGCCCACACGGCGAATCACCGGCAGGTCGGGAAGGTCGTCGCCCAGGTAGGCGACCTGCTCATAGCTTAGGTTGAGTTGGCCAAGAAGCTCGTCCAGGACCACCAGTTTATCCTCGCGGCCCTGATACAGGTGAGCAATTCCCAGGTTTTGTGCGCGGCGTTCCACAACCGGGGTTTTCCGGCCGCTGATAATCGCCGTTTGCACGCCCGCCGCCATCAGCATCTTGATGCCCAGGCCGTCGAGGGTGTTGAAGGTCTTGAATTCGCTGCCGTCCTCGAGAAAATACAGGCGTCCATCGGTCAGCACGCCGTCAACGTCGAAAATCGCCAGCTTGATGTTCTTGCCGCGTTGCAACAGGTCGCTGCTCATTTACATCACTCCCGCACGCAGCAAGTCGTGCATGTTCAGGGCGCCAATCGGACGGTCGTCACTATTGACCACCACCAATGCGCCGATCTTGTGGTCTTCCATGATCTTCAATGCTTCGGCTGCGAGCATTTCAGGGCGAGCGGTCTTGCCGTGGGGCGTCATCACCGCATCAATGGTGGCGGTGTGAATATCGATGGCGCGGTCCAGGGTGCGGCGCAAATCACCGTCGGTGAATACGCCGGCCAGGCGTCCGTCGGCTTCCAGGATTACAGTCATGCCCAGGCCCTTGCGGGTCATTTCCATCAGCGCGTCCTTCAGCAGCGTGCCGCGCTGGACATGGGGCAGTTCATCGCCCGAGTGCATGACGTTTTCGACTTTCAACAGCAAACGACGGCCCAGGGCGCCGCCCGGGTGCGAAAACGCGAAGTCCTCAGCAGTAAACCCACGGGCTTCCAGCAGCGCCACGGCCAGGGCGTCGCCCATGACCAGCGCGGCGGTGGTGGAGGAGGTCGGCGCCAGGTTCAGCGGGCAGGCCTCATGGGCCACGTGAACGTTGAGGTTCACTTCGGCGGCCTTGGCCAGCGTCGATTCCGGATTGCCGGTGACGCTGATCATCTGGATGCCCAGGCGCTTGATCAGCGGCAGCAGGGTCACGATTTCGTTGGTGGTGCCGGAGTTGGATAGGGCCAGGATGATGTCATCCTTGGTGATCATGCCCATGTCGCCGTGGCTGGCCTCGGCCGGGTGCACGAAGAACGCGGTGGTCCCGGTGCTGGCCAGCGTGGCGGCGATCTTGTTGCCGACGTGACCCGACTTGCCCATGCCGACCACGACCACGCGGCCCTTGCTGGCCAGAATCATCTCGCAGGCGCGTACGAAATCTGCGTCGATATGGGCCAGCAAGCCTTCCACGGCTTCAAGCTCGAGGCGGATGGTGCGTTGCGCGGATTGGATAAGGTCGCTGGATTGGCTCATGTCTGGAATCGTATAGCCTGACGAAAAGTCGGCGATTATAACGGTAATGATCAATTCCCTCACGCAAGTTCGTCAGGGTTTATGCGTGATGCGCTTGAGATTCATCTCAAGCAACGTTTTTTCCTTGTCTTCAATCCGAACTAGCGCTGTTCCGGCCTTGGGCGCCTTGTACCAGCAGTGATATAGTTCGCCGCCAGTTCGGTCCGCCCTGCCCATGCGGCAACTAATGCGCAGCTATTGCACCAACGTTGCAAACGTTTGTCGCAAGCGTGGTGTCTGAGTGAGAGGCTGCATCCCAAGGAGTTTAGATGAGTGCCGATAACGCCTACGCGGTCGAGCTGAAGGGACTTTCCTTCAAGCGCGGGACGCGCAGCATCTTCAATAATGTCGATATCCGCATTCCCCGCGGCAAGGTCACGGGCATCATGGGGCCTTCCGGCAGCGGCAAGACCACCCTGTTGCGCCTGATGGGCATGCAATTGCGCCCCAGCGCCGGCGAAGTGTGGGTCAACGGCCAGAACCTGCCGACCCTGTCGCGCAGCGATCTGTTCGACGCGCGCAAGCACATGGGTGTGCTCTTTCAGAGTGGCGCACTGTTCACCGACCTCGATGTGTTCGAGAACGTGGCCTTTCCGTTGCGGGTGCATACCCAGCTGCCTGATGAAATGATTCGTGACATTGTGTTGCTGAAATTGCAGGCCGTAGGCCTTCGCGGTGCCATCGACCTGATGCCCGACGAACTGTCCGGCGGCATGAAGCGTCGTGTCGCCCTGGCGCGTGCCATCGCCCTCGACCCGCAGATACTCATGTACGACGAACCCTTTGTCGGTCAGGATCCCATCGCCATGGGCGTGCTGGTGCGTCTGATCCGGTTGCTCAACGATGCGCTGGGCATTACCAGCATCGTGGTGTCCCATGATCTTGCAGAAACCGCGAGCATTGCCGATTACCTATATGTAGTGGGCGATGGCCAGGTGCTGGGCCAGGGCACGCCCGAGGAACTGATGAACGCCGACAACCCGCGCATTCGCCAATTCATGACCGGCGATCCCGATGGCCCTGTGCCTTTTCACTTTCCGGCAGCGGATTACCGCTCAGATCTTCTGGGGAAGCGCTGATGCGCAAGACATCTCTCATCGAGAAGGTTCGCCTTTTCGGTCGCTCGGGCATCGACGTTGTCGAAGTGCTGGGCCGTTCGACGATTTTCCTGTTTCACGCCTTGCTTGGCCGTGGTGGCATTGGCGGCGGTTTTGGCCTGCTGATCAAGCAGCTGCATTCAGTTGGCGTGATGTCGCTGGTCATTATTGTGGTGTCGGGTATCTTCATCGGCATGGTGCTGGCGTTGCAGGGCTTCAATATCCTTTCCGGCTACGGTTCGGAGCAGGCCGTTGGGCAGATGGTCGCCCTGACGCTGTTGCGCGAACTCGGGCCGGTGGTTACGGCATTGCTGTTTGCGGGTCGCGCCGGTTCTGCGCTGACCGCCGAAATCGGCAACATGAAGTCCACCGAGCAATTGTCCAGCCTGGAAATGATTGGCGTGGACCCGCTCAAGTATATTGTTGCGCCGCGCCTGTGGGCCGGCTTCATTTCCCTGCCTCTGCTGGCGATGATCTTCAGCGTGGTGGGTATCTGGGGCGGTTCGTGGGTGGCGGTTGACTGGTTGGGCGTCTACGACGGCTCCTACTGGGGCAACATGCAAAACAGCGTGACCTTCAGCGGTGACGTGCTCAACGGCATCATAAAGAGCATCGTCTTCGCCTTTGTAGTGACCTGGATCGCCGTATTCCAAGGCTACGACTGTGAACCCACCTCAGAAGGGATCAGTCGCGCCACCACCAAGACCGTTGTGTACGCCTCGCTGGCGGTACTGGGCCTTGACTTCATTTTGACCGCCTTGATGTTTGGAGATTTCTGATGCAAAACCGCACTGTGGAAATCGGTGTCGGCCTTTTCTTGCTGGCTGGCATCCTGGCTTTACTGTTGTTGGCCCTGCGAGTCAGCGGCCTGTCGGCCAGCCCCACCGCCGATACTTATAAACTTTACGCGTACTTCGACAATATCGCCGGTTTGACTGTCAGAGCTAAGGTGACCATGGCCGGTGTAACGATCGGCAAGGTCACGGCAATCGATCTGGACCGCGACAGCTTCACCGGTCGAGTGACCATGCAACTGGATAAGAAGGTGGATAACCTGCCGACCGACTCCACTGCATCTATCCTCACCGCGGGTTTGCTGGGCGAGAAATACATCGGTGTCAGCGTGGGCGGGGAAACAGCCCTGCTCAAGGATGGTTCGACAATCCACGACACACAGTCGTCGCTGGTGCTTGAAGACCTGATCGGTAAATTCCTGCTTAATACGGTCAATAAAGACGCCAAATGAGGAATCTGTACATGATCTCTACCTTGCGACGTGGCCTCCTGGTACTGCTTGCAGCGCTGCCCTTGATGGCCAACGCAGCAGGTTCTGCGCACGAACTGGTGCAGGACACGACCAACAAGATGTTGGCTGACCTGTCAGCCAACAAGGAAAAGTACAAACAGGATCCCACCCAGTTCTACAACGCGCTCAACACGATTGTTGGCCCGGTGGTCGATGCCGAGGGCATCTCGCGCAGCATCATGACGGTCAAGTATTCGCGCAAGGCAACGCCTGCGCAGATGCAGACCTTCCAGGAAAACTTCAAGAAAGGCCTGTTCCAGTTCTACGGGAACGCGCTGCTTGAGTACAACAACCAGGGTATTACCGTCGCACCCGCCGGCGATGAGTCAGGTGATCGCACCAGCGTGAACATGAGCGTCAAGGGCAACAACGGCGCCGTCTACCCTGTGCAGTACACGCTGGAGAAGGTCAACGGCGAGTGGAAGCTGCGTAACGTGATCATCAACGGCATCAACATTGGCAAGCTGTTCCGTGATCAGTTCGCCGATGCCATGCAGCGCAATGGCAACGACCTGGACAAAACCATCAATGGTTGGGCCGGCGAAGTCGCCAAAGCCAAGGAAGAAACCGATAAAGCTGCCGGGAAGCCCGCGCAATGACCGAGTCGGCCGTTCGTCTCGGCGACGCCGGCGAGTTGTTTATCAGCGGCGTGCTGGATTACCGCACCGGGCTCGGCCTGCGCAAGCAGGGCCAGGCACTGATCAAGACCAGCACTGCGCCTGCGTTGGTGCTGGATTGTTCGGCGGTGACCAAGTCCAGCAGTGTCGGTTTATCGCTGCTACTGTGCTTCATGCGTGACGCGCAAGCAGCCAAAAAATCGGTCAGCATCCGCGCAATGCCGGAAGACATGCGCGAAATTGCCGAGGTTTCCGGCTTGAACGAGTTGTTGATGCATCCTTAATACACATTATTAGAGAAGCCCCCCGTCAGAGTCCTGCCATGCGGGGTTCGCAGGCGCGGGGCTTTTTTGTATGATGTGCGACCCGCGCGCACTGGGCGCCGATAGAGGTTGAGCATGCAGGCCCTAGAAGTTAAGAGCTTTCTTGAAGGAAAGCTGCCGGAAACGACCGTAGAAGTTGAAGGCGAAGGCTGCAACTTCCAGCTGAACGTGATTAGCGATGAACTGGCGGCACTTAGCCCCGTCAAGCGTCAGCAGCAGATCTATGCCCATTTGAACCCGTGGATCACCGATGGCAGCATCCATGCGGTCACTATGAAATTTTTCAGCCGCGCGGCCTGGGCCGAGCGCACCTGAGCCCCCAAGGCGTCGAGAGTTCTTATGGATAAATTGATTATTACCGGCGGTGCCCGCCTTGATGGCGAGATTCGCATCTCCGGTGCAAAAAACTCCGCCTTGCCGATCCTGGCAGCGACCCTGCTGTGTGATGGCCCGGTGACCGTGGCCAACCTGCCGCACCTGCACGACATCACCACCATGATCGAGCTGTTCGGTCGTATGGGCATCGAGCCTGTGATCGACGAAAAGCTCTCGGTTGAAATCGACCCACGCACCATCAAGACCCTGATCGCCCCGTACGAACTGGTGAAAACCATGCGTGCGTCGATCCTGGTGCTCGGCCCGATGGTGGCGCGTTTCGGCGAAGCCGAAGTTGCACTGCCTGGCGGTTGCGCCATCGGCTCGCGTCCGGTTGACCTGCACATTCGTGGCCTGGAAGCCATGGGCGCAATCATTGACGTCGAAGGCGGCTACATCAAGGCCAAGGCGCCGGAAGGCGGCCTGCGTGGCGCGAGCTTCTTCTTTGATACCGTCAGCGTGACCGGTACCGAGAACATCATGATGGCCGCTGCCCTGGCCAAAGGCCGCAGCGTGCTGCAAAACGCCGCGCGCGAGCCGGAAGTGGTTGACCTGGCCAACTTCCTGAACGCCATGGGCGCGAAGGTTTCCGGTGCCGGCACCGACACCATCACCATCGATGGTGTTGAGCGTCTGCACACCGCAACCTACAAAGTCATGCCCGACCGCATCGAGACCGGTACCTACCTGGTTGCCGCCGCCGTCACCGGTGGCCGTGTCAAGGTCAAGGACACCGATCCGACCATCCTGGAAGCGGTCCTGGAAAAACTGCGCGAAGCCGGTGCCGAAATCACTACCGGTGAAGACTGGATCGAACTGAACATGCACGGCAAGCGGCCTAAAGCCGTTAACGTGCGTACCGCTCCGTACCCGGCGTTCCCGACCGACATGCAGGCACAGTTCATTTCCCTGAACGCAATTGCCGAGGGCACCGGTGCGGTGATCGAGACCATCTTCGAAAACCGCTTCATGCACGTGTATGAACTGCATCGCATGGGCGCGAAGATCCAGGTCGAAGGCAACACCGCCATCGTGACCGGCACCGAAAAACTCAAGGGCGCGCCAGTCATGGCGACCGACCTGCGGGCTTCGGCCAGCCTGGTGATCTCGGCGCTGATTGCCGAAGGCGATACGCTGATCGACCGCATCTACCACATCGACCGTGGTTATGAGTGCATCGAAGAGAAACTGCAGATGCTCGGCGCCAAAATTCGCCGCGTACCAGGCTAGTCCCTGGGGTTGTAATGGTGGTGGGAGGGTACGCTCTCTCACCACAGGATTTGTTTCAAATCGAGGCTGTAATGGCCTCGATCTGTGTCTGGCGCCGTATGCGACCAGGCAGCAATAGCCTGATGAAGGATTGACGTTTCCCATGTTGACCATCGCACTGTCCAAGGGCCGCATCCTTGACGACACTTTGCCGCTTCTGGCTGAAGCGGGCATCGTGCCAACCGAGAATCCGGACAAGAGCCGCAAGCTGATCATCCCCACGACCCAGGACGACGTTCGTCTGTTGATCGTACGGGCTACCGACGTGCCGACCTACGTTGAACATGGCGCGGCCGATCTGGGCGTGGCCGGCAAAGACGTATTGATGGAATACGGCGGCCAGGGCCTGTACGAGCCTCTGGACCTGCGTATCGCCCTGTGCAAGCTGATGACCGCCGGCCGTGTCGGCGACGTCGAGCCAAAAGGGCGCCTGCGCGTGGCCACCAAGTTCGTCAACGTTGCCAAGCGCTACTACGCCGAGCAAGGCCGTCAGGTCGACATCATCAAGCTCTACGGCTCGATGGAGCTGGCGCCGCTGATCGGCCTGGCCGACAAGATCATCGACGTGGTCGACACCGGCAACACCCTGCGCGCCAATGGCCTGGAACCCCAGGATTTCATTGCCGACATCAGCTCCCGCCTGATCGTCAACAAAGCTTCGATGAAAATGCAGCACGCCCGTATCCAGGCGTTGATCGACACCCTGCGCACCGCAGTGGAGTCTCGACACCGCGGTTGACTCACCTGCGTAGCCAAAGGCTGCGCCCGTCTATCCGCCTCATAGCCAGAATTCTCAGGTGCCCAAGCGGAGCGAACGGTAGTTTAGGGCGCCTGAGTTTTTGCCAATCCTATGAGGCCCTCGCTATGACCACGTCCACTGCAATTGCCCGACTCAACGCTGCCGACCCGGATTTCGCCCATCATCTGGATCATCTGCTGAGCTGGGAAAGCGTGTCCGACGACTCGGTCAACCTGCGCGTGCTCGACATCATCAAGGCCGTGCGCGAGCGCGGTGACGCGGCCCTGGTGGACTTTACCCGCCAGTTCGACGGCCTGGACGTCCAGTCGATGTCCGACCTGATCCTGCCCCGTGAACGTCTGGAACTGGCCCTGACGCGCATCACCGCGCCACAGCGCGAAGCCCTCGAAGTGGCGGCTGCGCGGGTGCGCAGCTACCACGAAAAACAGAAACAGGACTCCTGGAGCTACACCGAGGCCGACGGCACCGTACTGGGCCAGAAGGTCACGCCGCTGGACCGTGCGGGCCTGTACGTGCCGGGTGGCAAAGCCTCATACCCCTCGTCGGTGCTGATGAACGCGATCCCGGCCAAAGTGGCGGGCGTGACCGAAGTGGTCATGGTCGTGCCGACCCCGCGCGGCGAAATCAACGAACTGGTGCTCGCGGCTGCCTGCATCGCCGGTGTCGACCGGGTCTTCACCATCGGTGGCGCCCAGGCGGTCGCGGCGCTGGCCTACGGCACCGAAAGCGTGCCGAAGGTCGACAAAGTGGTCGGCCCCGGCAACATCTACGTCGCCACCGCCAAGCGTCACGTGTTTGGCCAAGTTGGGATCGACATGATCGCCGGCCCGTCGGAAATTCTGGTGGTGTGCGATGGCCAGACCGACCCGGACTGGATCGCCATGGACCTGTTTTCCCAGGCCGAGCACGACGAAGACGCCCAGGCGATCCTGGTCAGCCCCGACGCCGAGTTCCTCGACAAGGTGGCCGCCAGCATCGACAAGCTGCTGCCGACCATGGATCGCACCGAAATCATCGAAAAGTCGATCAATGCCCGTGGCGCGTTGATCCTGGTGCGCGACATGGACCAGGCTATCGAAGTGGCCAACCGTATCGCCCCGGAACACCTGGAATTGTCCGTGGCTGACCCGCAAGCCTGGCTGCCGTCGATTCGTCACGCCGGCGCGATCTTCATGGGCCGTCATACCAGCGAAGCCCTGGGCGACTACTGCGCGGGCCCCAACCACGTGCTGCCGACCTCCGGCACCGCGCGGTTCTCGTCGCCGCTGGGGGTGTATGACTTCCAGAAGCGCTCGTCGATTATCTTCTGCTCGCCACAAGGCGCTTCCGAGCTGGGCAAGACCGCATCGGTCCTGGCCCGCGGCGAGTCCCTGAGCGCCCACGCCCGCAGCGCCGAATACCGCATCCTTGAAGAGGGGAACTGAGACATGAGCAAATTCTGGAGCCCCTTCGTCAAGGATCTCGTGCCTTACGTACCCGGCGAGCAGCCGAAACTGACCAAGCTGGTCAAGCTCAACACCAATGAAAACCCCTATGGTCCGTCGGCCAAGGCATTGGCGGCGATGCAGGCCGAGTTGAACGACAACCTGCGCCTGTACCCGGACCCCAACAGCGACCTGCTCAAGCAGGCGGTGGCCAGGTATTACGGGATCGACGCCGGCAAAGTGTTCCTCGGCAACGGGTCCGACGAGGTCCTCGCGCATATCTTCCACGGCCTGTTCCAGCACGATTTGCCACTGCTGTTTCCGGATATCAGCTACAGCTTCTACCCGGTCTACTGCGGCCTCTATGGCATAAAGTCCGACCCGGTGCCGCTGGACGAACAGTTCCAGATCCGCGTGGCAGACTATGCCAAGCCCAACGGTGGGATCATCTTCCCCAACCCGAACGCGCCGACCGGCTGCGTGCTGGCGCTGGACGCGGTGGAACAGATCCTCAAGGCCAGCCCGGATTCGGTAGTGGTGGTGGATGAAGCCTATATCGACTTCGGTGGCGAGACGGCCATCAGCCTGGTGGACCGCTACCCCAACCTGCTGGTGACACAGACGCTGTCCAAATCGCGCTCACTGGCCGGTTTGCGCGTAGGCCTGGCCGTGGGCCACCCGGACCTCATCGAGGCGCTGGAGCGGGTCAAGAACAGCTTCAACTCCTATCCGCTGGATCGTCTGGCGATTGTCGGCGCGGCGGCGGCGTTCGATGACCGCGAGTATTTCGAGAAAACTTGCCGATTGGTCATCGACAGCCGAGACAAGGTGGTCGCACAGCTCGAAGGCAAAGGCTTTGAAGTCCTGCCGTCGGCAGCCAACTTCATCTTTGCGCGTCACCCACGGCACGACGCCGCCGGCCTGGCGGCCAAGTTGCGTGAGCAAGGGGTGATTGTGCGGCACTTCAAGCAGGCGCGGATTGCGCAGTTCCTGCGGATCAGCATCGGTACGCCGGAGCAGAACCAGGCGTTGATCGATGGGCTGGGTGAGCTCTAAGCCACACTGAAGATCAAAAATGTGGGAGCGGGCTTGCTCGCGAAAGCGGAGTGTCAGTCGATACATGTTTGACTGATGCACCGCCTTCGCGAGCAAGCCCGCTCCCACATTTGGTTTTGTCGCGTTACTTAGAGCAACGGCTCATCCGGCTTCTTGGTCTTCCAGCCATCATTGCCCGGCAGCAGCAGGTTCAAGCCAATCGCTACCACCGCACACAGGGCGATGCCCTTGAGGCCGAAATCATCCGGGCCGTCGCCGGTACCGACCAGCACACCGCCAATCCCGAATACCAACGTCACCGACACAATCACCAGGTTGCGCGCCTCGCCGAGGTCGATCCTGTGGCGGATCAGGGTGTTCATGCCCACCGCCGCAATCGAACCGAACAGCAGGCACAGGATCCCGCCCATCACCGGCACCGGTATGCTCTGCAGCAATGCGCCGAACTTGCCGATAAACGCCAGGCTGATGGCAAACACTGCCGCCCAGGTCATGATCTTCGGGTTGTAGTTCTTGGTCAGCATCACCGCACCGGTCACTTCGGCGTAGGTGGTGTTTGGCGGGCCGCCAAACAGGCCGGCGGCCGTGGTGGCAATGCCGTCACCCAGCAGGGTGCGGTGCAGGCCGGGCTTCTTCAGGTAGTCGCGACCGGTCACGCTGCCCACCGCAATCACACCGCCGATATGTTCGATCGCCGGGGCCAGGGCCACCGGGACGATAAACAGGATCGCCTGCCAGTTGAATTCCGGCGCGGTGAAGTGGGGCAGGGCGAACCAGGGCGCGGCGGCGATCTTCGCCGTGTCGACCACGCCAAAGTAGAACGCCATGGCAAAACCCACCAGCACGCCGGAAATGATCGGCACCAGGCGGAAAATGCCCTTGCCGAATACCGCGACGATCAAGGTGGTGAGCAGCGCAGGCATGGAGATCATCATGGCGGTCTGGTAATGGATCAGCTCGGCACCGTCGCCGGACTTGCCCATTGCCATGTTCGCGGCAATCGGCGCCATCGCCAGGCCGATGGAAATGATCACCGGCCCGATCACCACCGGCGGCAGCAGCCGGTCGATAAAACCGGTGCCTTTGATCTTCACCGCCGCGCCGAGGAAGGTGTAGACGAACCCGGCCGCCATCACCCCGCCCATGGTCGCCGCGAGGCCGAACTGGTCCTTGGCGAGAATGATCGGGGTAATGAAGGCAAAGCTCGACGCCAGGAAAACCGGCACCTGGCGCCCGGTCACCACCTGGAACAACAGCGTGCCCAGGCCCGCGGTGAACAGTGCGACGTTTGGATCAAGGCCTGTGATCAGCGGCATCAACACCAGCGCGCCAAATGCCACGAAGAGCATTTGTGCGCCAGACAGGATCTGGCGCCAAAGCGGGTCGTTGAATTCATCCTGCATGCTCAACCGTCCTTCTGCTTGGTGCCGAAGATCTTGTCACCGGCATCGCCAAGGCCTGGGATGATGTAGCCGTGTTCGTTCAAGCGTTCGTCGATGGACGCCGTGTAGATCTGCACGTCCGGGTGAGCTTTCTCGACGGCGGCAATGCCTTCGGGCGCCGCCACCAGCACCATGGCGCGGATGTCCTTGCAGCCGGCTTTTTTCAGCAGGTCGATGGTGGCGACCATGGAACTGCCGGTGGCGAGCATCGGGTCGATGATCATGGCCAGGCGCTCATCGATTTCCGGGACGAGTTTTTCCAGGTAGGTGTGGGCCTGCAAGGTTTGTTCATTGCGGGCCACGCCCACGGCGCTGACCTTGGCGCCCGGGATCAGGCTGAGGACGCCTTCGAGCATGCCGATACCGGCGCGCAGGATAGGCACGACGGTGATCTTCTTACCGGCGATTTTCTCGACCTGGACGGTGCCCGCCCAGCCTTGAATATCGTAGGTTTCCAAGGGCAGATCCTTGGTGGCTTCGTAAGTGAGCAACGCTCCGACTTCCTGAGCAAGCTCACGGAAATTCTTCGTGCTAATGTCGGCGCGGCGCATAAGGCCGAGTTTGTGTCGGATCAGCGGGTGGCGGATCTCGCGAGTGGGCATGGGAAAGGCTCCGGCGGCGGGCAAAAAAACCGGCCTAGATTAATCTATCCGAGGGTGTTGTCCTATAGACATCACCTACGTTAGTCCATAAAGGCTTGCTCGGAGCGCATGAGAAGCGTACCTTCGCCCGCTTTTCTTGCCACAGCACCCCTTGGAGAGCGCCATGTCCGCTGATCTCGAGCATATCCGTCAAATCATGCGCGAGGCTGACTGCCTGTACACCGAAGCGCAAGTCGAAGAGGCGATCGCCAAGGTCGGCGCACACATCACCCGCGAAATGGCCGACACCAACCCAGTGGTTTTCTGTGTGATGAACGGTGGTTTAATTTTCGCCGGTAAATTGCTGACTCATCTGCAATTCCCGCTGGAAGCGTCCTACCTGCACGCCACCCGCTATCGCAACGAAACCACCGGCGGCGACCTGTTCTGGAAAGCCAAGCCGGAAGTCTCGTTCATCGATCGCGACGTGCTGATCATCGACGACATCCTCGACGAAGGTCACACCCTGGGCGCGATCATCGACTTCTGCAAACACGCCGGTGCGCGTAAAGTGCACACCGCCGTGCTGATCGACAAAGACCACGACCGCAAGGCGCGCCCGGACCTGAAGGCCGATTACGTTGGCTTGCCGTGCATTGACCGCTACATCTTCGGTTACGGCATGGACTACAAAGGTTACTGGCGCAACGCCAATGGCATCTTCGCCGTCAAAGGGATGTAAACCATGACCCGCTTTCTTGATCAGACGTTGTTTGCCGAGCTGGCCGAGAAAGCGGCCGCCAGCCCCCGTGGCCGGCATCACCACAATTTCCACCAGATGGACGAGCCGTGCCACCGCCTGGCCGTGGGCCTGCAACCCAGCACCTATGTGCCGCCGCATCGGCACCTGAGCGTGGACAAAGCCGAAACCTTGCTGGTGCTCCAGGGTAGCCTGGGCTTGCTGGTGTTCAGCGAAACCGGCGAAGTGCTCGCCAGGCGCGTGATGCA
Organism: Pseudomonas sp. SWRI18; assembly: GCF_014268345.1. Lineage (NCBI taxonomy): Bacteria > Pseudomonadati > Pseudomonadota > Gammaproteobacteria > Pseudomonadales > Pseudomonadaceae > Pseudomonas > Pseudomonas sp. SWRI18. The sequence goes on from NZ_JACCQQ010000003.1 coordinate 220,857, forward strand.
GGCGGGCGGTGAATGTTCCGGCGTCGATCTGCCGCCCGGTGTGTTTCACGGCCTGGTGGTGCTGGCGCCTGACACCGTGATGTTCGAATGCAAGGCCGGGCCTTATCGTCCGGTAGGCGAGGGTGAATTGGCTGAGTGGGCGCCGCGTGAAGGCGATGCGGGCGTGGCCGAGTATCAACGCTGGATGCTCGCCCAGTTCGATTGAGCTACAGTGCTGGGCTATCTCGCACGGAGCGGCCCATGAACCTGTTTTTGATACGCACCTGCGCCGCCCTGGCGCTGACCCTGAGTTTGCCCCTGGTTGCCGCCCCGGCGCTGATGCACAGCCAGTTCCTGCCGCCCGACGACCTTACCCTGCGTACCGAAACCCCTGACCAGCAGCAATTGCTGCAGGTCACCGAGTACGCGGTGGTGGTGGGCAACCAGCGCCAGTCCAATCAGCAACCGATCCCGGTGACCTCGCCGCTGGTGGTCCGCCTCAAGGGCAAGTCCCTGAACAAAGGCGCGACCATCAGCCAGGTGGTGCTCAATTTTGACGCCGAGAGCAAAAGCCTGAAAAAGCCGGTGTACGACGACAAGAGCAAAACCTTGACCTTGTCTTACCCCGTTGCCCAATACCGAGTCATCGTTGATTTGCTGCGCAATGACGCGGTGTATGTACAGTTTCTCAGTTATGCCAATGGGCATGTCTGGGCGGATCTGCATACCGGTTCTGTTCGCGCACGGTAGCAAGAACCCAGAATAAGCAAATGTGGGAGCGGGCTTGCTCGCGAATACGGTGTATCAGTTAAAGATAAGTTGGATGACCCACCGCATTCGCGAGCAAGCCCGCTCCCACATGGGGTCTGCGTCGCTTCCGAAGCTTGCGCGCCGCAGGTAAACTGCTGCTCCGTGTAATGTTTGCAGGCTGGAGTCGGTAAATGCGTAAAGATAAGAAACAGGTGATTGGCGACGAAATCGGCGACGATCAGATCAAGTTGTTCCTGAACTTCGAGCCGGTCGACGCAACCTCACCTTCCCTGCACAAACTGATCAAGGCCTACCGTGGCCTGCGTATCGACGATTTCGAGCGTTTCCTGGGCTTTTTCAAGGAAGCCGGCCTGGACCTCGACGGCAAGGATGAGCAAGGCCAGACGTTCGTCGACCTGATCAGGGACCAGCGCAACGCCGCTGAGTACATCGAGCTGATCGACAACGCTCGCGGCTGATTTTCCGAGCCCATGAAAAAACGCCCCGAGGGGCGTTTTTGCTCGTTCCCACGCTCAGCGTGGGAATGCATCTCTGTGACGCTCTGCGTCAAAACCTCAAGCGTAGCTCTCGGTCTCGGCGGCAGGCTCAACCAGTTCCAGGCTGATGTTGTTCTGCGTGTTGATCTTGCGATACAGCTCGGCATCCGTCTCCAGGACTTTCTCCCGGGCCGGGAAGATCTCGTGCAGTTTGGCCGCCCATTCACCTGCGGCTTTTTCCGGGAAGCAGCGCTCAATCAGTTCCAGCATGATCGAAACGGTCACCGAAGCACCCGGGGACGCGCCCAGCAGTGCCGCCAGCGAGCCGTCCTTGGCCGCCACCAGTTCGGTGCCGAATTGCAGCACGCCGCCTTTTTTCGGGTCTTTCTTGATGATCTGCACCCGTTGGCCGGCCACTTCCAGGCGCCAGTCTTCGGCTTTCGCCTCAGGGTAGAAGCGACGCAGGGATTCCAGGCGCTGTTCCATCGACTGCATCACTTCGCTGACCAGGTACTTGGTCAGGTCCATGTTGTCGCGGGCCACGGCGAGCATGGGGCCGATGTTGCCGGCGCGAACCGACAGCGGCAGGTCCATGAACGAGCCGTGCTTGAGGAACTTGGTGGTGAAACCGGCGTATGGCCCGAACAGCAAGGATTTCTTGCCATCCACCACGCGGGTGTCCAGATGGGGGACGGACATCGGCGGCGAACCCACGGCGGCCTGGCTGTAGACCTTGGCCTGGTGGTGCTTGACCACTTCCGGGTTGTCGCAACGCAGCCATTGGCCGCTGACCGGGAAGCCGCCAAAACCTTTGCTTTCTTCGATACCCGAGGCTTGCAGCAGCGGCAGCGCCGCCCCACCGGCGCCCAGGAACACGAATTTGGCATCCACTTCACGGCTGTTGCCGCTGTTGACGTCCTTGATGCTGACGGTCCAGCCGGCGCCGTTGCGCTTGAGGCCCGTGACACGCTTGCAGTATTTGACCTGGGCATCGGCCGAGCTGGTCAGGTGGCTGAGCAGCTGAATCGTCAGGGCGCCGAAGTTGACGTCGGTGCCGTTCATGACACGGGTGGCGGCGATTTTTTCATCGAGCGGGCGCCCCGGCATCATCAGCGGCATCCACTCGGCCATCTCGTCACGGTCTTCGGTGTAGTGCATGTCCGAAAACGCATGGTGCCGGCTGAGGGTTTCAAAGCGCTTCTTGAGGAAATCCACGCCTTTCTCACCCTGTACGAAGCTCAGGTGCGGCACCGGGCTGATAAAGGATTTGGACGAGCCAAAGGTGCCCTTTTTGGTCAGGTACGCCCAGAACTGCTTCGACACCTCGAACTGGGTGTTGATGTGCACGGCTTTCTTGATGTCGATGGAGCCATCGGCGGCCTGGGGTGTGTAGTTCAGCTCACACAGCCCGGCGTGACCGGTACCGGCGTTGTTCCACGGGTTGGAACTTTCCGCGGCACCCGAATCCATCAGCTCAACGACTTCCAGCTTGAGGCCGGGGTCGAGCTCTTTGAGCAGTACGGCCAGGGTGGCACTCATGATGCCGGCCCCTACCAGTACGACGTCGACTGCTTCGTTATGCGCCATTTAACGCGTCTCCAAAATCTGCAGCACCAAATTGACGGCATGGCTGCCAGGAGTGACGGGGCGGTTCACGTGTTGCCCCAGGTTACCCATGGCCAGGATCGCCATGTCCGATTCGCAATCTTTGCATGTTCAGCGCGCGCTTGCTGCCAGCTAATCTGCCTATGAACGCATTCATGGGCGCCTGTGGCAATTCGACTTATGGTCAAAGCGTGCGATTCATGCAATCAATCCGTAGCGGACAGGCTCAAGCTCCGGTTGTCGAGGCGTACTCGGTCCTGTGGGGTTGGGCTGTTCCAGACGCTGATGGTGCTTGTACAAACGCCAAACTATTCATTTGCTCGCCACACTCTTGTGAAGTTGTGAATACCCGTTTTTTTCACGCTCTTTTGAAGACGTGAACCTCAAAAAAGGGCTGCCCCCGTCTGGCACCTGGCCCGCAACACCTTTGCCGACATGGCAAAACGGGCAAACAACTCAAGTGGCCGAGCGCAATGGCAGCTCTGGCAGATTCGGTAAAGGCGGGTGGTTTGCAAGGAATACAGCAAGCGCGCCAGCTTCACACGATCTGTGTGGGCGGCTCTCTGTGGGCGATTCTTGGGGTTAATGCCGGGGCATTAACGATGCTGCGAGGCCCGATCAGGAGACGTCCTTATAATCGGGGGGAGATTGTAGCGAAGAACGCCAGGGAAATGGGCGTGTTTTATGACTTTTATTAGGTGTTCGGTCAGGCGGCCAACGGCTGGTGCCGTTGCGACCGCGCAGGGCGTGGGCTGACACGGGCACGGGCCGGCAGCGGATGGTGCATCCAGCTCAAGCGAATTTCATCGATTTCCACCCAGCCCTCGCCTGCGGGAGGTTGGCGGCATTCTTTGAAGGCCTGGCAACGGCCTTGCGCATCGAGCAGGGCGAACTGACGAAGGGCGGGCTTGCGCGCGAACAATGACCAGAGAAAATGCATAGTGATCAGCCTCCTGAAATTAAGGTCAAGCATGCCTGCCCAGCATGACGGGCCCATGTAACGGGTGTGACATATCGGTGACATCGAACCGCTCCCGAGGGAAGGGGTCACAGGTTGTAACTGATGCTGGTTCCCCGCAGTGGCGCCCCGCTATACTGCCGGCCTGTCGGTACCTGATTTCTGGAGAGAAGAGCATGTTGCAACGCCTGTTGTTCGGTTTGATCACTGTGACCAGTTTGACCCTGGTTGGCTGCGCCAACAGCCCGCAACAACTGACCCCGGAGCCGAAGATCACCACGCAACTGGCTCCCGTGGGCCACGGCCAGCCGGTGTCGGTGCGTGTGGTGGATGGTCGTCCATCGCCTACGCTCGGTTCGCGCGGCGGACTGTACCCGGAGACTGCGCTGATTTCGGTGAACGCTCAGGACGTGCTACCCAAGCTGCAGGCCCAGGCTGAAGCTGCCGTGCGCTTGCTGGGGTTCACGCCCAGCCCCAACGCGCCGGGCGCGCCGCAGTTGACGGTCACCCTGGCCGAATTGAAGTATCAGTCGCCTAAAGAAGGCCTGTACGTGACCGAAGCCTCCATCGGCGCGACCTTCAAGTCCGACGTCTCCGCCGGTACCCGCCGTTACAGCGGTCGCTACGCAGCGTCGCTGAACCAGCGTTTCGGCATGTCGCCGAACCAGGACACCAACACCAAGCTGGTCAGCGATGTCCTGAGTGACGCCTTGACCCGTCTGTTCAAGGACCCAAGCATCGGTTCGCTGCTCAGCGCGCAATAATCGATCCTGTAAAAAACCGGGCATCAGCGATGAGCCCGGTTTTTTTTCGCCTGCAGTTTTACGCGGCGGTGTCGATACAGAAATCCAGCAGGCTCACCCCCGTCAACAGATCGGTCTCCGGCAAGTCCGCATGTTGGTGCCCGCCAAGGGCGCAATACACCAGCCAGTGGCGGTCCTGCACGTTGAACGCCAGGCCGCCGATCAGCGCCTCTTGCTCATCGCTCTGGGCGATCAGGTACAACCGATCCTGGTTTTGCGCGTGCAGCATGACAAGCTCCTAAAGCGTCGAAGGGCAACAGAGTGGACTGTTAAGGTGACGTTCAGGTGACGCTGTAAATTACTGGATACAGTTGTCGTCAATGGGGAGGGAGTGTTTCAGGCGCCGGAGGCCACTATCGTTCAGGTTTGTATCTGAACCGATACCCAGACACTGTTTTACCGAGGTTTGCGATGGCGTTGCCCGCACTGTTGATCAATGTTGTTGCTTTAGCGGTGGCCTGCCCTGGGGCGGCGCTGCTGTTCATTACCCGCCTGCGCGAACAGCGCGCGATGGCCGACCTGAGCGCGCAAAGCGAAGACCGCGCGATCGACCAGCCGATGTTGTTCCTGGATGTGCGCACCGCACGGGCGCATCGCCTGGCTTATCGCGTCGGGTTTGCGTGCCTGGCGCTGGCATTGGCCACTTCCTGGCTTAGCACCCACCTGTAAAAACACTGCTAAACAAATGTGGGAGCAGGCTCCCACACAAGCCCGCTCCCACATTTTTTGATCGGTGTTTACAGTGGAATCCCGGCCTTGACCCGATACTGATTACGCACCGGCGTTGCATATTGCACCACCAGGTACGGCCGGTGCTCGGCCGGGCATTCATTCAGGCGACGCTCCCATTCCGCCTCTGCTTTGGCCAACTCGTCCGCCGGGAATATCTCGGCCGCCGTCGGTACCTGCAATTGCGGGTCGGCGTCGTTCCATTGTGCATACGCCAGGTAATGCACCGGGAACAGGCGGTAACCGCCGAGAATCTGCCGGTCCATTTCCACGGCCAACAGCTTGGTGTCTTCGAAACGCTCGGTGATCGGCGGTGCGAAGTTGATGTGAACCCTTCCCTTGTAGCCGGTGATGCCAAGGGCGATGCTCACGTCATCCTCACCCGGTGCCTTGCAATAAGTGCCCGTTGTGGCGCGGATATACAGCTCGCGTGCCTTGGCGGTATCGCAGGGGTCGTACTCGTAGCTGATGGACACCGGCGTCAGGTTCAACGACTGGATCACCTCGGCGAACGGCTCATCCTTGCGGCTGACGTGGAACATCTTGAGGATCGCCGACTCAGTGCGATCGTCCCCATCCTTGGCGCGCCCTTCGGCCTGGGCGATCCAGATCGATTGGCAATCGTTGCGGATCGAATGGTTGATGTAGGCCGACAGCAGATTGAACGCTGCCATCTTTTCCTTCCGCCCGGTGATCGAGCGGTGCACGATGAAGCTCTTGTTCAGGCGCATCAGGTCGCTGACAAACGGTTTTTGCAGCAGGTTGTCACCGATGGCGATCCTTGGCGTCGGCAGGCCGGCGTGGTACACCGCGTAGTTGACGAAGGCCGGGTCCATCACGATATCGCGGTGGTTGGCCAGGAACAGGTAAGCGGTACCGGACTTGAGCTGCTCGACGCCGGTGTAGGTCACCCCGTCGGTCGCGCGGTCAATGGTGTGATCGACGTAGTATTCGACTTTGTCCTGCAGCGTGGCCACGGTGGTGACGCCGGCGAATTCTCGGCGCAGTTTTCGGGCGATCATCGGCTTGAGCAGCCAGCCCAGGGCGCCGGCAAAGCGCGGGAAGCGGAAGTGGGTCAGGATGTCCAGAAAGGCCTGGTCTCTGAACAGACGTGCCAGCACTGCCGGGACTTCGCTGTCATTGTAAGGTCGGATGGTATCGAATTCGCCCATCATGCTCTCTTGTTAGAAACGGCTAGGGTAAGTAGAAGTAAATGCCAGGGTGCGCCTGAGTAATGGGCTCAGCCGAACGATAACCCTGTGAATAGACCGGCGATTATACGCACAAGTCACCTTGGAGGCTGCGATGCTGGAAACTGCTACGTACGATTGCCCTTATTGTGGTGAAGAGGTCGAAACCACGGTGGATTTGTCCGGTGGGGACCAGGTCTATATAGAAGACTGCCAGGTGTGCTGCCGCCCCATCACGTTCGATCTGCAAGTGCATGGCGAAGAGTGGATGCTCGAAACCCGAAGCGAAAACGAATAACAGGTACGCCGATGCAGCGAATCTACGAACCGGAAAATCTGATGGAGGGCGAGCTGCTGCAACAGATGCTCGCCAGCGAAGGGATCGAGGCGCATCTGGTGGGTCGCCATTTGCTCGGCGGCACCGGCGAGTTGCCCATCTTCGGCCTGCTGGGCCTGGAAGTGGACAACGACCAGGCCGCCTACGCCCGCGAACTGATCACCGCCTATATTGGCGCGCAACCCGTGCCGGGCGATGAACCCGACAGCTTCCCGGACGTGCTGGTCTGTTAGGCTGTACGTCGGTTTACCCAAGAGTCGTGTTGCCCCATGTGTGGACGTTATGCCCTGTTTCGCTGGAACCCCGCCTTTGCGGCCTTGCCGGGTTTTCCGGCCGACCAGCAGGCCCAGTGGAACATCTCCCCGAATGATTCGGTGCTGATCCAGCGCGCCAGCGACGGCCAGCGCACCCTGGCCCGTGCTCGCTGGGGCCTGACGCCGCCGTGGTTGACGGATCTTTCGCGCACGCCGGCCCACGCCCGCGCCGAAACCCTGGCCGAACAACCGATGTTCCGCGAAGCGTTCCGCCAGCGCCGTTGCCTGCTGCCGGCCAACGGCTTCTACGAATGGCGCGGTACCCAGCGCAAACGCCCCTACTGGCTCACACCGGGGGAGGGCTCCACGCTGTTTTTTGCGGCGATCTGGGAAGCGTATCCGGTGCAGGAACAGGTGTGGCTGAGCACGGCGGTGGTGACGCAAGCGGCGCAGAGCCAACGCCGGCCACTGATTCTGGATGCAGCCGGGCAGCAAGCCTGGCTCAATCCCGAGACGCCGCTGCCGGTGTTGCAAGGCTTGCTGGCCAGCGAGCCTGCTGCGCTGCGCGAGCGGGTGCTGGCCAACATGGTCAATGATCCCAAGCTCAATGGGCCGGAGTGCCTGACCCCGGCTTGAACAGATTGGCTATTTTTTGCCTTTGCTGGCCTCGAAGGCGCCTTCAAATCGCCGCAAATCTCTAAACCTTGAACTGTTTGATCTTTCGCCGCTGTCGGCCAGGTGAGATGTATCCGAAAATCAGCGTTTAAACATCAGGTGTATCTAGCGCCGATACAAATCTGCGCCTACGATACCCGCCATGTTTTCAGGGAGCGTGTTCATGAAGAAGTCATTGGTGATAAGTGGGTTGGTTGCGGCGATGCTGCTGGCCGGGTGTCAGTCGGTCAATACCACCAGCGGCGGCGCCGTTGGGGTCGAGCGCAAGCAGTACATGTTCAGCATGCTGTCGAGTCAGGAAGTCGACCAGATGTATGCCCAGTCGTACCAGCAGACCTTGGGCGAAGCCAGCAGCAAGGGCCAGTTGGACAAGACCAGCGCCAACGCCAAGCGCGTGCAGGCCATTGCCAAGCGGCTGATCGCCCAGGCGCCCACCTTCCGCCCCGATGCGGCGCAGTGGAAATGGGAAGTGAACCTGATCAAGAGCGACGAGATGAACGCCAACTGCGGGCCTGGCGGCAAGATCTTCGTGTACAGCGCCTTGATCGATAACCTCAAGCTGACCGATGACGAACTGGCGGCGGTGATGGGCCATGAAATCGCCCACGCCTTGCGTGAACATGGTCGTGAAGCCATGTCCAAGGCGTACGGGATCGAGATGGCCAAGCAGGGTGCCGGCGCGTTGTTCGGTCTCGGCCAGGACAGCCTGGCGCTGGCCGATACCGTGGCCAACTACGGCATGACCTTGCCCAACAGCCGCAGCAACGAAAACGAAGCCGACCTGATCGGCCTGGAGCTGTCGGCCCGCGCCGGCTACAACCCGAACGCGGCGATCACGCTGTGGAACAAGATGGCCAAGGCTTCGGAAGGTTCGCCACCGGAGTTCATGAGCACGCACCCGGCGTCCGACAGCCGCATCGCGTCGTTGCAGGCGGCGATTCCGAAAGTGATGCCGCTTTACCAGCAGGCCAAAAAATCCTGATCCACCGATAAGCACATGGCTGGATTTTTGTAGTGAGCGAGCTTGCCTCGCGCGGGGCAAGCCCGCTCACTACAGAACTGTGTTCATGAGCGCCTTAGATCCACCCGCTGCTTTGCATGGCCTTGTACACCGCCACAACCGCCAGAATGAAAAACGCGGTCGCCGCGAGTCGTCGAATCAAGGTCAACGGCAATTTCTCCGCCGCAAAATTCCCCGCCAGCACCACCGGCACGTTGGCAATCAGCATGCCCACGGTCGTCCCGATAATCACCAGCCACAGCTCTGGGTACTGCGCCGCCAGCATCACGGTGGCAATCTGCGTCTTATCACCGATTTCGGCGAGGAAAAACGCAATCAACGTGGTCAGGAACGGTCCGAATTTGCGGCTGGTACTGGCTTCATCCTCGTCGAGTTTGTCCGGCACCAGGGTCCAAAGCGCCGTGGCGCAGAAGCTCGCTGCTAGGATCCAATGCAACACCGCATCCGAGAAGAAGCTTCCGAACCAGGCCCCCACGGCACCGGCGGCCGCATGGTTGGCCAGGGTCGCGGCAACGATGCCGGCGATGATCGGCCAGGGTTTGCGAAAGCGAGCAGCCAGGATGAGCGCGAGCAGTTGCGTCTTGTCGCCGATTTCGGCCAAGGCAACGATCGCGGTGGGAACGAGCAGTGAATCCAGCATCAGGTAGGTTTCCAGGGGCGGGTCGACACGGCTATGACACGTACAGCCTTCCCGCCCCGGGTAAGGTGTGCGTGTCATAGGTCTTGTCAAACCCCGGTCCGTCTGTGCGGACTCCTGGGTCGCATACGCCATGGTCTGTTGACCAAGTATGTTGACGTATGCCGGACGAGCGTGGCGCTCGTGGGAGACTACTCCCCTAGGACGGAGCGGATTCTGCCTAGGCAAAACCCGTTCGGCAAGCGTTCTTTTTCAAACGGGCCTCAGCCGCGCTTGGCCCGGTAGATGCGGAAACCGTTGCCTTCGGCCTTGATTGCGCAGATGCCCAAGTGCTCCTCGATCAAGGGCTGGTACTTGAGGAAACTGTTCGCAACCAGGCGCAGTTCGCCGCCTTTTGCCAGGTGTTTTCCGGCTTTTCGCAGAAGATTCTCCGTGGCGAAATAGTCGGTGTGCACACCTACATGGAACGGTGGGTTGGTCAGAATCGCATTCAAACCCTGCGGTGCCGCGTCGATGCCATCACCGGTCAGCACTTCGGCTTCCAGACCGTTGGCGGCCAGGGTCAGGCGGCTGCTGGCGGCGGCGAACGCATCCACATCCAGCATCGTCACGGTGTTGTGCGGGTAGCGCCGCTTGACCGCAGCCCCCAGCACGCCGGCACCGCAACCGAAGTCCAGCAGATGGCCGCTGGGCAGCTTGTCCAGATGCTGCAGCAACAACTCGGTGCCGCGATCCAGACGGCCGTGGCTGAACACGCCCGGTAAGCTCACGACTTTCAGAGGGCCTTCGGCCAAGGGCACTTCGAAGACCTGCGCCAGGCTCTCCAGCTCGACGGCCTGCGGCGCGTTGGCCACGGTAATCTGCCACAGCTGGCAATGCCGCGCGCTGTCGAGCTTGCGCGGTTTACCCAACGGGCTCATCTGCTTGGCGGCGCTTTCGATGCCGCCTTTTTTCTCCCCCACCAGGAACAGCTCGGCGCCGGGCAGGCGCGCGGCCACCGCATTGAGCAGGTAGTCGGTGAGGTCCTTGGACTTGGGCAGGAAGATCACCGCCGCCTCAAACTCGCGCTCGGGCACATTCACGCCGAACTGGCTGCGCTCCGGGAAGCGGGCGTCGAGAGCCGCCTGGTCGCCGGCATGCCAGCACCAGCCGTGAGCGTTGGGCAAGCGCCCCAGCAAGTCGTCGGCAGGCAAACCCACCAGCAGCAGCTTGCCCTGAAAAAGTTCGGTCTGGCGAAGCAGTACTTCACTGCGCGGATCCATGGTCTGCTCCTTGAAAAGGGGCGCAGTTTATCAACTCACGACGCGCAGCGGGGCGCCGCCGAAAAAGCCGCGGGCGTTTTCGGCCAGTTGGCCGACGATGCGCTGGCGCGCTTCGCGGCTGCCCCAGGCATTGTGCGGCGTGACGATCAGCCTTGGAATCTCGCCGGCCAGCAGCGGGTTGCCGTAGACCGGTGGTTCCACGCTCAGCACATCGGTCGCCGCGCCGCCCAAGTGGCCGCTGCGCAACGCATCCGCCAGGGCCTGCTCGTCGATCAAGCCGCCGCGAGCGGTATTGACCACAAACGCGCCAGGCTTGAGCAGCGCCAGTTCACGGGCGCCGATAAAGCCGCGGGTGTGTTCGTTGAGCGGGCAGTGCAAGGTCAGCGCGTCGACCTGCGCCAGCAGTTCATCCAGCGGCACGCGATCAGCGCGGGCAGGGCGCCCGGGGATCGCGCCGAGCAGCACGCGCATGCCAAAGGCTTTGGCCAGGCGCGCCACGGCGCTGCCCAGCTCACCGTGGCCGAGCAGGCCGAGGGTTTTGCCCTCCAGCTCGACAATCGGGTGGTCCAGCAGGCAGAACTGCTTCGCCTGCTGCCACTTGCCGGCGTTCACATCCCGTTGATAATCCTGCAAGCGCGTTGCCAGGTTGAGCAACAGCATGATCGTGTGCTGGGCCACCGAGGGCGTGCCGTAGCCTTGGCAGTTGCTCACGGTGATGCCATGGGCGCGGGCGGCGTCGAGGTCGATGTTGTTGGTGCCCGTGGCGGATACCAAGATCAGTTGGAGTTCCGGGCAGGCCGCCAGGGTTTCAGCGGTGAGCGGGATTTTGTTACTGATGACCACTTGGACGCCTTGAAGGCGTTCGGCCACGTTCTGCGCGGTGGTGTCCGAAAACAACTGCAGCTCGCCGAGGCTGTCGCGCAGCTCACTGAGGTCAAGGTCCCCCAGGTCCAGAGACGGGTGGTCAAGGAAGACGGCGCGGCGATTGTTCGTCATCAACTGTACCTTTTGCGACAGGGGTTTGAAGGCGTAATCTGCCGAGCCTACCAGATGAAATAAACCGTTACGCAAGGGAGTGAGCATGTACGCCGCCGAGTTTTTGACCGTAGCCCTGATTCACCTGTTGGCGGTGGCCAGCCCCGGCCCGGATTTCGCGGTGGTGGTGCGTGAAAGCGTGACCCATGGCCGCCGTGCCGGGACTTGGACCGCGCTGGGGGTGGGCTCGGCGATTTTCCTGCATGTGGGTTACTCGCTGCTCGGCATCGGCTTGATCGTGTCCCAGTCCATCGTGCTGTTCAATGCGTTGAAATGGGCCGCGGCGGCCTACCTGCTCTATATCGGCTTCAAAGCCCTGCGTGCGCAGCCGGCCAAGCCTGCCGCCGAGGGTGAGCTGCATCGCGAAGCGGGCGAACGCACTCCGCGTGGCGCGTTTACCGCAGGCTTCGTGACCAATGGCTTGAACCCCAAGGCCACGTTGTTCTTCCTCTCGCTGTTCACCGTAGTGATCAACCCGCATACGCCGCTGGCGATCCAGGCGGGTTATGGGGTGTATTTAGCGGTGGCGACGGCGCTGTGGTTCTGCCTGGTAGCGATGCTGTTCAGCCAGCAGCGCGTGCGCGCCGGGTTTGCGCGGATGGGGCATTGGTTTGATCGGACGATGGGGGCGGTGTTGATTGCCATTGGTGTAAAGCTGGCCTTCACCAGCATGAAATAAACACCGTAACTGTGGGAGCGGGCTTGCTCGCGAAAGCGGTGGGTCAGTCATTACATCATTGCCAGAACTGCCGCTTTCGCGAGCAAGCCCGCTCCCACAATTGCTCTCTGCAAGGCTTCAATGCTGGCGCAAAGCTAGCATTCACTGCCTCCTACAAATCATTCCTTTGGCTGATTTGACTGAAACATAAGGTCTCTAAAGTGCAGGTCTTCAAGCCAAGACCGTGCAGTCATAAAAGGGATTCGTATGTTGCAGACCCGTGTCATTCCGCCCGCCGAAGGTGCGTATCAATACCCGCTCTTGATCAAGCGCCTGCTGATGTCCGGGACCCGCTACGAGAAGACCCGGGAGATCATCTACCGCGACAAACTGCGCTACACCTACCCGACCCTGATCGAGCGGGTGGCGCGCCTGGCCAATGTGCTGACCGAGGCCGGGGTCAAGGCCGGTGATACCGTGGCGGTGATGGACTGGGACAGCCATCGCTACCTGGAATGCATGTTTGCCATCCCGATGATCGGCGCGGTGATCCACACCATCAACGTGCGTCTGTCGCCGGAACAGATCCTGTACACCATGAACCACGCCGAGGACCGCTTCGTGCTGGTCAACAGTGAGTTCGTGGGGCTTTACCAAGCCATCGCCGGGCAGCTCACCACCGTCGACAAGACCCTGCTGCTCACCGACGGCGAGTCCAGGACCGCCGAGTTGCCCGACCTGGTGGGCGAGTACGAAACCCTGCTCGCCGCCGCCAGCCCGAAGTACGACTTCCAGGACTTCGACGAACACTCCGTCGCCACCACCTTCTACACCACCGGTACCACCGGCAACCCCAAGGGCGTGTACTTCACCCACCGCCAACTGGTGCTGCACACCATCGGCGTGGCGACCATCATGGGCAGCGTCGACAGCGTGCGCCTGCTGGGTACCAACGACGTGTACATGCCGATCACACCGATGTTCCACGTGCATGCCTGGGGCTTGCCATACGTGGCGACCATGCTGGGGCTGAAGCAGGTTTATCCCGGCCGCTACGACCCTGAGTACCTGGTGGAGCTGTGGCGCAAGGAGAAGGTCACCTTTTCCCACTGCGTGCCGACCATCCTGCAAATGGTGCTCAACGCCAAGGCCGCCCAAGGCGTGGATTTCGGCGGCTGGAAAATCGTCATCGGCGGCAGTGCGCTCAACCGTACGCTGTATGAAGCGTCCAATGCGCGTGGCATTCAGTTGACCGCGGCCTACGGCATGTCCGAAACCGGGCCGCTGGTGTCCTGCGCCCACCTCAACGAGGAGCTGATGGCCGGCACCGAGGATGAACGCACCACTTACCGCATCAAGGCCGGTGTGCCCGGGCCCCTGGTGGAAGCGGCGATCATGGACGGCGAGGGCAACTTCCTGCCCGCCGACGGTGAGTCCCAGGGCGAGCTGGTGCTGCGCGCGCCGTGGCTGACCGAAGGGTATTACCGGGAACCGCAGAAGGGCGCCGAGCTGTGGGCCGGCGGCTGGATGCACACCGGCGACGTCGCGACGCTGGACGCCTTTGGTGTGATCGACATCCGCGACCGCATCAAGGACGTGATCAAGACCGGCGGCGAGTGGATCTCGTCCCTGGCCCTCGAAGACCTGGTCAGCCGTCACCCGGCGGTACGCGAAGTAGCGGTGGTGGGCATCGCCGATCCGCAGTGGGGCGAGCGCCCGTTTGCCCTGCTGGTGGTGCGTGATGGCCATGTGATAGGGGCCCGTGAGCTCAAGGAGCACCTCAAGCCGTTCGTGGAGCTGGGTCATTTGAGCAAGTGGGCGATTCCGAGCCAGATCGCGGTTGTTACCGAAATTCCCAAGACCAGTGTCGGCAAGCTCGACAAAAAACGTATCCGCATTGACATCATCGAATGGCAGGCCAACAACAGCACGTTCCTGTCCACCCTCTGACACCCTCGCCGTGCCCATTCGGGCACGGCAATGCTCTAACTCGCAGCTTTACTTGTGATTTGCGAATTTTCAGCCATCCTTCCCGCGTCGGCCTTCGCCGACATGGCGAAAGGGTCGTGGCAGACGGGTCGGTGATGCAAATCACACTTTAGAGGGATCAAGCACTACCCCCTGCTGGCTATAGTCCCTACCAGAGTTTTTCATGGATGTTTCGCTACGGGCCAAGGGGGCCTGGTTGCCGAGCGGCATTGGAATCGTTGTATTCCGGCCGTTACAAGCATCACGGAAAGTACTCACTGCCATAACAATAATGCACATGGAGTAGCGTCGATGACCCAAGTAAACCAGTTCTGGCGCCGGGCGAAATTGCCCCTGGCCGTCAGTCTCGCTTCTACGCTCGCCGGGCCCGCATTCGGCGTCAGTTTCAATATCGGTGAAATCGAGGGGAGCTTTGACTCGTCGCTTTCGGTGGGGGCAAGCTGGTCCACAGCCAAACCCAACCAGGATCTGATTGGCGCCAACAATGGCGGCAACGGTCTTTCCCAGACTTCCGATGACGGCCACTTGAACTTCAAGCGTGGGGAAACCTTCTCGAAGATATTCAAGGGCATCCACGACCTGGAATTGAAATACGGCGACACCGGCGTGTTTGTGCGCGGCAAGTACTGGTATGACTTCGAACTCAAGGATGAAGACCGCCTGTTCAAGGACATCAGCGACAGCAACCGCAAGGAGGGCGCCAAGTCCTCGGGCGGGCAGATTCTTGATGCGTTCGTTTACCACAACTACTCGATTGCTGATCAGCCGGGCAACGTGCGGTTCGGTAAGCAAGTCGTCAGCTGGGGTGAAAGTACCTTTATCGGTGGTGGTATCAACTCCATCAACCCGATCGACGTGTCCGCGTTCCGTCGTCCGGGGGCTGAGGTCAAGGAAGGCTTGATTCCGGTCAACATGTTCTATGTGTCCCAATCGCTCACCGACAATCTGTCGGCGGAAGCGTTTTACCAGTTGGAATGGGACCAGACGGTTACCGATAACTGTGGGACGTTCTTCTCGCAGCCGGACGTCATCTCTGATGGCTGCGACAACAACCTGCGAGTATTGAGCAAGCGCTCGCGCATTTCGCCTCTCGCTTATCCCACGCTCAACGCTACCGGGGTAGATGTGAATGAGGAAGGCGTGCTGGTGCGTCGCGGCCCTGACCGCGATGCTCGGGACAGCGGCCAGTTTGGCGTGGCGATGCACTACAACTTTGAACCGCTGGACACCGAGTTCGGCGCGTACTTCATGAACTATCACAGCCGGGCGCCGATTTTCAGTGCGCAGGGTGCGCCAGCGTCGGCCTATAACCGTCCTCTGGGTCCCTTGGCGGCATTGCGTCCTGTGATTGTGGCGGGCAGCTCTAACTACTTCGTCGAATATCCGGAAGACATCCGTCTCTACGGCTTGAGTTTTTCCACCACGCTGCCTACAGGAACCGCATGGAGCGGTGAGTTGAGCTACCGGCCGAACGCGCCGGTGCAACTGAGCACCACCGACATCCTTTACGCTGGCGTCACGCCGATTCCTGGCTTTGGCAATGCCTCCGTGCTCAAAGGCTCGCCGGGTCAGGACCTGCATGGCTATAACCGTAAGGAAGTGACACAGTTCCAGACCACTTTCACGCACTTCTTTGATCAAGTGATGGGCGCCAGCCGCTTGACCACGGTGGGTGAGATTGGGGTGACTCACGTGGGCGGCCTTGAGAGCAAATCAGAGGCACGTTATGGCCGCGACCCGGTGTTTGGTCCAGGTACGTTGCCCGGTGGTTTCTGCGCTGCGCTTAATAACTCGACCGCCGTGGGCGCCGGGTTGGGCAATGCCAACGGCCTGAACACCAACTGCAACAATGACGGCTTCACCACCGCCACTTCCTGGGGCTACCGCGCTCGGGCGATCTGGGAATACCCGGACGTCTTCGCCGGCGTAAACCTCAAGCCCAACGTAGCGTGGTCCCATGACGTCAAGGGTTACTCCCCTGGTCCTGGCGCCAACTTCGAAGAAGGCCGCAAGGCCGTCAGCCTTGGGCTGGACGCCGAGTACCAGAACACCTACACCGCGAGCCTGAACTACACCAACTTCTTCGGTGGCGATTTCAGTACCGTGAATGACCGAGACTTTGTGGCCTTGAGCTTCGGCGCGAACTTCTAAGCACACTCTTTTCAAGTGCATGTATTTTCAGGAAGACCAGAGTATGAAAATAACCAAAAGTCTGTTGCACGTGGGTGTGCTTGGGCTGTCGATCCTGGCGAGCAACGTCATGGCGGCAGTGTCGGCGGACGAAGCCGCCAAGCTGGGCACGACCTTGACGCCGATGGGCGCCGAAATGGCGGGCAATGCGGCCGGCACTATCCCTAAATGGTCGCCGATGCCCACCACTGCCGGAGCCGTGGACGCCAAAGGCTTCCTGGCGAACCCGTACGCCAGTGAACAACCGCAGTTCACCATCACCGCGCAGAACGTCGAGCAGTACAAGGACAAGCTGGCGCCGGGGCAGTACGCGATGTTCAAGCGTTACCCGGACTCGTTCAA
This sequence comes from Pseudomonas sp. SWRI18, assembly GCF_014268345.1. Taxonomy (NCBI): domain Bacteria; kingdom Pseudomonadati; phylum Pseudomonadota; class Gammaproteobacteria; order Pseudomonadales; family Pseudomonadaceae; genus Pseudomonas; species Pseudomonas sp. SWRI18. The sequence continues at coordinate 237,768 of NZ_JACCQQ010000003.1, forward strand.
GATGCCGGTCTATCCGACTCACCGTGGCGCCACGGTGCCTGCCGAGGTGTTTGCCTCCATCAAGAAAAACGCCACCAACACCAACCTGGTATCCGGCGGCAACGGTCTGGAAAACTTCGAGACGGCCGTGCCGTTCCCGATCCCGAAAACCGGCGTGGAGGTGATCTGGAACCACATCACGCGTTACCGCGGCGGCAGCGTGACCCGTCTGGTGACCCAGGCCACGCCGCAGACCAACGGCTCCTACAGCCTGGTGTACTTCCAGGATCAGTTTGTGTTCCGCGACAAGATGAAGGATTTCGATCCGAAGAATCCGGGCAACGTGCTGTTCTACTTCAAGCAGGAAGTCACCGCGCCGGCGCGTCTGGCCGGTGGCGTGTTGCTGGTGCACGAAACCCTGGACCAGGTGAAGGAGCCGCGCTCGGCGTGGGTCTACAACGCCGGTCAGCGCCGTGTGCGCCGGGCGCCGCAAGTGTCCTACGACGGGCCGGGCACTGCCGCTGACGGGCTGCGCACCTCCGACAACCTCGATATGTACAACGGTGCGCCGGATCGCTACGACTGGAAGCTGGAAGGCAAGAAAGAGATATACATCGCCGCCAACAGCCACAAGATCGACGATCCGAAGCTCAAGTACGCCGACATCATCAAGGCCGGTCACATCAACCAGGACCTGACGCGCTACGAGTTGCGCCGCGTCTGGCACGTGACCGCTACCTTGAAGGAAGGCCAGCGCCACATCTATGCCAAGCGTGACTTCTACATTGACGAAGACACCTGGCAAGCAGCCGTGATCGATCACTACGACGGCCGTGGCCAGCTGTGGCGCGTGGCAGAAGCGCATTCGGAGAACTACTACGACAAGCAAGTGCCGTGGTATGCCCTGGAAACACTTTACGACCTGCAGTCCGGTCGCTACCTGGCCCTGGGCATGAAGAACGAAGAGAAGCGCGCCTATGACTTTGGCTTCACAGCCACGACCGCCGACTTCTCCCCGGCGGCCCTGCGTCAGGCCGGTGTTCGCTAAGCTGGGTTAACGCGCCAATGTGGCAGCTGGCGCCTGTGGGGGCTGGCTTGCCTGCGATAGCATGGATATCTACACAACGCTCAACGACTGAAAAATCTTCCTGTAGTGAGCGGGCTTGTCCCGCGCTGGGTGGCGGAGCCGCCCCAGTAAAGGCATCGCCGAGCCTCAGGTAGAATCCGGTCGCCTGGTTTGGGGCTGCTTCGCCGCCCAGCGCGGGCGGTGCGACGATTCGCCAAGCCCGCTCACTACAAAGATCTGTAGATACCTATGCTGCGATAGCATCACCTCGGTATTACTGAAACACTGAGGTGAAGCAATCTCAGGCAAGCCAGCTCCCACATTTTTTGTCGCAGTCTTTTCAGCAAGATTCAGTAAAAACCTACAAACCTGCCGCTTTTACCGCTAGTCTGCGGACATCTGCAATGCCGACAACAGCCTTCTACAAGAGCCCGGCGATGACTGATCTGTCCCGAATCCAAGGGCCTGCCGGAGTGGTAATCCCAACCCTGGAGGGCCGCTTCTACAGGCCACCCTTGCCTGACGGCTACGTGCTGCGACCTCGCTTGTGCGAACGCCTGAGCGCGGGGCTGCAAGGGCGATTGTTGCTGGTCAGCGCACCGGCTGGATTTGGCAAGAGTTCGTTGGCGGTGGAGTTCTGCCAGGGCTTGCCGGCCCATTGGCAAAGCCTGTGGCTGGGCCTGAGTCCGCGAGACAACGACCCCGGTCGTTTCCTCGAGCGCCTGCTCGAGGGTTTGCAACAGTTCTTCCCGCAACTCGGCGCCCAGTCCCTGGGCCTGCTGAAAATGCGCCAGCGTCACCAACCCTTCGCCTTTGAAGAATGGCTGGATGGCCTGCTCGATGAACTGACCGTGCACCTGTCCACCCGCGCGCCGCTGTTGCTGGTGCTGGATGACTATCATCTGGCCCAAGGGCCCGTGCTCGACCGTTGTCTGCAGTTTTTTCTCAACCATTTGCCCGATGGCCTGGTGGTGCTGGTCACCAGTCGCCAGCGCCCGGACTGGCATCTGGCGCGGTTGCGTTTGTCGCGTCACCTGTTGGAGTTGCACGAACAAGACCTGCGCCTGACGCACAGCGAATCCCTGGCGGTGCTGGATCGCCACAGCAGTTCGTTGCGCGGCGAAGCCCTCGACAATCTTATTCGCCGCAGCGAAGGCTGGGTCGCCGGCCTGCGTTTCTGGTTGCTGGCCGCCTCCGAAGCCGGCGGCGACGGCGCCTTGCCACAGAGCCTGCACGGCGGCGAAGGGCTGATCCGCGATTACCTGCTTGAAGAAGTGATCGATTGCCTGCCGGCCGAAGTGCAGGCGTTCCTGTACGACACAGCGCCCCAGGACCGTTTTTGCAGCGGGCTCTGCGACGCGGTGCGCGAAGCCCATGACAGCGCCGAAATCCTGCGTTACCTGCAAGCCCATCAGGTGTTCCTGGTGCCCCTGGACGAGCAGGGCCACTGGTACCGTTATCACCACTTATTTTCCGACCTGCTGCGCACGCGGCGCGCAAGCAGCAATGTGCTGCCGGCGGCCAGCCTGCACCTGCGCGCGTGCCGCTGGTTCAATGCCCAGGGCCTGATCGACGAGGCGGTGGAGCAGGCGTTGCGCGCGGGGCACCTGGATGTGGCGGCCAACCTGGTGCAGAACCTGTCCGAAGAACAACTGCTGGCCGAGCAGAATGTGGGCATGCTGCTGCGCTGGAAAATGGACTTGCCCGACAGCCTGCTGATCAGCACGCCGCGCTTGATCGTGCTGTACAGCTGGGCATTGGGCCTGGCCTGCCAGTTGGATGCGGCGGAAGAACTGTCCAGCTACCTCAGCCGCTTTCTGCCAGCACCGTCGGCCACCGCGCAAAAATCGATGCTGGCCCAGTGGTTGGCGCTGAGCGGGATCATCGCCCGGGGCCGGGGGGATCGCGAGCTGACCCTGCGCTATTGCAGCGAGGCACTGGAAAGCTTGCCGCAACGGCGTTACGGCCAGCGCTTGATGTGCCTATCGACGCTCTCCAACCTGGCGATTGTCGATGCCGACCTGTGGCGTGCGCGTGGCTTGAATCGCGAATCCCTTGAGCTGGCGCAGCGCGTCGGCAACCCGCTGTTCGAGGCCCTGGCCCATTACGACCGGGCGCGGGTGTTGCAGGCGCGCGGCGAAGTCCTGCGCTCCCTGGACGAAGTGCGCCAGGGCCTGCAACGCCTGCACGGCCTGGCACCGCAGCGGCTGTATGCGGTGCGGGCACGGTTATCGCTCTATGAAGGTTACTTGCTGCTGTTGCGGTTCCAGCCCGAGGCCGGTCTGGCCCGCTTGCGCGCCGGGCTCGCCGAAGCGCGCGCTTGCCGCGACATCAGTGTGTTGATCGGGCACTGTGTGATCGCCAGTTTCGAGGGGCGTCGTGGTGACTTCGCCAGAGCCTTCGCCGAACTGGCCGAGGCCGAGCGGCTGATGCACATCTGGGACGTTCCGCCGATCTACTACCTGGCGATGATCACCCTGATCAAATGCGAGTTATGGCTGGCCCAGGGCCGCACCGACCTGGCAGACGCCTGGCTGACCCGCCTGGCGCAAACCTACAACGGCGAACAGGCCGCCGCTGCGCCCGAATTCCACCCGCATCTGCCCCAGCACATCGCGCTGCAGCAAGCGGCGCTGGATGCCATCCGGCATCAACCCGCTGCGGCATTGCAGCGGCTTGAAGCGTTGGCGCAACAGGCCCACAACAGCGGTCGCCAGATGATTGCCCTGATGGCGTTGACCCAGCAGGCGCAATTGCTCCTGGAAAGTGGCCAGGAGGCCAAGGCGCGCCCGGTGCTGACCCACGCCCTTGGCGCCGCTGACGGCGGTGCGTTGCAACCCTTCCAGCGCCTGCTGGAAAGTCACCCTGCCTGGATGCGCGAGCAACTGCGCAAGGATTCTCACGGGTTGCTGAACCAGAGTCTGTTGGCGCTGCTGCCTACGGTCGTGGCACCTGAGGCCGCGCCGGCTCACGAAACCTTGAGCACGCGAGAGTTGGCGGTGCTGAAACTGATTGCCCAAGGCTGCTCCAACCAGGAGATCAGTAACCAGCTGTTCATCTCACTGCACACCGTGAAAACCCACGCCAGCCACATCAACAGCAAATTGGGCGTCGAGCGGCGGACCCAGGCGGTGGCCCGTGCCAAGGCAATGGGCCTGCTGGCGTAACCCTGCGGTCTACGGAGCGCTCGGGCACTGGCCCGATGCGCTGGCGACTACCTGGCGAACCTGCGCCGCGAAGCGCTTGAGGTTGTTCTGGTGGGCGAGCACCAGGTCGTCAATGCTCGGGCCCGCCGGGGACTGCAAGGTGGTCCGGCAGATCAGCGGCGCGCGATCACTGGCGGTTGCCGGCCGCAGCCGCCACTTGACGTCGAACAGTGCGTACTGGCCGGGCACGGAGTCAAAGCGCTGAACTTCCAGGCGTAACAGCATCGGTTGCCGAGCATGGCTGCTGGCGAATTGGTCCACCAGCGCGCTTCGCAACTCATCCACGAGGCTGGCCGCCCACCACTGGGTATCGAGGATCGTCACGCCACTATTGCCCTGGCGAATCACGATCTGCGGTCGGTCGACTTGCGGCGGCACAACGATGCTTTCAATGCGGATCGCACCCGCGTCGCTTCCCGTGGTGTTGCTCCATTGCGCCGGGGTCAGGGTATGAAAGCTGATGGGGGTGCTGCTGCATGCCCCCAACGCGAGCAATGCACTGAGCAGGGTGATCTTCAACGGTGACGTCATGGCGCTTGCTCCACGGTTCATTTGCGCGGCGGCCCTTGCAGGTCCAGGGGCGCGGCGTTGTCGGGGCGGCCGCGAATCAAGGATTCCGGGTGTCGACCCAGGTAGTCCGACAGCTCGCGCAAGGAGCGCGACATGCGACCCAATTCATCCAGGGTCTGGGTCAGCTGTTCACGTTGCGGTGAATCTTCAGCCAGGGTCGAACTGGCCGATTGCAACGTCTTGCTCACGTCTGCCAGGGTGTTCTGGACGCTGGGCAGGGTCTTGGCGTTGAACTGGGTCAGCCCTTTGCGCAATTCCACAAGGTTACTGTCGAGGTTGCCGGCGATGCGCTCGATCGGCAGCTGGTTGATCTTGTTGACGATGTTTTCGAGTTTTTCCTGCAGTTGCTCCAAGTTGCCAGGAATGGTCGGAATGCTGACCGGGCGCAGTGTGGGGTCAAACGCGACCTTCTCGGCTTTCGGGTAGAAATCCAGGGCGATGTACAACTGGCCGGTCAGCAAATTGCCGCTGCGCGCCTGGGCCCTCAGGCCGTTTTCGATAAACGTGCCGATCAGCCGCACACCAGCGGCTTCGTCATTGGGGTCATGATTCATTGTCTTGAGCAATTTGGTATGGGCCTGGCCAAGCAATTGTGGGTAGATCACGATGCCGACATTGAGCGGAAAGCTGCGTTTTTTCGCGTCGAAATCCAGGTTGATCGACACCACCCGGCCAAACTCGACCCCAAGGAATTCCACCGGTGCGCCGACCTTGAGCCCGCGTAACGCCTGGTCGAAGCGCAGGCTCATGTATTGCCCCTCGCCATTGGGCGGGGCGAGGGCGCTGAGCTGATCGTCGAATAACTCAAAGGTGCGTTCTTCACCGGCCGGCTTGTCGTTGGGGCTATAAGGCGGTGCCAGGAATGCGATACCGCCGACCAGCAGGGAGGACAGCGACTCGGTTTTCAAGGCAAAACCATTGGCGCCGACACTCAGGTCGACCCCGCTGGCGTTCCAGAAACGCGTATTCTCGGTAACGTAGACATCGTTGGGCGCATGCACGAATACCTCGATGTCGACGCCCTTGCCTTCGGCGTCCAGCTTGTAGGCCACCACTTGGCCGACTTCGATTTTGCGGTAATACACCGGCGAGCCAATATCCAGCGAGCCCAGGGCCTGGGTGTGCAAAGTGAAGCGCTTGCCCGGTTCGCCATAGGTGATGGGCGGCGGGTTTTCCAGGCCGATAAACTGTTTGGCGCGGGTCTCGGACTGGCCGATATCGGCGCCGATGTAGTCGCCGGAGAGCAGGGTGTCGATGCCCGACACGCCGCCGGCACCGATGCGCGGGCGCACGACCCAGAACTGCGAGTCGGCGCGGGTGAAGCTTTCGGCCTGCTTGGCTAGTTTCACGGTCGCGTTGACGCTTTTCTGGTCATCGCTCAAGGCCACCTCGGTCACTTGGCCAATCACCACGTTGCGGTATTTGACCTCGGTTTTATTCGCCGTCAGGCCGCTGCCGGTCTTGAAATTGAGGGTGATGGTCGGGCCCTGCTGGAGCACGCTGTGGACCACCAGCGAAATCCCCACCAGCACCGCGACGATGGGCACGATCCAGACCAGCGAAACGCTGAAGCGCCGGGTTTTGATGGCAGGCGTGCCTGGCGTTTGCGGCCTGTCAGGGGTGGGTGACGTCATCCGAGGTCTCCTTGGTGGGTGGGGTTTCCCAGATCAGCCTCGGGTCGAAGCTCATGGCGGCCAGCATGGTAAACACCACCACCAGGCCGAAAAACAGAATGCCCAGGCGCGGCTCGATGGTGCCCAGCGCCTGGAACTTGACCAGCGCGGCCACCAGGGCAACCACGATCACATCGAGCATGGACCAATAGCCGATCAGTTCGACAAACCGAAACATTTTTGAGCGCTCCTTGCGCGCCCAGGCGCTATTGCGCTGCACGGTGACCAACAGCAGCGTCAACGACACGAACTTGATCCCCGGCACTGCGATGCTGGCGATGAAAATGATCAGCGCGATGTCCCACGCGCCATGCTGCCAGAACTCCAGCACCCCACTCATGATGGTGCTGTCCGCACCCGAACCGAGCATGGTGGTGTTCATTACCGGCAGCAGGTTGGCCGGCACATAGAAGGCCAGTGCCGCCAGCATGTAGGCCCAGGTGCGGGCCAGGGAATTGACTTTGCGCGAGTGCAGGGGCGCACCGCAACGCTCGCAATCCGTCGCTCCGTTACTGATGTCGGCAGACAGGCCGCAGCTGTGGCACAGGCACAGGTCAAGCTCGCGGGCAGTCGGCGGTGGGGTCATACGGTGTCCCATAGGTCGCGTACGTCGCGCCCGGCAATACGAATCAGCAACAGGCTGAGCACCGCCAGGGCAAACAGGCCGATGCCGGGCATTACGTCCAGCATGCCGGCCAGCTTGAACACCGCCACCATCGCGCCGAGCAGGCAGACCTCCAGCATGCTCCAGGGCCTCAAGGCTTCAAGCCAGCGCATGCACAGCTTGAAGACGGGCGAGCGTCTGCCCGCGAGGGCGAAGCTCAGCACCCACGTCAGCAGCAACAGTTGGAAAACCGGGGCGATGATGATGGAGATCGCGGCCACCAAGGCGATAAAGGTAATCGGCCCCAGGCTCAGCGCAACCACCGAATCCCAGAGGGTTGCGCTGTTTTTCAGGCCTTGCAGGCTGATACTCATCACCGGATAGAAATTGGCGAAAGTCCACAACACGGCGGCGGTCAGGGTCAAGGCCAGGCGTTGTTGCACCGACAGGCCGTTGTAACGCTGAAGCACGCCGGCACAACGCACGCATTCGGCTTTTTGATGTTTGGCGAGCGTGACTTTCTCGTACACACAGTCGCAGTGCTCGCAGATGATCAGTTGATTGGCCATGGGGCTGGCTCCAGCGCGGCATGGTTGCGGTATTGGATTGTTCTGCAATGGCGCTCGGAAAGTCTAGCAGTTGGTTCTCGGGCGGCGGTGCTCCCTTTCGGGCCGGGGCTGTCGTCAGCCATACTCTGTGCCGAATATGCCATAGAGCTCGCAGGAGCACCGATGAATATTGAACACGCTGCACTCATCCGCGAAACCTTCCCTGTCGGCCCTTTGCAATGCAACTGCACCATCATCGGCGACCCGATCACTAAAAAGGCCATCGTGGTCGACCCCGGCGGCAACCATGAGCTGATCCTGGCGCGGCTCGATGCGCTGGGCCTGAAGGTGGTCAGCATCATCCACACCCATGCACATCTGGATCACTTCCTGGCATCCGGCCAGTTGAAGGAAAAAACCGGCGCGACGCTTCACCTGCACAAAGAAGATCAATTCCTCTGGGACAATCTGGAAATGCAATGCCAGATGTTTCGTGTGCCCAATACCCCGGTGCCTTCGCCGGATCGCTGGCTGGAAGATGATGAAGAGCTGGCCTGCGGCTGCGGCGTGGCGCTGCATACGCCGGGGCACACACCGGGTTCGATGAGCTTCTGGTTTGCCGATGCCGGGCTGCTGATTGCTGGCGACACGCTGTTTCGTCGCGGTATCGGGCGTACGGATTTGTGGGGCGGGGACCAGGCGACCATCGTGCGTTCGATCAAGCAGCGGTTATACACGCTGGACGAGGGCGCGACGGTGGTGACCGGCCACGGCCCGGATACGCGACTGGGTGATGAAATGCGTGAGAACCCGTTTGTGCGAGCGTGAAAAAATCGGTCGCCGGGCAAAGGCTGCTCTGCGACGGGCACGCTTTGTAGCAAAAACTCAGCGGGTGTTCAGCGTGCGTCTGCTACGGTTTCTGTAGTCACGGAATTTTTACCGTTTGTCGCGTTCCAAACTCGGCACAGGTCCATTGCCAATGTCCTTTGCACCTTAGAATGCAAAAGTAGGAGCTCCCTTCATGTTCACTTCGCGTCGTCTGCTGGTTGTCGCTACCGCCGTAGCCTTGTTGTCCGGCTGCGCATCCCCTAACCCCTATGACGGCAGCAGTCAGGGACAGGCGAGCAATGAATCCGGCGGTATGAGCAAGACCGCCAAGTACGGTGGCCTGGGTGCCCTTGCCGGTGCCTTGGCGGGTGCGGCCATCGATCACAACAACCGTGGCAAGGGTGCGCTGATCGGTGCCGTGGTTGCGGGTGCCGGCGCTGCGGGCTATGGCTATTACGCCGATCAGCAAGAGAAGAAACTGCGTGAAAGCATGGCCAATACCGGTGTTGAGGTTCAGCGCCAGGGCGACCAGATCAAGCTGATCATGCCGGGCAACATCACCTTCGCGACCAACTCGGATGCCATTTCCAGCAGCTTCTACCAGCCGCTGAACAACCTGGCCAACTCCCTCAAGCAGTTCAACCAGAACACTATCCAGATCGTCGGCTACACCGACAGCACGGGTAGCCGCCAACTGAACATGGACCTGTCCCAACGCCGTGCGCAGAGCGTCGCCAATTACCTGACCTCCCAAGGTGTAAGCCCGACCAACCTGAGCGCCCGCGGTGCCGGCCCGGATAACCCGATCGCCAGCAACGCCGACGTCAACGGTCGCGCGCAGAACCGTCGTGTGGAAGTGAACCTCGGCCCGATCCCAGGCCAACAGTACGGCCAGCCAGGTGCGCAACAACAGGCACCCCAACAGAACAACCAGTTCCAGGGCAACCCGTACTCGCAATACCAGTAAGGTTCGCCAATAAAAAGGGCGCCGTGCAATCACTGCACGGCACCCTTTTTTGTGCCTGGCGCTCACATCAATCGATGTATTCGAAGACCTTGACGATTTTCTGCACACCGGACACACCCTGCACCAGGTTGGCAGCGCGAGTCGCTTCCGCCTGGGTGAGCAAGCCCATCAAATAAACGATGCCGTTGTCGGTGACCACCTTGATGCGCGATCCCGGAATCGCGTTATCAGTGAGCATCTGCGCCTTGATCTTGGTGGTCAGCAGGGCGTCGTTGCTGATGGCCAGCAGGGTAATCGGGTCCATCACCTGCAGTTCGTTGTGGACTTTTTTCACGCGCTGTACCGCGGCGGCGGCTTGCTCGGCCTGGGCCTTGAGGTCGGCGCGTGGCGTCTGGCCGGCCAGCAGTACGACGCCGTTGAAGCTGGTCACCACAATGCGCGAGGCACCGTTGCCCAGGTCCGGAGCGGCCTTGGCGACGTTGACTTCGACCTTGGTTTCGATCAGCGAGTCATCAATCTTGCTGCCGAAGGTGCGGGTGCCCTTGTCGTCCTGAATAGGGGTGTCACGTGTTGCGGTGATGGCCGTGCTGCAGCCGCTGATAGCGAGGCACAGGGTGATGGCCAAAAGGCTGAGGCGGTTAACGGTCATTCTTCACTCCCAAACAGTTGGCTGTCGATCAGATCACACAGGCAGTGGATCGTCAGCAGGTGGACTTCCTGGATACGTGCGGTGACATTGGCCGGGACGCGAATCTCGACGTCTTCAGGCAAGAGCAGCGAGGCCATGCCGCCGCCATCGCGTCCGGTCAATGCTACGACAATCATTTCGCGATCATGTGCGGCCTGGATCGCTTGAATAATATTCGCCGAGTTGCCGCTGGTAGAAATCGCCAGCAGCACGTCACCTGGTTGGCCCAGGGCGCGGATCTGCTTGGAGAAGATCTCGTTGTAGCTGTAGTCGTTGGCAATCGAGGTGATTGTCGACGAATCGGTGGTCAGGGCGATGGCCGGCAGGCTCGGGCGCTCCCGTTCAAAGCGGTTGAGCAGCTCGGATGAGAAATGCTGGGCGTCGCCGGCCGAACCGCCGTTGCCGCACGAAAGCATTTTGCCCTCGTTGAGCAAGGCATTGACCATGACCTGACTGGCTTGCTCGATGTGCGGTGCAAGTACGTCCATCGCCTGTTGCTTGGTGTCGATGCTGGCCTGGAAAAGCTGGCGAATTCGGGATTGCATGTCCATCTGTGTGACCTTAATTAGCGCGGCTGTTTGGCACAGGAATGTGCAGCCCGCAAAGCAAAGAGCAAAAGTGTGGGGTGAAGATGTCCGGCGAATCAGCTGTCGAAGGCATCTTTGAGCCAGTTCAGTTCAGCGATGCCAGACGGTGTGCTTTCAATGGCAACCACATCGAAACGGCAGGGGGAATCAGCCCAGCGATGCTCTTTTTGCAGGTAAAACTGCGCGGCAAGTATCAGCTTCTGACGCTTTCGCCCGTCAATACTGGCGAGCGCGCCACCCCATTGTGCGTGTTTTCTGTAGCGCACTTCGACGAATACTACTGTATCGCCGTCAAGCATGACCAGATCAAGCTCGCCGCGTTTACACAACCAGTTCTGCGCCAATAGGCGCAGACCCTGCTGTTGCAAGTGCTTCAGCGCTTGAAGTTCGGCGTCCTTGCCGCTTTGTGCGCTGGACCGCTCGGGCATCAGCGCGGGGTGTCCGGCAAGCGCTGGATTTCGCCGCCGACAAACTTGGCCCATGGCATCTGGCGATCAACGCGCTGGTTGGCGCTGATGCCCAGGTTGCCCGAAAGACCGTCGACACGGGTATCCGGCAGTGCCTTGAGCTGCCCGAGACGTGGCGCCAGGCGGTAGGCATCGACACCCATCGCGTACAGGCGGCCGAGGCTGCCATTGGCTTGCGGCCATTGGGCGGCAACCTGGTTGCGCAGCGGATCGGTGGTGTTGAGCAACCAAGGGGTTTCGCAGAACATCACGTTGGTCATGTCCAGGTATTGGTTCTTGTCGCCGCTGGCGCTGAACACGTGGGAGGTGGCGTACACCGGCACATCACCGGCGTATTGGAAATTCAGGGTCGGCTTGATCTGCTGGGCCAGTTGCGGCGTCACGGCCAGGAAAATGAATTCGATGTCCTGGCGACGCGATGGCTGCGCTGCAACGTCGGTGCCGACCGTGCTTTGCAGGCTCTTGGCGCGACCTTCGCTTTTACGCAGCTGGAACAGGTCAGCGATCTGCTGGGCGAGGGCGACGGGCTGATCGACATACTCAACGCCCATCACGGTGCCGCCATTGGCTTCCCAATCCTGACGGAAGGCCTTGTACACGCGCTCGCCCCATTCGCCACGCGGCACCATCGCTGCGGCGCGATGCAGGCCATCGGCACGGGCACGGCGCGATACTTCGCGGGCTTCGTCTTCAGCGGCCAGGCCGAACTGGAACAGCTGTGCCGGGCCTTGATCGCCCTCGCTGTAGTTCAGCGCCAGGGTGGTGATTGGCAACTGAGGGCGTGCGCTGAGCTGTTTGACCAAAGGCTTTTCCAGCGGACCGACCACCAGTTGCACGCCGGCGGCCTGGGCCTTGGCGTAAAACTCATCGATGGAAGTCAGGCGCGAGCTGTCATAGAACTCGATCACCGGCGGCTTCTGTCCGGCTTGTTCAGCCTGGTAGTGCGCCGCCATGAAGCCTTCACGCAGTGCCTTGCCGACGGAAGCCAGAGGGCCGTCCTGTGGCAGCAGCAGGGCGATCCTGGTCAGGGGCTGGCTGGCCAGCTCCTTGAGTTTGGTCAGCGGCGTCGGCAGTTGCACGGCAGCCGGGTGGCCCGGGTTCTGCGCGCGCCAGGTGTCGATGGCCGCCTGTTGCTGCTCCAGCGTACCGGCGCCCTTGACCGATTGGGCCAGGGTGATCCAGCCGTCCAGCACCGGGTTGCCGCTGGCTTGCAGTTGTTCGGCCGGCAGGGCGGCAATCAGGGTCCAGATGGCTTCGTGATTGCTGTTGGCCGCATCGCCGCTGAGCAGAGGGGCCATGGCGACGCGCTCGCGGGCGGCGGCCAGGGTCTGGTCGTCGGCTTCATAGGCGCGGGCGTGCACGCTGCCGGTACGGATCTGCTGTTCAGGCGGCAGCTCCTTCAGGCTTTGCAGGCTCGGGTGGTTCAGGGCGGTCAACGCCGCCTTGGGCTGGTTGCGCGCCATCGCCAGTTCGGCGGCCAGCGTGCTGGCAAACACTTGCGCGGCGGGCTTGAGAGCATCCAGGGGCACCTGCGCAAGAATCTGCGACGAGCGTCCCGGGTTGTTCTGCTTGTAGGCCAGGTCTGCCGCACTCAGGCGCAGCATCGCGGCCTTTTCCGGCGTGTTGGCGGTCGTGGCCTGTTCGAGCAGTTGCTCGATACTGGCGTCCGGGGTCCGTGGAAGGTCGCCAAGGCTGGACGAGGGCGAGCTGGCGCAAGCGGCCAACAAGGCAGCAAGGCAGAGGGCGGAGAGCAGCCGCAGGCAAGCGATCATGTAAGTGTTCCTGATACCGATCAAATTAGCGTGGAAGTGTACCCAAGCACTGGCCCAGGCGCGATGTTACTGGTGTGAAACCGTCGATTTAGGTCGTGCAAATGTTGCAATTGGCGTTAAACGGCTGAAAGGGCATCGGCAGCGATGGCATATTTTCAAGGCGGCTACGCGCTACAATGTGATTTTTGCCAACCATCGAGGTGTGCGTTTTGACTGCTCCAGGTCCTTTGAATTCCACTGCAGGCTCGCTTTTTGTCGTGGCGACGCCCATTGGCAACCTGGACGACATCAGTGCGCGTGCGCTTAAGGTGTTGCGCGACGTTAAATTGATTGCGGCTGAAGACACGCGGCACTCCCAACGATTGATGCAGCACTTTGGTATCAGCACACCACTGGCGGCCTGCCATGAGCACAACGAACGCGAAGAAGGCAGCCGTTTTATCGTGCGCTTGCTGGCTGGCGACGATGTGGCGCTGATCTCCGACGCGGGCACGCCGCTGATTTCCGACCCTGGCTACCACCTGGTGCGCCAGGCGCGGGCGGCAGGTATCAATGTAGTGCCTGTTCCGGGCGCGTGCGCGCTGATCGCAGCGTTATCGGCGGCGGGCCTGCCGTCCGACCGGTTTATCTTCGAAGGCTTCCTGCCGGCCAAGGCCGTTGGGCGGCGTGCGCGCCTGCAGGCGCTGAAGGAAGAGCCGCGCACCTTGATCTTCTATGAAGCCCCGCATCGCATCCTTGAATGCCTGCAGGACATGGAGCTGGTGTTTGGCGGCGAGCGTCTCGCACTGCTGGCCCGTGAGCTGACCAAAACCTTTGAAACCCTCAAGGGCCTGCCGCTGGAAGAACTGCGCGCCTTTGTCGAAGGCGACAGCAACCAGCAGCGCGGCGAGTGCGTGGTGCTGGTGGCGGGCTGGACGGCGCCGGAAAGCGAAGATGCCGTGGGCACCGAGGCCATGCGCGTCCTGGACCTGCTGCTCAAGGAAATGCCGCTCAAGCGCGCGGCGGCCCTGGCCGCGGAAATTACCGGGGTGCGCAAAAATGTGCTGTACCAGGCGGCGCTCGATAAACAGAAAGCCGATTAGTTCCGGGATTGAGCCGGTATTTCGTCTGAAGGTGATGGCAGTTCTGAACTTTTAACACTTGTCCTAAGTCCGCCGTGCCGTTAACCTGCGCGGCGGAGAGTCGATTGGACAGTCGCTGCCCTCTATGAAAATTAGGGGGGGGAGGAAAGTCCGGGCTCCATAGGGCGAAGTGCCAGGTAATGCCTGGGAGGCGTGAGCCTACGGAAAGTGCCACAGAAAATAACCGCCTAAGCACTTCGGTGCCGGTAAGGGTGAAAAGGTGCGGTAAGAGCGCACCGCGCGACTGGCAACAGTTCGTGGCATAGGTAAACCCCACTTGGAGCAAGACCAAATAGGGTCCCAAGGCGTGGCCCGCGCTGGGACCGGGTAGGTTGCTAAAGATGTCCAGTGATGGCCATCGTAGACGAATGACTGTTCACGACAGAACCCGGCTTACAGATCGACTCTCCACCTTTTTCCTTTTGCCTGAGTCTCGGGCAAAAACCCGGTAGTAACGCAAGAATCCCTCCCTGCCAAATCATTGGCAGATGCGCCTTCGTAATACCAAAAAAATCTTACTCTTAATAAATTACTTTAACTTTGAGCCATAGCTCTTTGAGCTGTCTGCGCTTGCTGGGTCAAAAACACCGTCGAACTCTGGTTTCTCCTCCGTTTACGCTCCTAAATCTCCGTTCTGTAAGGCTTTTCCTTGAATCCGCGCCTTGACGGTGTGGTGGGCGCATTCCTATAGTGTGCGCAAGTGGCGGAAAGTGGCACAAAGTGGGTTTTTTGAACGTAAAACGCTAAAATTTGGAGAAACGCATCTGTGTTTCGCGGAGCTAACGCTATCAGTCTCGATGCAAAAGGCCGTCTCGCCATGCCGAGCCGGTATCGTGACGAGCTCATTTCGCGAAGTTCCGGACAGTTGATCATCACCATTGATGCCGTCGACCCTTGTTTATGTGTTTACCCGCTCGATGAGTGGGAGTTGATCGAAACCAAACTGCGCGCCCTGCCTTCATTGCGTGAAGAGAACCGCCGCCTGCAGCGTTTGCTGATCGGTAATGCCGTCGACCTTGAGCTCGATGGCAGCGGTCGTTTCCTGGTGCCTCCGCGTTTGCGCGAGTACGCCAAGCTGGATAAGCGCGCAATGCTGGTCGGCCAACTGAACAAGTTCCAATTGTGGGACGAAGATGCCTGGGATGCTGTTTCCGCAGCTGACCTGGCGGCTATTCAACAACCGGGCGCCATGCCTGATGAACTGCGTGATTTGATCCTGTGACTATTGATAGCGGCTTTAACCACATCACCGTACTGCTTGACGAAGCCGTTGAGGCTCTCGCCGTACGCGCGGATGGCTGCTATCTGGATGGCACCTTCGGCAGGGGCGGGCATAGCCGCCTGATACTCAGCCGGCTCGGGCCCGACGGTAAACTCCTGGGGTTCGACAAGGACCCCCAGGCGATTGCCACCGGGCAAGCGCTAGCGGCCGAAGACGGCCGCTTTGTCGTTGTGCAACGCAGCTTTGCCGAGCTGGGCGCCGAAGTCGCCGCGCGTGGCATGGCGGGCAAGGTGGCCGGGGTTTTGCTCGACCTGGGCGTCTCCTCGCCGCAGCTTGACGACCCGGAGCGCGGCTTCAGCTTCATGAATGACGGCCCGCTCGACATGCGCATGGACCCGACCCGTGGGGTCAGCGCCGCACAGTTCATCGCCACCGCGCCGGTGGAAGAAATCGCCCGTGTGTTCAAGGAATACGGTGAAGAACGCTTCGCCGGCCGCATGGCCCGCGCCGTGGTCGAGCGTCGCGAAATCCAGCCGTTCGAGCGCACCGCCGACCTGGCCGAAGTGCTCAAGGTTGCCAACCCTGCCTGGGAAAAGGGCAAGAACCCGGCCACCCGTGCGTTCCAGGGCCTGCGTATTCACGTCAACAACGAATTGGGCGACCTTGAGGCCGGCCTCGAGGCGGCCCTCGAGGCGCTGGAAGTGGGCGGTCGCCTGGTGGTGATCAGCTTCCACTCCCTGGAAGACCGGATCGTCAAACTGTTCATGCGCCGCCTGGTCAAGGGCGAGTCCGACAACCTGCCGCGCAACCTGCCGGTACGTTTCG
The DNA here is from genome assembly GCF_014268345.1 of Pseudomonas sp. SWRI18. Classification (NCBI taxonomy): domain Bacteria; kingdom Pseudomonadati; phylum Pseudomonadota; class Gammaproteobacteria; order Pseudomonadales; family Pseudomonadaceae; genus Pseudomonas; species Pseudomonas sp. SWRI18. The sequence continues at coordinate 253,891 of NZ_JACCQQ010000003.1, forward strand.
AAGCCTTTGTGCCGAAAATCAAAATCCATGGCAAAGCGCAGTTCGCCTCCGAAGCCGAACTCAAGGCCAACCCACGTTCCCGTAGCGCCGTCATGCGCGTTGCCGAGAAGTTGCGGTGAGCAAGCTTTTCGCCAAACCCCTCCCGGGCGGCAGCTTCTTCATGATGCTGCTGTACGTTGGCGTGCTGGTGTCCGCGATTGCGGTGTCCTACAGCGCGCACTACAACCGCCAATTGCTCAATACCCTGTATGGGGAATTGAGTGTGCGTGACAAGGCGCAGGCCGAGTGGGGCCGGCTGATCCTGGAGCAAAGTACCTGGACGGCCCATAGCCGTATCGAAGTGCTGGCCACCGAACAGTTGAAAATGCACATTCCGGGCGCGGCCGACGTTCGCATGGTGGCGCCATGATGAAGCTCGAAGGCGCACTCTACCCGTGGCGCTTCCGCCTGATGCTGGGTTTGCTGGCATTGATGGTGGGTGCGATCGTCTGGCGCATTGTCGATCTGCAAGTGATCGACCGCGACTTCCTGATTGGCCAGGGCGACGCCCGCAGCCTGCGGCATATCCCGATTCCTGCGCACCGTGGCCTGATCACCGACCGTAACGGCGAGCCCCTGGCCGTCAGTACCCCGGTGACTACGCTGTGGGCCAACGCCAAGGAACTCCAGGTCGCCAAGGACAAGTGGCCGCAGTTGGCGGCTGCCCTCGGCCAGGAGCCCAAGGCCTTGGCCGAACGCCTCGAAGCCCAGGCCAACAAGGAATTCATCTACCTGGTCCGTGGGCTCACCCCCGAACAAGGCCAGCAAGTACTCGACCTTAAGGTTCCCGGTGTCTATGGCATCGAGGAATTTCGTCGTTTCTACCCGGCGGGTGAAACCACCGCGCACATGGTTGGCTTTACCGACATTGACGACCACGGCCGTGAAGGGGTGGAACTGGCCTACGACGAATGGCTCGCCGGGGTTCCCGGCAAACGACAAGTCATCAAGGATCGGCGCGGCAGACTGATCAAGGATGTCCAAGTCACTAAAAACGCCAAGGCCGGCAAGCCCTTGGCGTTGTCGATTGACCTGCGCCTGCAATACCTGGCGAACCGCGAGCTGCGTAACGCGATCATCGAGAACGGCGCCAAGGCCGGCAGCCTGGTGATCATGGACGTGAAGAGCGGCGAGATCCTGGCCATGGTCAACCAGCCGACCTACAACCCGAACAACCGTCGCAACCTGCAGCCGGCGATGATGCGCAACCGCGCGATGATCGACGTGTTCGAGCCGGGTTCGACCATGAAAGCCATCTCCATGAGTGCCGCCCTGGAAACCGGACGCTGGAAGCCCAGCGACAAGGTCGAGGTGTATCCGGGTACCTTGCAGTTGGGCCGCTATACCATCCGCGACGTATCGCGCACCGAAGGTCCTGTGTTGGATCTGACAGGTATCCTGATCAACTCCAGTAACGTGGGCATGAGCAAGGTCGCCTTTGATATCGGCGGCGAAGCCATCTACCGCCTGGCGCAGAAAATCGGCCTGGGCCAACCCACCGGTCTTAACTTTCCGGGCGAGCGCGTAGGCAACCTGCCGAACTACCGCGACTGGAAAAAAGCCGAGACCGCCACGCTTTCCTACGGCTACGGCCTGTCGGTGACCGCGATCCAGCTGGCTCACGCTTTCTCTGTATTGGCCAATAATGGCCGGATGGTTCCACTGAGCCTGATCCACGTCGACGAAGCGCCGCAAGCCACCCAGGTGATCCCGGAAAACGTCGCCAAGACCATGCAAGGCATGCTGCAACAAGTGATCGAAGCACCGCGCGGCGTGTTCCGTGCCCAGGTGCCGGCGTATCACGTGGCCGGCAAGTCGGGCACCGCGCGCAAGACATCGGTGGGCACCAAGGGCTACGCCGAAAACTCCTACCGTTCGTTGTTCGCCGGCTTCGGGCCGATGAGTGACCCACGTTACGCCGTCGTGGTCGTGATCGATGAGCCGAGTAAAGCCGGCTACTTCGGTGGCCTGGTATCGGCGCCGGTGTTCAGCAAAGTGATGTCCGGCACCCTGCGCCTGATGAACATCACGCCGGACAACCTGCCGCCGACCCAGCAAGCGAACGCCGGTGCACCGGTCGCTGCGGTAAAAGCCAATGGAGGGCGCGGCTGATGTCTCTTAGCCTGAACAAGATTTTTGCCCACGCCGGTCGCGATCTGTTGATCCGCGAGTTGAGCCTGGACAGCCGTAATGTGCGCGCCGGTGACCTGTTCCTGGCCGTGCCTGGCGGTAAATTCGATGGCCGCGCGCATATCGCGGATGCGTTGCAACGCGGCGCGGCAGCCGTGGCCTATGAAGTGGACGGCGCCACCGTGCTGCCGATCACCGACGTGCCGCTGATTCCGGTCAAAGGCTTGGCCAGGCAATTGTCAGACATCGCCGGGCGTTTCTACGGCGAGCCCAGTCGGCACCTCAACCTGGTCGGGGTTACCGGTACCAACGGCAAGACCAGTGTGACCCAGCTGGTTGCCCAGGCCCTCGACCTGCTGGGCCAGCACTGCGGCATCGTCGGCACCCTGGGCACGGGCTTCTATGGCGCGCTGCAAAGCGGCCTGCACACCACGCCGAACCCTATTGCCGTGCAAGCGACCCTGGCCGACCTGAAGAAGGCCGGTGCCAAGGCGGTTGCCATGGAAGTATCGTCCCACGGCCTGGACCAGGGCCGCGTGACCGCGCTGGCGTTCGACGTGGCGGTGATGACCAACCTGTCTCGGGATCATCTGGACTACCACGGCACCATGGAGGCGTACGCCGCCGCCAAGGCCAAGCTGTTTGCCTGGAATGACCTGAAATGCCGGGTGGTCAACCTCGATGACGCGTTCGGTCGCCAACTGGCTGCCGAGCAAAGCGAGTCGCGCCTGATCACCTATAGCCTGGAAGACGCCAGCGCCTACCTGTATTGCCGCGAAGCGCAGTTCAATGACGAGGGCGTGCGCGCCACCCTGGTCACGCCTCAGGGCGAACACCACCTGCGCAGCACTTTGCTCGGTCGCTTCAACCTGAGCAACGTCCTCGCCGCCGTCGGCGCGTTGCTCGGCCTGGATTACGCGCTGGATGAAATTCTCAAGGTCTTGCCCAAGCTGGAAGGCCCGGTCGGTCGCATGCAGCGCCTGGGGGGTGGCACGCAGCCGCTGGTCGTGGTCGATTACGCACATACACCGGATGCACTGGAAAAAGTCCTGGTGGCACTGCGTCCACACGCCAAGGGCAAGTTGCTGTGCCTGTTCGGTTGCGGCGGTGATCGCGATCGCGGCAAGCGCCCGTTGATGGCCGAGATTGTCGAGCGCCTGGCCGATGGTGTGCTCGTCACCGACGACAACCCCCGCAGCGAAGACCCGGGCCAGATTTTCGACGACATCCGTACGGGCTTCAACGACGTGTCCAAGGCCGCCTTCGTTGCCGGTCGCGGCGCAGCCATCGCCCAGTTGATCGCCAGCGCCAGCGCGGACGATGTGGTGGTGCTGGCCGGTAAAGGCCACGAGGACTATCAGGAAATCAACGGCGAGCGCCATGCGTTCTCCGACCTGGTCGAGGCTGATCGCGCCTTGGCCGCCTGGGAGGTCGCTCATGCTTAAGGCAATGACATTCAGCGAGTTGGCCCAGGCCCTGTCGGCCCGTGTGTTGTCGAGCGATTGCAGCTTTAACGGCGTCAGTATCGACAGCCGCGCCATCAAGCCGGGTCAACTGTTCGTGGCGTTGGCCGGGCCGCGCTTCGATGGGCATGACTACCTCAATGACGTCGCCGCCAAAGGTGCCGTGGGTGCCTTGGTACAGCGCGCCGTGGCGGACTCCACTTTGCCGCAATTGCTGGTGGCCGATACCCGTCTGGCCCTCGGCCAACTCGGCGCGCTGAACCGTGCCGCCTTTGACAAGCCGGTTGCCGCCATCACCGGCTCCAGCGGCAAGACCACCGTCAAGGAACTGTTGGCGGGTGTGCTGCGCACGCGCGGGCCGGTACTGGCCACCCGTGGCAACCTGAATAATGATTTCGGCGCACCGCTGACCTTGCTCGAACTGGCCCCGGAACACACGGCGGCCGTGATTGAGTTGGGCGCGTCGCGCATCGGCGAAATTGCCTACACCGTGGCGCTGACCAAACCCCGGGTTGCGATCATCAACAATGCCGGTACCGCCCATGTCGGCGAGTTCGGCGGCCCGGAGAAAATCGTCCAGGCCAAGGGCGAAATCCTCGAAGGCCTCGATGCATCGGGCACGGCGGTATTGAACCTGGATGACAAGGCCTTCGAGACCTGGCGTGAACGCGCCGCCGGTCGCAAGGTCCTGACGTTTGCCGTGCTCAACGCGGCGGCCGATTTTCACGCCTCCCACCTCAGCGTCGATGCCCGTGGCTGCCCGTCCTTTACCTTGCACACCCCGCAAGGCAGTGGGCACGTGCAGTTGAACCTGCTGGGTAACCATAACGTCGCCAATGCCCTGGCCGCCGCCGCTGCCGCCTACGCCCTGGGCGTGTCGCTGTTCGGTATCGCCACCGGCCTGGGCGCGGTGCAGCCGGTCAAGGGCCGTACCGTGGCGCAACTGGCAACCAACGGCATGCGCGTGATCGATGACACTTACAACGCCAACCCGTCCTCGGTTAACGCGGCGGTCGACCTGCTGAACGGCTTTGCCGGGCGCAAGGTGCTGGTGCTGGGCGATATCGGCGAGCTGGGCGAGTGGGCTGAACAAGGCCACCGCGAAGTCGGCGCCCACGCCGTCGGCAAAGCCGACGCGCTCTACGCCGTCGGCCCCAACATGGCCCATGCCGTCAAAGCCTTCGGCCCCGGTGCGCGGCATTTCGCGACCCAGGCTGAGCTGATCCAGGCGCTGACGGCCGCTGAGCAAGACACACACACAACCATTTTGATCAAGGGATCGCGCAGCGCGGTGATGGAAAACGTCGTCGCGGCCTTGTGTGGCTCAAGTACGGAGAAACATTAATGCTGCTGCTGCTGGCTGAGTATCTGCAACAGTTCCACAAAGGCTTCGCGGTCTTTCAGTACCTGACCCTGCGCGGGATCCTGGGTGTGCTGACCGCGCTGTGTTTGTCGCTGTTCCTGGGGCCGTGGATGATCCGCACCCTGCAGAACCTGCAAATTGGTCAATCGGTTCGCAATGACGGCCCGCAGTCGCACCTGTCCAAATCCGGTACGCCGACCATGGGCGGCGCGCTGATCCTGTCGTCCATCGGTATCAGCACCTTGCTGTGGGCTGACCTGCACAACCGCTATGTCTGGACCGTGTTGCTGGTCACCCTGTTATTCGGCGCCATCGGTTGGGTCGACGACTACCGCAAAGTGATCGAAAAGAACTCCAAGGGGCTGCCAAGCCGCTGGAAGTATTTCTGGCAGTCGGTGTTCGGCCTCGGCGCCGCGATCTTCCTGTACAGCACCGCGCCGAGCGCGGTCGAGACGACCTTGATCATCCCGATGCTCAAGGACGCCAGCATTCCACTGGGCATCGGCTTCGTGGTGCTGACCTACTTCGTGATCGTCGGCTCCAGCAACGCGGTGAACCTGACCGACGGCCTCGACGGCCTGGCGATCATGCCGACGGTGATGGTGGGCGGCGCGCTGGGCATCTTCTGCTACCTGTCGGGTAACGTGAAATTCGCTGAATACCTGCTGATTCCGTACGTACCGGGCGCGGGTGAACTGATCGTGTTCTGCGGCGCGCTGATCGGCGCCGGCCTGGGTTTCCTGTGGTTCAACACCTACCCGGCGCAAGTCTTCATGGGCGACGTCGGCGCGCTGGCGCTGGGCGCGGCCCTGGGCACCATCGCGGTGATCGTGCGCCAGGAAATCGTGCTGTTCATCATGGGCGGCGTGTTCGTGATGGAAACCCTGTCGGTGGTCATCCAGGTGGCCTCCTTCAAATTGACCGGGCGACGTGTGTTTCGCATGGCGCCGATTCATCACCACTTTGAACTCAAGGGCTGGCCCGAGCCGCGCGTGATTGTCCGTTTCTGGATCATCACCGTGATTCTGGTATTGGTCGGCCTTGCCACCCTGAAACTGAGGTAGAAACGAGTGTCCCTGATCGCTTCAGACCACTTCCGCATCGTTGTCGGCCTCGGCAAGAGCGGCATGTCCCTGGTTCGCTTCCTGGCGAACCGGGGCACGTCGTTTGCCGTGGCCGATACGCGGGAAAATCCACCGGAGCTGGTCACGCTGCGCCGTGACTACCCGCACGTGGAAGTGCGTTGTGGCGAGCTGGATGTCGAGTTTCTGTGCCGCGCCGATGAGCTCTACGTGAGCCCGGGCCTGGCCCTGGCGACACCGGCCCTGCAAGCCGCAGCGGCGCGTGGCGTGAAGCTGTCCGGCGATATCGACCTGTTCGCGCGTAACGCCAAGGCGCCGATCGTGGCGATCAGCGGTTCCAACGCAAAAAGCACCGTGACCACCCTGGTCGGCGAAATGGCGATGGCTGCCGGCAAGCGTGTGGCGGTAGGCGGTAATCTCGGGATGCCCGCACTGGACCTGCTCAGCGATGACGTCGAGCTGTACGTGATGGAGCTGTCGAGCTTCCAGCTGGAAACCACTCACGACCTCGGTGCCGAAGTGGCAACCGTATTGAATGTCAGTGAAGACCACATGGACCGTTACAGCGGCCTGCCGGCCTATCACTTGGCCAAGCACCGGATCTTCCGCGGAGCCAAGCAATTTGTGGTCAACCGCCAGGATGCCCTGAGCCGTCCGCTGATGGGCGAGGGCATGCCGTGCTGGACCTTCGGTCTGAGCAAGCCCGACTTCAAAGCGTTCGGCATTCGTGAAGAGAACGGCGAGAAATACCTGGCCTTCGAATTCCAGAACCTGATGCCGGTGCGCGAGCTGAAAATCCGTGGCGCGCATAACCAGTCGAACGCCCTGGCGGCGTTGGCACTGGGCCACGCCGTGGGCTTGCCGTTCGACGCCATGCTGTCGAGCCTGCGCAGCTTCGGCGGCCTTGAGCATCGTTGCCAGTGGGTGCGCGACCTTAACGGCGTCAGCTACTACAACGACTCCAAGGCCACCAACGTCGGCGCGGCCCTGGCAGCGATCGAAGGTCTGGGCGCCGATATCGACGGCAAGCTGGTGCTGATCGCCGGTGGCGATGGCAAGGGCGCCGACTTCAAGGACCTTAAAGGCCCGGTGGCCGCGCATTGCCGCGCCGTGGTGCTGATGGGCCGCGATGCCGACTTGATCGCCGCCGCCCTGGGCGACGCCGTGCCGCAAGTGCGCGCCACCTCCCTGGACGACGCCATCGCCCAGTGCAAAACCCTGGCCCAGCCGGGCGATGCGGTGCTGCTGTCACCCGCGTGTGCGAGTTTCGACATGTTCAAGAACTACGAAGAGCGCGGTCAGCTGTTCGCTCGCGCCGTGGAGGCCTTGGCATGAATATCGACTGGCGTAACATCATCAAGCCGTACCCTTCGCCGATCATTACCGGGCGTGGCATCGACCTGGATTTCCCGATGCTCGCCGGTTGCCTGGCGTTGCTGGGCCTGGGCCTGGTGATGATCACGTCGGCCTCTTCCGAAGTGGCCGCCGTGCAGTCGGGCAACACGCTTTACATGATGATCCGCCACCTGGTTTACCTGGTGATCGGTCTTGGCGCGTGCGTCGTCACCATGATGATCCCCATCGCCACCTGGCAGCGCCTGGGTTGGATGATGCTCATCGGCGCGTTCGGCTTGCTGGTCATGGTGATCCTGCCCGGCATCGGCCGCGAGGTGAACGGTTCGATGCGCTGGATCGGCTTTGGTGCGTTCAACGTGCAGCCGTCGGAAATCGCCAAGGTGTTCGTGGTGATCTACCTCGCCGGCTACCTGGTGCGGCGTCAGAAAGAAGTGCGTGAGAGCTGGATGGGCTTCTTCAAGCCGTTCATCGTACTGCTGCCCATGGCCGGCCTGTTGCTGATGGAACCCGACTTCGGTGCCACGGTGGTCATGATGGGCGCGGCGGCGGTTATGCTGTTCCTGGGCGGCGTTGGTCTTATACGGTTCGCCTTGATGGTCGTGCTGGCGGTGGTTGCCGTTTATCTATTGGTCCTGGCGCAGCCCTACCGGATGGCCCGCCTGATTACCTTTACCGATCCCTGGTCTGATCAGTTTGGCGCGGGTTACCAGTTGACCCAGGCCCTGATTGCCTTTGGTCGAGGCGGGTGGTTTGGCGTAGGGCTGGGGAACAGTGTGCAGAAGCAGTTCTACCTGCCGGAAGCCCACACCGACTTCGTGTTCTCGGTCCTTGCCGAAGAGCTGGGTGTGGTGGGCTCGCTGTGCACCGTTGCGCTGTTTGTATTTGTCTGTGTACGCGCCATGTACATCGGCCTGTGGGCCGAAAAGGCCAAGCAATTCTTCGCCGCTTACGTTGCCTACGGGTTGGCATTCCTTTGGATCGGCCAATTCCTGATCAATGTCGGGGTAAATGTCGGGCGGCTGCCTACCAAGGGCCTGACCTTGCCGTTCCTGAGCTATGGCGGCAGTTCGCTGGTGATTTGCTGCATTTGTCTGGGCTTGTTGCTGCGCATCGAGTGGGAGAGTCGAACCCACCTGGGCAGCGAAGAGATGGAGTTCAGCGAAAGCGACTTCGCCGAGGAGCCGACCCATGGGCGCTAACGTGCTGATCATGGCCGGCGGCACCGGGGGCCACGTGTTCCCGGCCTTGGCGTGCGCGCGGGAATTCCAGGCCCGTGGCTACAGCGTCCACTGGCTGGGCACGCCGCGCGGCATCGAGAACGAATTGGTACCCAATGCCGGCTTGCCGCTGCACTTGATCAACGTCACCGGCCTGCGGGGCAAAGGCAAGTTGTCTTTGCTCAAGGCGCCTTTCGTGTTGCTCAAGGCTGTGTGGCAGGCGCGTCGGATCATTAGCGAATTGAAGCCGGTGTGTGTACTCGGCTTTGGTGGTTACGTGACCGGTCCTGGTGGTGTTGCCGCCAAGCTCGCCGGCGTCCCAGTGATCGTGCACGAACAGAACGCCGTCGCCGGCACTGCCAACCGCCTGTTGGTGCCACTCGCTGCGCGGGTGTGCGAGGCCTTTCCGAAGACGTTTGGCGCCTCGGACAAACTGCGTACCACCGGTAACCCGGTGCGTACTGAGCTGTTTATGGATATCGCTCGTGAAGCGTTGGCTGGGCGCAAGGCTCACCTGCTGGTTCTGGGCGGGAGCCTGGGCGCCGAGCCGTTGAACAAATTGCTGCCGGAAGCGGTAGCGCAACTTCCTGAAGAAGTGCGCCCGGAAATATTCCACCAGGCCGGCAAGCATCACGCTGAAGTCACCGCCTCGCGCTATCGCGAGGCCGGTGTAGAGGCGAACGTCCAGCCCTTCATCAAAGACATGGCCCACGCCTATGGCTGGGCCGACCTGGTGGTCTGTCGCGCTGGCGCGCTGACCGTCAGTGAACTGGCTGCTGCCGGTCTGCCGTCCTTGCTGGTGCCTTTGCCCCATGCCATCGACGACCACCAGACCCGCAACGCCGAATATTTGGCCGGGGAGGGCGCTGCCTTCCTGCTGCCGCAAAGAACGACTGGCGCCGCCGATTTGGCCGCACGCCTGACCGAGGTTTTGATGCAACCGGAACGACTCAATAGCATGGCGAGCACCGCAAGCCGCCTGGCCAAACCTGACGCAACCCGCACCGTGGTCGATATCTGCCTGGAGGTGGCCCATGGTTGAGAATCAGAAAGCCATGCCGCAGCCGGAAATGCGCCGCATCCGCCGTATCCACTTCGTCGGCATCGGCGGCGTGGGCATGTGCGGGATTGCCGAAGTATTGCTGAACCTGGGCTACCAGGTGTCCGGCTCTGATTTGAAGGAATCGCCGGTCACCGATCGCCTGAAGTCCTTTGGCGCCCAGATCTTTATCGGCCACCGTGCCGAGAACGCCGCCGAGGCTGACGTGCTGGTAGTGTCCAGTGCCGTGAACACCTCCAACCCCGAAGTGGCCACCGCCCTGGAACGCCGCATTCCCGTGGTGCCCCGCGCCGAGATGCTGGCCGAGCTGATGCGTTATCGCCACGGCATCGCCGTCGCCGGTACTCACGGCAAAACCACCACCACCAGCCTGATCGCCTCGGTGTTCGCGGCCGGTGGCCTGGACCCGACGTTCGTCATCGGCGGTCGCCTGAATGCAGCCGGCACCAATGCCCAGCTCGGCACCAGCCGCTACCTGATCGCCGAAGCCGATGAAAGTGACGCGAGCTTCCTGCACCTGCAGCCGTTGGTCGCCGTGGTCACCAACATCGACGCCGACCACATGGCTACCTACGACGGCGACTTCAACAAACTGAAGAAAACCTTCGTCGAGTTCCTGCACAACCTGCCGTTCTATGGCCTGGCCGTGGTGTGCCTGGACGATCCGGTGGTGCGCGAAATCCTGCCGTTGGTCAAGCGCCCGACCGTCACCTATGGCTTCAGCGAAGACGCCGACGTGCGCGCAATCAATGTGCGCCAGGAAGGCATGCAAACCTATTTCACCGTACTGCGCCCCGACCGTGAGCCGCTGGATGTATCGGTGAATATGCCGGGCAACCACAACGTGCTCAACTCCCTGGCGACCATCTGCATCGCCACCGATGAAGGCGTCAGCGATGAAGCCATCGTCGAAGGCCTGTCGCGTTTTGCCGGGGTCGGCCGACGCTTCCAGGTCTACGGTCAACTGCCGGTCGAGGGCGGTGACGTGATGCTGGTGGATGACTATGGTCACCACCCCACCGAAGTCGCGGCCGTGATCAAGGCCGTACGCGGTGGCTGGCCGGAGCGTCGCCTGGTGATGGTCTACCAGCCGCACCGTTACAGCCGTACGCGCGACCTGTACGACGATTTCGTCAATGTATTGGCCGATGCCAACGTGTTGTTGCTGATGGAGGTGTACCCGGCCGGTGAAGAGCCGATCCCGGGCGCCGACAGCCGCAAGCTGTGCAACAGCATCCGCCAGCGTGGCCAGTTGGACCCGATCTACATCGAGCGAGGCGTGGATCTGGCGCCGATCGTCAAGCCGCTGCTGCGTGCCGGTGACATTCTGCTGTGCCAGGGCGCCGGTGACATTGGCGGCCTTGCGCCTAAATTGTTGGCGAGTCCGCTGTTTGCCGCGCAGAAGGGGAAGTCGAAATGATCACTGACTACGGCTCCCTGTTCTCGACCATCGCACCGGCTGATTTCGGCCGCGTCGCAGTGTTGTTCGGCGGTAAAAGTGCTGAGCGCGAAGTGTCGCTCAAGTCCGGCAACGCCGTGCTCCAAGCGCTGCAAAGTGCCGGTGTAAACGCATTCGGCATCGATGTGGGCGATGACTTCCTCGCCCGCCTGCAGGCCGAGAAGATCGACCGCGCCTTCATTATTCTGCACGGCCGTGGCGGTGAAGACGGCAGCATGCAGGGCCTGTTGGAGTGCGCGGGCATCCCTTACACCGGCAGCGGCATCCTTGCGTCGGCGCTGGCCATGGACAAGCTGCGCACCAAGCGGGTGTGGCACAGCCTGGGCATTCCGACTCCGCGTCACAGCGTGCTGTGCAGCGAGGACGATTGTATTTCTGCGGCCAAGGAACTGGGCCTGCCTTTGATCGTCAAACCAGCCCATGAAGGCTCCAGTATCGGCATGGCCAAAGTGAACTCGGCCGCCGAATTGATCGACGCATGGAAAGCGGCAAGTACCTACGATTCGCAAGTGTTGGTGGAACAGTGGATCCAGGGTCCCGAGTACACCATCGCCACCCTGCGTGGCCAGGTATTGCCGCCTATCGCATTGGGCACGCCCCACACCTTTTACGACTACGACGCCAAATACGTGGCTTCCGATACCCAGTACCGGATCCCGTGCGGCCTCGATGCAAGCAAAGAACAGGAATTGATGGACCTCACGGCGAAAGCCTGTGAGGCGCTGGGTATCGCCGGTTGGGGGCGGGCAGACGTGATGCAGGACGACCAGGGGAATTTCTGGTTCCTGGAAGTCAACACTGCGCCGGGCATGACCGACCACAGCCTGGTGCCCATGGCCGCTCGCGCAGCCGGCCTGGATTTCCAGCAGTTGGTGCTGGCGATCCTGGCGGCAAGCGTCGCCGAAGAAAGGAACCGAGGCTAAGACATGAAAGGCGCATCGCTTCGTCATCAGCCCCCACAAGCACCGAGCCGCAAGCCGGTGCCGCGGGGTGCCAGCCGAATGGTGGCTAAAGAGCCGATGTCGGCGCGCCTGCCCAAAGCCAACTTTGGTTTTATCAAGGCGCTGTTCTGGCCTGTGCTGCTGGTGGTGTTGGGCTTTGGCACTTACGAGGGCGCGCAGCGTCTACTGCCGTATGCCGATCGGCCGATCACCAAGATCAGCGTGCAGGGCGACTTGAGCTACATCAGCCAGCAAGCGGTACAGCAGCGGATCGGGCCTTTCCTGGCGGCGAGCTTTTTTACCATCGACCTGGCGGGGATGCGTCGAGAGCTGGAACAGATGCCGTGGATCGCCCACGCCGAAGTCCGCCGTGTATGGCCGGACCAGGTAACGATCCGCCTGGAAGAGCAACTGCCCGTGGCCCGTTGGGGTGACGAAGCGCTGTTGAACAACCAGGGCCAGGCGTTCACCCCGCGTGAGCTGGCCAACTATGAGCACCTGCCGCAGCTGTTCGGGCCGCAGCGGGCGCAGCAGCAAGTGATGCAGCAGTACCAGGCCTTGAGCCAGATGCTGCGGCCGCTGGGCTTCTCCATTGCACGCCTGGAACTGCGTGAACGGGGCAGCTGGTTTTTGACGACCGGGGCAGGCAGTTCCGGCCCGGGCATCCAGTTGTTGCTGGGACGCGACCGCTTGGTGGAAAAGATGCGCCGTTTCATCGCCATCTATGACAAGACCTTGAAAGAACAGATTACGAACATTGCGAGCGTCGACCTGCGTTACGCCAACGGCCTTGCCGTCGGCTGGCGTGAACCGGCTGCGCCCACGGCAGCGCAACCCGCTGTCGCGAAGAATTAAGAAGAGGCAGGACCCATGGCTAACGTGCAAAGCGGCAAAATGATCGTCGGTCTCGATATCGGCACCTCCAAGGTGGTGGCGCTGGTGGGCGAGGTCGGGGAAGACGGCACGATCGAAATCGTCGGTATTGGCACGCATCCGTCCCGGGGCCTGAAGAAGGGCGTGGTGGTGAACATCGAGTCCACCGTGCAATCGATCCAGCGCGCCATCGAAGAAGCGCAGCTGATGGCCGGTTGCCGGATCCACTCGGCGTTTGTCGGCGTGGCCGGCAACCATATCCGCAGCTTGAACTCCCACGGCATCGTGGCGATCCGCGACCGTGAAGTCAGCTCGGCCGACCTTGAGCGCGTCCTCGACGCCGCCCAGGCCGTGGCGATCCCGGCTGACCAGCGCGTGCTGCACACGCTGCCGCAGGACTACGTGATCGACAACCAGGAAGGCGTTCGCGAGCCGCTGGGCATGTCCGGCGTACGCCTGGAAGCCAAGGTTCACGTGGTGACCTGCGCCGTCAACGCCGCCCAGAACATCGAAAAATGCGTGCGCCGGTGCGGCCTGGAAATCGACGACATCATTCTCGAGCAGTTGGCTTCGGCCTACTCGGTACTGACCGACGACGAAAAAGAACTGGGCGTGTGCCTGGTGGACATCGGCGGCGGCACCACCGACATCGCGATCTTCACCGAAGGTGCGATCCGTCACACCGCGGTGATCCCTATTGCCGGCGACCAGGTCACCAACGACATCGCCATGGCGCTGCGTACACCGACCCAGTACGCCGAAGAAATCAAGATCCGCTACGCCTGCGCCCTGGCCAAGCTGGCCGGTGCCGGCGAGACCATCAAGGTGCCGAGCGTGGGCGACCGTCCACCGCGCGAACTGTCGCGCCAGGCCCTGGCCGAAGTGGTCGAGCCACGCTACGACGAACTGTTCACCCTTATCCAGGCTGAACTGCGCCGCAGCGGCTACGAAGATTTGATCCCGGCCGGCATCGTGCTGACCGGTGGTACCTCGAAGATGGAAGGCGCGGTCGAGTTGGCCGAGGAAATCTTCCACATGCCGGTTCGCCTGGGCGTGCCCCATGGCGTCAAGGGCCTGGGCGACGTGGTGCGCAACCCGATTTATTCCACTGGCGTGGGCTTGCTGTTGTACGGGCTGCAAAAGCAGACCGACGGCATTTCCCTGTCGGGCCCGAGCAACCGTGACAGCTACCGCAGCGACGACGAGGCGAAAGCGCCGTTGTTCGAGCGCCTGCAGGCATGGGTCAAGGGCAACTTCTAACGATTTACCGCGACACCGCAACACGCAACAAAGCAGTAGGCGAAAAAACTAGAGATAACGAAAGGAGAGGGAACATGTTTGAACTCGTAGACAACATCCCCGCTAGCCCGGTCATCAAAGTGATCGGTGTCGGCGGTGGCGGCGGCAACGCTGTCAACCATATGGTCAAGAGCAACATTGAAGGCGTTGAATTCATCTGCGCCAACACTGATGCCCAGGCGCTGAAAAGCATCGGCGCGCGGACCATCCTGCAACTGGGCACAGCCGTGACCAAGGGCCTCGGCGCCGGCGCCAATCCGGAAGTCGGCCGTCAAGCCGCCCTGGAAGACCGCGAGCGAATTGCCGAAGTGCTGCAAGGCACCAACATGGTGTTCATCACCACGGGCATGGGCGGCGGTACCGGTACCGGTGCTGCGCCGATCATTGCCGAAGTGGCCAAGGAAATGGGGATTCTGACGGTTGCGGTCGTGACCCGTCCGTTCCCGTTCGAAGGCCGCAAGCGCATGCAGATCGCCGACGAAGGTATCCGTCTGCTGTCTGAAAGCGTCGACTCGTTGATCACCATTCCCAACGAGAAACTGCTGACCATCCTGGGCAAGGACGCGAGCCTGCTGTCCGCATTCGCCAAGGCTGACGATGTACTGGCCGGTGCCGTTCGCGGTATCTCCGACATCATTAAGCGCCCAGGCATGATCAACGTCGACTTTGCCGACGTCCGTACCGTGATGAGCGAAATGGGCATGGCGATGATGGGCACTGGCTGCGCCAGCGGTCCTAACCGTGCGCGTGAAGCCACCGAAGCGGCCATCCGCAACCCATTGCTGGAAGACGTGAACCTGCAAGGTGCACGCGGCATCCTGGTGAATATCACCGCAGGTCCCGACCTGTCCCTGGGCGAGTACTCCGACGTGGGTAGCATCATCGAAGCCTTCGCTTCCGAGCACGCCATGGTCAAAGTCGGTACCGTGATCGATCCGGACATGCGCGACGAGCTGCACGTGACCGTGGTTGCGACCGGCCTGGGTGCCAAAATCGAGAAGCCTGTGAAGGTCATCGACAATACCCTGCACAACAGCCAAGCCAGCCACGCCAGCCAAGCGGCTGCCGCTCCAGCGCCTTCGCGCCAGGAACTGCCGTCGGTGAACTACCGTGACCTGGACCGTCCGACCGTGATGCGCAACCAGGCGCAAGCCGGTGCCGCGGCGTCCCGTAGCCCGAATCCGCAAGATGATCTGGACTACCTGGATATCCCGGCATTCCTGCGTCGTCAGGCCGATTGATGGAATGTATCAGGGCTATGAAGGTGATTGGTGTTCAGCAAAGGTCTGGTCTGCTATTATCGCCAGCCTTTGTTGATACCAGTTCGCAATTTGCGCTCAAGCGGTCCAAGCCATGATTAAACAACGCACCCTGAAGAATATTATCCGTGCCACAGGTGTAGGTCTGCACTCCGGGGAGAAGGTATACCTGACCCTCAAGCCCGCACCTGTCGACACCGGCATCGTGTTTGTTCGTGCCGACCTGGACCCTGTGGTGCAGATTCCTGCTCGCGCGGAAAACGTTGGCGAAACCACTATGTCGACCACACTGGTCAACGGTGACGTCAAAGTGGACACGGTGGAGCACTTGCTCTCGGCCATGGCCGGTTTGGGCATCGATAACGCCTACGTCGAGCTCTCCGCGTCCGAAGTCCCAATCATGGATGGCAGCGCTGGACCTTTCGTATTCCTGATTCAATCTGCCGGCCTGGAAGAACAGGACGCAGCCAAGAAGTTCATACGCATTCTGCGGGAAGTGACAGTAGAAGACGGCGACAAACGCGCCACCTTCGTCCCGTTCGAAGGCTTTAAAGTGAGCTTTGAGATCGATTTCGATCACCCGGTATTCCGCGACCGCACCCAAAGTGCAAGCGTGGATTTTTCCAGCACTTCGTTTGTAAAAGAAGTCAGCCGCGCCCGTACCTTTGGTTTCATGAGTGACATCGAGTACCTGCGCAAGCACAACCTCGCACTCGGCGGCAGCGTTGAAAACGCCATTGTGGTCGACGCGGATGGTGTACTGAACGAAGACGGCCTTCGCTATGAAGACGAATTCGTCAAGCACAAGATCCTCGATGCAATCGGTGACCTCTACCTGCTGGGCAATAGCCTGATAGGCGAGTTCAAAGGCTTCAAGTCGGGCCACGCCCTTAACAACCAGCTGCTGCGCAAGTTGATTGAGCAGACAGACGCTTGGGAAGTCGTGACCTTCGAAGATGCCAGCACCGCACCGATCTCTTACATGCGTCCCGTTGCGGCGGTGTAAGTAACAACTCTCTTTCTTTAGTTTTAAAAGGCTGCCTTCGGGTGGCCTTTTTTTATGTGCGCGGTCTTGGTCGCGAAGAAGCTCGACAGCTCCTACAGGGGGCTTGCTGTGTCAGGTGGATGGCTTGACTCAAAGATCCTGAAGGGTGGCAGCATCCACGATCCGATTGCGCCCACTGTGCTTGGCCTCGTACAACGCCTGGTCGGCACTCAGCAGCAATGCTTCCAGCGACTGGCGTTTGCGTTTGTCCCAGGTGCTCAGCCCAATACTCACCGTAATCGGTCGTTCATCGCCCGCCACCCGTGGCAGGTGTTCGACGCTGCTGCGGATGTGCTCGGCGATGACCCAGGCACCTTGGGTGTCGGTATGCGGCAGTACCACCGCAAACTCTTCCCCGCCATACCGCGCGGCCAGGTCGGCAGGTCGACGGATGTTGCTGCCGATCACCTGGGCAACGGTGCGTAATGCTTCGTCGCCGCCTTGATGGCCGTGTCGATCGTTGAAGGCCTTGAAGTGGTCCACATCGATCATCAGCAACGTCAGCGGCTCGGTCGAGCGTTGCGCGCGGTCCCATTCCAAGCGCAGGCGTTCGTCCAGGATGCGGCGGTTGGCCAGGCCGGTCAGTGCGTCGATGGCTGCCAGTTCTGACAGCACCCGTTCCGCGCGGAAGCGGCGTCGCAGTTCGCGGCGTAACATCCAGGTGAGCCACAGCAGGCCGACACAGAGGATGCCGGTGGCGCTGCTGGTCAACAGCGCTGCGCGCCTCCAGGGCGCGAATACGTCGTCATTGGACAGGGCTACCACAACAATCAGTGGCAGCTCGCCGACGTTGGTGAAGGTGTACAGGCGTTCCTTGCCGTTAATGGCCGAGATGGCCTGGAAGCTGCCACTGCCTTCACGCAATATGCGTTTGAAATTCGGCCGCTCGCTGAGGTCCTTGTCGATCATGTCGCGTTCGAGCAGGGGCTGCTGGGCCAACAGGACGCCACGGTTGTTGAGCAGGTTGACGCTGCTGCTGTTACCGATCGTCAGGGTGCTGAACAGTTGATCGAAATAAGCCAGGCGCATGGTCGCTACGGCTACGCCGAGGAACTCGCCGCTGGGCCCCGACACGCGCCGGCTGAAAGCAATGCGCCATACCTGTTCGCAGTCGCAATGGACCCTGAATGGCCGGCTGATAAACAAGCCTGCCTGCAGCTCCCTCACATGGACCTGGAAATAGTCGCGGTTGGCGAAATTACGTGGCGTGGGTTGCAGGGTCGACGAGTCCGCGATCACGGTGCCGTCGGCGTCCAGCAGCAACACTTCGCCTTTGAACGGCGCAGCGGTGGATAAATCAAACTGAACGAGGTGTTGGATACTCGGCGTCACCTGGGCCAGGTCTTCACGCTGTTTGGCTGCGATCAGCCCTTTGAGCGCCAGGTCGTACAGCTCGACGTTACGCAGCACATCGGCATTGATCAATTGGGCGATGTTGGTGGTTGAACGCTTGGCCGCCTGCAAGGTACTGGCGTGCTCGCGGATCAACAATGCCGCGACGATGATCACGATCAGGGCGACAGTGACGCCGCTGCCGAGCATCAGCAGCAGCTCCGGATGTGCAGGTGAGAGACGGGCGGGGCGTTGGCTCATCGGGCAGACTTCAGCGGTGAGGATGCTGGCAGTTTAGTTCTACCCGATGAAAATTAGATGCAGGGTTGAAAAGAAATCTTCGTTCGTCAGAACACGTTGATCGGGTAGTCGACGATCACCCGGTACTCATCCACGTCCCTGTCCACCGCCGAGTAGCCGTTGCTGCCGCGGTTGACCGCCCATTGCAGGCGCACCGCCAGGTCCTTGGCCTTGCCGCCCTGAACCACGTATTTCACGTCGATGTCCCGCTCCCAATGCTTGGCATCCTTGCCGTCGGCGCTGTACCAGGCGCTGTAGCCACGGCTTTGCGGGTCGACCTGGCTCAGGTCGGTCTTGCCGCTGATATAGGACACGGCCGAGGTCAGGCCGGGCAGGCCCAGGCCGCCGAAGTTATAGGCGTACTTGAGTTTCCATGAGCGCTCGTTGGGGCCGTTGAAGTCTGAATATTGCTGGGAGTTGTCCAGGTACACGCTGTCGCCTTGGGCGATGTAGTCGAACGGCGTGTTGCCGTTAACCCGCTGATAGGCGGCGGTAACGCTGTGATGGCCCGCATTCACGGTGAAATGCAGGCTGTAGGTGTTGTTGTCGATAGCCCCGAGCAGCGACTGACCGGTGTCCTGGGTGTGGTAGTAGTGCAGGCCGGGGTTGAGGCTGATCATCTCGTTCAGCGCATAGGTGTAATCCAGGTCGTAATAGTACTGCTGCCACACGTCCTTGAGCTCGGAGGCGTAGAGGTTGCTCGACAGCCCGTCAATACCGCTGAACGACACGCCCGCCCAGTTCATGTGCTGGCTGCCGGCGTCGTTTGCCAGGGCACCGTAGCTGGTGCCGATGCGGCGGTGACCGCTCTGGTTGTAGAGCTTGGTGAAGCTGGCCTGGCCCCCTTCGAATATCCAGCCGTCGAGGCTGTGGTTGGTCAGGCTCACGCCGCGGAAGGTTTGCGGCAGCATGCGGGTCATGCCGCCGGCGATCACCGGATTGTTTAGGAACAGGTCGCCCGCCTTCAGCTCGGTATCGAACGCGCGCATCTTCAAAGTGCCACCGGCCGTGGAGAACGAATCGGGCGCTTTTCCGCTGCCGCTACCGTACGGAAGGATGCTGGAGCCGTCAGTGCCGCCACCGCCGTCCAGCTTGAGCCCGAGCATGGCGTGAGCGTCCAGGCCGAAACCGACGGCGCCTTGGGTGTAGCCGGATTCGAAGGTGCCGATGAAACCTTGGCCCCACTCCTTGCTGTCGTCGGTGTGGAGGTCTCGACGGTCGCGGTTCATGTAGTAGTTGCGGGCGTTGAGGTTCAGGTGGGAACCCTCGACGAAACCGTCGCCGGGGTTGGAGCCTGCCGCGTGGGCGAGGGGGGAAATCGTTGCTGCAATCGCGAGGAATAACGGGGTGAACGTCAGCGAGTTCTTCACCGGTAAAGCTCCTTTGGTCAAACGCAAACGGCCAGTGTCGTGAGGTGTGCCTGGCCTTTTTCACGGCAAAAAAAAGCCGCTGAAGTCAGCGGCTTTAAGACAGATTCCCAGTGTAGAGCCCTGGAAATAAGTCGAGGGAAATTCGGGTAAGCGGAGACTGCCTTTGCCGTCGCGCTCATCGATGCGTCAAATTAACGCAGGCGAGCGGTACGATACAGAGTGTAACAAGATAATGACTGTTGCCCAAATCGCAACAGTGCTGGGGATGATTTACCAATGAGGGAGCTGGCTACACGGGCAGGGTAATGCCGAAGGTGTTGCCGCCGTGCTCGCTGCGTACGAACACATCGCCGCCGTGCATCAGCGCAATCGCTTTGACGATGGCCAGGCCCAGCCCGTGGTTTGCTCCGCTATTGCTGCGTGACGCATCCACCCGATAAAAGCGTTCGAACAGGCGCGGCAGATGTTCGCTGGCAATTTCATCGCCGGGGTTGGTCACGCCGATCGCCACCTGATGGTCGTGGACCTCGATGTTCACAGCGATGATCTGCCCGGGCGCGGTGTGTTGCACCGCGTTGCTCAGCAGGTTGATCAGCGCGCGGCGCAGGTGGGCTTTTTCGATGTGTACCGTCGCATCGCCGCGTACCTGTACCTCGACTTGGGCGTCTTCGAGAATGAAGTCCAGGTAGTCGAGGGTGGTCGCCACTTCATCGGCCAAGGAGCTTTTGATCAGCTTGGTGGCCTTGCTGCCCTGGTCGGCACTGGCGAGGAACAACATGTCGTTGATGATCGAGCGCAGGCGCTCCAACTCTTCAAGGTTGGATTGCAGCACCTCGAAATAATGCTCGGCCGAACGCCCACGGGTCAGCGCCACCTGGGTCTGGCCGATCAGGTTGGTCAGCGGTGAGCGCAGTTCGTGGGCCACATCGGCGTTGAACGACTCCAGGCGCGAATAGGCCTGCTCGACGCGGTCCAGGGTGGCGTTGAACGAGTTGACGAACTGGCTCAATTCCGGCGGCAGCGGCGACAGTTGCAGGCGACCGGAGAGCTTCGGCGGTGCGAGTTTCTGCGCCTCATCCGAGAGTTTGCCCAGCGGTTTGAGGCCGATGCGCGCTACCCAGAAACCCAGCAACGACGCCAGCACCACACCCACCAGCGCCAGGCTGATCAATGCCACCAACAGGTGATGCTGGGTAGCACGGAAATTTTCGGTATCGATGGCGATCATGAACCGCAGCGGCGGGCGCTGATCCTTGGCCGGGAACTGGCTCACCAGCACCTTGAGCGGGTATGTACGGCCCGGCACGCGCAGGTCGCGCTTACCGGTCGGCCCTTCGGCGAAGGCGCGGATCTGCGCATCGGGGTTGCCGTATTCATAGTTCGTGTCGCTGCTCACCACCCAGAAGCGGATGCGCTTGTCTTCCTCGCCCAGCAACTTGAGCTTGGCCTGTATTTTCACCCAATGCTCGGGCGTGCCGAAGCGGTTTACCGAAGACTCCAACACGCTGTAGCGCGCATCCAGCTCGGCGCCCGGCAGCAAACCCAGGCTGCGGTCCACCTGCTGATACAGCGCGCCGCCGATCAACAGGAAGATCAGCGCCGCCACCAGGGTGAACATGCCGCTCAGGCGCAGGGCGATGGAGTTAGCCACCACTTGCATGCTCCTGCTGGCGACTCTCCAGCACGTAGCCCATGCCGCGAATGGTGTGCAGCAGCTTGGTATCGAATGGCCCGTCGAGTTTGGCGCGCAACCGCTTGATCGCCACCTCCACCACGTTGGCGTCGCTGTCGAAATTGATGTCCCAGACCATTTCCGCAATGGCGGTCTTGGACAGGATCTCGCCCTGGCGTCGCGCCAATACGCTGAGCAGCGAGAACTCCTTGGCGGTCAGGTCCAGGCGCTGGCCATTACGGCTTGCCTTGCGGCTGATCAGGTCGATCCACAGGTCGGCGACGGTCACCTGCACCGGTTCATGCCCGCCGCTGCGGCGGGTAAGGGCTTGCAGGCGGGCCACCAGTTCGAGGAAGGAGAACGGTTTGCCCAGGTAATCATCGGCGCCTTCGCGCAGGCCACGGATGCGGTCTTCCACACGCTCGCGGGCGGTGAGCATGATCACCGGCGTCTGTTTGCGCGCACGCAGCGCACGCAGTACGCCAAAGCCGTCGAGGCGGGGTAACATCACGTCGAGCACGATCACCGCGTATTCGTTTTCCAGCGCCAGGTGCAAGCCCTCGACGCCTTCACGCGCCACGTCGACGGTGTAGCCTTGTTCCGTCAGGCCGCGGTGCAGGTAGTCCGCGGTTTTTTCTTCATCTTCAATAATCAGGACGCGCATGAGCTTTTGCTCCAGGGCGGGGGCCCAGCCTCAATGTGTGGTCGCCAGCGCTGGCATGGGTTTGGGCCTGTGGAAAAACTTCTCCAGATACAAGTATATGACCGGTGTGGTGAACAGCGTCAGCGCCTGGCTCACCAGCAGCCCGCCGACCACCGAAATGCCCAGTGGCTGGCGCAGTTCCGCACCGGCGCCGTAACCGAGCATCAACGGCAGGGCACCGAGCAGGGCGGCCAGGGAGGTCATGATGATCGGCCGGAAACGCGTGATGCAGGCTTCGAAGATTGCATCATGGGGCGACAGCCCGCGTGTGCGCTGGGCGTCCAGGGCGAAGTCGATGAGCAGGATACCGTTCTTCTTGACGATACCGATCAGCAGCACCAGACCGATCAGCGCCATGATCGAAAAATCCTGGCCCAGCAGCCACAGCATGACCAGCGCACCCAGGCCTGCCGAGGGCAGCGTCGAGATGATCGTCAGCGGGTGCACGAAGCTTTCATACAGCACGCCCAGGATGATGTAGACCGCCACCAGCGCCGCGAGGATCAGCCACGGCTGGCTGGCGAGCGAACTCTGGAACGCCTGCGCCGCGCCCTGGAAATTGCCGATGATCGAGGCCGGCATGCCAATCTCGTTTTTTGCCTGGTTGAGCAGAATCACCGCATCACCCAACGCAACACCGGGGGCCAGGTTGAACGACAGGTTGGCCGCCGGGAACATACCATCGTGGCTGATGGACAGCGGCCCGACCGTGGGCGCGTCGACGCGGGCCAGCGCCGACAGCGGCACCATTTCGTTGGTCAGCGGCGAGCGCAGGTAGAAGTAATTCAGGCTCTCGGCCTTGCCGCGCTGCCGGGTGTCCAGTTCCAGCACCACCTGGTACTGGTTGATTTCGGTCTGGAACTCGTTGACCTGGCGTTGGCCGAAGGCGTCATAGAGCGCCTGGTCGACGTCGGTGGCGGTCAAGCCGAAACGCGCGGCCGCACGGCGGTCAATGGAAATGTGGGTGATGCTGCCGCCCAGTTGCAGGTCGTTGGAGATATCACGGAACGCCGGGATGGAACGCAGTTTTTCGGTCAGGCGCTGGGTCCAGGTATTGAGCGTCGCGCCGTCATTACTTTTAAGCACGTATTGATACTGGCTGCGGCTGGGGCCGGAGCTGAGGTTGATGTCCTGGCCGGCGCGCAGGTACAGCACGATGCCCGGCACCTTGGCCAATTTGGAACGGATGCGGTCGATGAATTGGCTGGCGGAAACGTCCCGGTCGCCACGCGGCACGAGGGAAATCCAGAAGCGACCGTTGGCGATGGTCTGGTTGCTGCCGGTCACGCCGACGGAGTGGGAGAACGCCCGCACGGCCGGGTCATCCTTCATGATTTGCGCCAGCGCCTTGTGCTTGGCCACCATGTCCGGGTAAGACACATCCGCCGCCGCCTCGCTGGTACCGAGGATGAAACCGGTGTCCTGGACTGGAAAGAAACCCTTGGGGATGAACACATAGCCGGCTACGGCAAGCGCCAGGGTCAGCATGAAGATGCCGGCCATGGTGCGTTGGTGGGCCAGGGCGCGGCGCAAGGTTTTTTCGTAGGCCGCCAGCAGTCTTTCGCCGAAGCCGGGTTTGTCATGGTGCCTATGGCTGGGCGCGTTCATGAACAAGGCCGCCAGGGTCGGCGCCAGGGTCAGGGACACCACCACGGAAATCAGAATGGTCGAAGTGGCGGTCAGGGCAAACTCCTTGAACAGCCTGCCTACCACGCCTCCCATGAACAGCAGCGGGATAAACGCCGCCACCAGCGACACGCTGATGGACACCACGGTGAAGCCAATTTCGCTGGAACCCTTGAGCGCCGCCTCGCGTTTGTCCAGGCCGGTCTCGAGATGGCGATGGATGTTTTCCACCACCACAATCGCATCGTCCACCACAAAGCCCACGGCCACTACGATCGCAACCAGGGTCAGGTTATTCAGGCTGAAGCCCATCACGTACATCAGGGCGAAACTTGCGATCAACGATACGCCCAGCACGCTCGACACAATGATGGTCGCCGACCATTGGCGCAGGAAAATCGCCATCACCCCGACCACCAGCAATACGGCAATCAGCAGGGTCATTTCCACTTCATGCAGGGAGGCGCGGATGGTGGTGGTGCGGTCCATCAGCACGCTGACCTGCACCGATGCCGGCAACATGGCTTGCAGGCGTGGCAGTTCGGCCTGGATACGCTCCACGGTCTCGACAATGTTGGCGCCGGGTTGGCGGGTAATCACTAGGTTCACGCCGGGCGTGTCCACGGCCCAGGCCTGGACGTAGGCGTTTTCCGAGCCGTGGACGACCTTGGCCACATCACGCAGTTGAACCGGCGCGCCGTCCTTGTAGGAAACGATCAGGTCACCGTATTCATCCGGTTGGAACAACTGGTCGTTGGTCGCCAGGGTCGACACGCTGTTCTTGCCATACAGCGCGCCCTTGGCCAGGTTCAGGCTTGATTGCTGGATCGCCAGGCGGATGTCGGCCAAGGTCAGGCCGATGGCGGCGAGTTTGTCGGCAGACGCCTGCACGCGAATCGCCGGGCGTTGCTGGCCGGTGATGTTGATCTGGCCTACTCCGTCGATCTGGCTGATCTGACGGGCCAGCAGGGTTTCCACCAGATCGCTCAGTTCGGTGCCGGGCATGTCGTGGGAGCTGACACTGACGATCAGCACCGGGCTGTCCGCCGGGTTCACCTTGCGCCAGGTCGGCAGGCTCGGCATATCGCCCGGCAGCTTGCCGGAAGCGGTGTTGATGGCCGCCTGCACTTCCTGCGCGGCGGTATCGATGCTTTTGTCGAGGGTGAATTGCAGGGTCAACAGGGTGGAGCCCAGCGCACTGCTGGAGGTCATCTGCGTCATGCCGGGGATTGCACTGAATTGCACCTCCAGCGGTGTCGCAATCGAGGAGGCCATGGTGTCGGGGCTGGCGCCGGGCAACTGTGCGGTCACCTGGATAGTGGGAAACTCCGCCTCCGGCAGGGGGGCGATGGGTAATTTGGGGAACGCGATCAACCCGAGCAGCACCAGGGCGAAGGTCAGCAACAGCGTGGCGACCGGGCGATCGATGCACCAGGCGGAAATCGATCCCCGCGCTGTCGTCATGGCTGCACCCTGGCGTCAGCGGTCTGGATCGTTTGCGGCGGATCCTTGAGGATCTCGACCTGAGCGCCAGCCTTGAGCCGCGACTGGCCATCGCTGACCAGTACATCGCCCGCCTGGATGCCCTTGAGGATGTTGCGGTCGCTGTCCTGGTACACCACCTGCACCGGCAGGATTTCCACTTTGTCACCGTTGACGCGGTACACGAAGTGCGAGTCGAGGCCGCGTTGCACTACGCCTGGCGGGACGGCCAGGGCGTTGCGGTCAAGGGCGGTCTGGATCTTGATGGTCACCAACTGGCCTGGCCAGAGTTTTTGCGTGTTATTGGGGAATTCGGCTTTGGCGCGGATGGTGCCGGTGGTGCCGCTGATCTGGTTGTCGATCAGGCTCAGGCGGCCCTCGCCCAACAGGTCGGAGTGCTCGCCTTCGGTATCGGCACCCATGTAGGCGTCCACCCGGGCAGGCTCGGCGGCGGCGATCAGGCCCTGCAACGTCGGTAGCATTTGCTGGGGCAGGGAGAACTCGATGGCAATCGGGTCGATCTGGGTGACCGAGAACAGCCCCTGGGCATCGCTCATGCGCAGGAAGTTACCTTCATCCACGTTGCGAATACCGACGCGGCCTGTGACGGGAGAGCGAATCTGCGTGTAGGACAGTTGCACCTGGGCCGCATCAATGGCGGCCTGATTCCCTTGCAGTGTCGCTTTGAGCTGGTTGACCAGCGCCTGTTGCTGGTCGTAGGTCTGCTTGGAAATGCCGTCATCGATGCTCAATGCCTTGTAGCGCTTGAGGTTGACCTGGGCCACTTGCAGTTGCGCCTGGCTCTCGCCCAATTGTGCCCTGGCCTGGTCGAGACTGGCGCGGATCGAGCGGTCGTCGATAGTCGCCAACAAGTCGCCGGCATTGA
Source organism: Pseudomonas sp. SWRI18 (assembly GCF_014268345.1). Taxonomy (NCBI): domain Bacteria; kingdom Pseudomonadati; phylum Pseudomonadota; class Gammaproteobacteria; order Pseudomonadales; family Pseudomonadaceae; genus Pseudomonas; species Pseudomonas sp. SWRI18. The sequence goes on from NZ_JACCQQ010000003.1 coordinate 279,848, forward strand.
CCCGTTGCCCCTCCTTGACCAGCAATCGAGTGAGGATGCCGTCGATTTGCGGGCGGATCACTACGCTGTGCAGCGACAGCACCGAGCCGATCCCCGTCACGTAACGCGGCAAATCCTGCTCCACCACCGTCATCACCCGTACCGGCACGGCGGCGGAAGCGACCAGCCTGGTCTTGGCGGGGCGGGTCAGCGCCCAGGCGGCAGTCGCCAGAAGGGCGAGGACACCCACGGTCAATACAGTTTTTCTTTTAATGTGCATGCTGTAAGGCGCCCAGGCAGGGATCGGGGGAGAAGGGTGAGTATTTATAGCCTGCCGACCCAGTCAGTAAAGTGACTGCCATCTGACAGCCGTGTCAGTTAGCTCCTGACCATTCGTACGACGCTGGTCAAAGATCGCGGCTGCGCAGGTATACTTCCTACATATAGGGCCCATCAATGGGGTCCGCATCCTTGTCTGTATGCCCCGGAGCGTTCATGAAATCCCCGACACATTCCCCTGTCGAAGCGACCGAACCGGTCGATTCGGCCAACGCCGACGGCGTTGAGAAAGCCGAGATCCCGACGTTCAAGTTTCCTTTCAAGCCGGGTGAACTGGCCGGGGCCAGGAATGACGCCCAGCCCTGGTACAAGAACGGCGCCAAGAACGGCCACACCAAGACTCCGGGCATGGCCCCGCCGGGCACGCGTCGCTCGATGGGCAAACGCTAGGAATAATCAGCAACAAACATTGCAGGATGCTACCTACAGCTCCCGCTGAAATTTCCGCTTGTAGGCCCGCGATCGTTTCTTGAAAGCTTGCACCGCTTGTGTCCCGCCCCGACGTTTCAACGGGGCTGGGCAGAAGGCGCTCTTTCCGGAAAGGACGTTTCCTGTGGCCCTGATACACCTTTGTGTCGCGCTTGCCCTGTTGCTTGCGGTGGATGCCGTTGCCGGCGTTGATCAACCGCGAAGTGAGCTCCGGTTCGCCGTTGCCGCGCAGTTTCCTCCCTTCCAGAGCCGTAACCCGCAAGGGCAGTTGGTCGGTCTGAATATCGAGCTGGGCAATGCGCTGTGCCAGCAGCTGAATGTGCGCTGTACTTGGGTCGACCAGGTTGTGGTCGAAAACTTCGATGACCTTGAAGCCCGCCAATTCGACGCCATCATGGGCATCGCCCCTACCTCCAGGCGGCGCCGCCGGGTGAGTTTCACCGATATCCTCTATCCCTTCACCACGCGCCTGGTCGCACGCCGCACCTCGGGCCTGATGCCGCTTGCGGCTTCGCTCAAGGGCAAGCGGGTCGGCGTATTGTTGGGCAGCAACCGCGAGGCCTTTGCCCGGTCGCAATGGGCGCGCGAGGGTGTGATCATCAAGAGCTTCTGGCTCAACGACGAGCTGGTCCGCAGCCTGGTGGCAGGCGATATCGATGCGACCCTGCAGGGCACGGTGGAAATTCGCAACGCGCTGCTCGATACCGCCGCAGGCGAGGATTTCGCCTTCCTGGGTCCCGCCGTATCCGCCGAACTGCTGGGCGAGGGGGTGGCGATCGCGCTGCGCAATACCGATACGGCGTTGCGTACCGAACTCAACCGCGCCCTTGAACAGCTGATGCACAATGGTGAGTACCAGCGGATTCTTGCGCCTTACCGTCTCAACACGCCCTAATCTGCATACATAACCTTGTAGTGAGCGGGCTTGCCCCGCGCTGGGCTGCGAAGCGGCCCCGAACCAGGCGAACCGGATTTACCTGAAGGTCGGCGGTGTCTTTATTGGGGCCGCTTCGCAGCCCAGCGCGGGGCAAGCCCGCTCACTACAGAGATTCGTCAAGCGGGCAAGGATTACGCAGCCCGTAGCGAGATAAACGCATAGTTGGCCGGCACCTCGGTTGCAATCTGCGCCCCGGCCTCCAGTACCTGTTTGGCGATGTCCATCCCCGATACATGAAACACCCACTCATTGGCCACGGACGGGCGCTCTGCCGCCCGTTCAATCGCCAGGGCAAATGCGTCCATGTCCGGCAGGTAGGCGGTAAATCCGTCACCCTTGAGCGCCGTGGTCTTGATGCCCAGCAGGGCGCATACCGCCTCCTTGGCCTGTACATCATCGCGGTCCGCCTGTCGCGAGCGGCGGATCAACTCCGCCAGTTCCTGGTCTATCAACTCGCCTCCAACGATCAGCGCCGGCCCCTGTTCCCAGGACTCCGGCGGGCAATCCTTGGCGGCGGGGTTCAGCGGGATATGCGGGTTGATCTCCATCGGGTAGATGCGGCACACCAACGGGCGACGCGCATAGATGCGGCACAGGTTGTCTTCGTCAAGATTCCGGCAGCGGCCGGCGTTGTAGGCAGCAAAGGTGATCGCCACGAACGCCTCGGTGTTGCCACTGGGTACCACCACCGAACGGCGTTCGGCATGTTCGCGTTGCTGCTGGGGCAAGCCCAGGCCATTGCCCAGGAACCCCTCCACCAGAACAATGACAGTACCGCCGTCGGCTGCCCACATCCGGGCTTCCGCGAGGGTCAGGGGCACGTGATGGTCGGAGCAGCATTTGCCGCAACCGACGCAGGAAAAGTGAGTGTTCATGGCAGATCTGTCACCAGGCTAGGTCAGAGAGGCACGCAGGATCGGTGACGGGTTTTTACCTCTGTTCACCGTTTTGTCTCTCTGGAAGCAAGTTATACGCCAGTGCCGATCAATCCTTGGGCACTGCGTCGCGTAGGACAAATCTCATACCCGCGCTTTCATACAGCTGCCGTGCGCGCAGGTTGCCCTCCATGACCTTGAGGTCCACGTAGGGCTCGCCGCGCTGTTTGAAGACCTGGAAGCTGTGCAGCAGGAGCGCGCGGCCCAATCCCTGGCCTTGGGCGCAAGGGTGAACGCAGAGGTTCTTGATGAACGCACTGGTCCAGCACTGTGCCACGCCAAGAATGCCTTCGGCGTTGCTGGCCACCAGGCACAGCGTGGGATCGAACTCGGCATCGGTGATGAACTGACGCTGCCAGGTTTGCAGGTTGGGAACGCGGCCGCCGCCCTGGTCCTGGGCCAGGCGCAATACCGCGTGAATCGCCGGGGCCAGGTCGTCGCGGTAATGGTCCAGCTGGGTACCCACCGGCCATTGCGGGGCGGGCAGGCTGCCGGTGAGGTCGCGGCGCAGCAGTTGGAAATACGCGGTCACTCGTTACTGTCCCTGTTGTGCCACGCTCTGCGCCGCCACCACCAGGCACTTGGTCAGCTCGGGCGAGGAGAACTTGGTCAGCACCGCATTGGCGCCGGCCAGGCGGGCTTTTTCGCTGTTCATTGCGCTGTCCAGAGAGGTGTGCAGCAGCACATAAAGGTGCTGGAAGTCCGGGGTCTCGCGCAGGGTGCGGGTAAGGGCGTAGCCGTCCATTTCAGACATCTCGATATCCGATACCACCACATTGATCTGTTCGGCCGTGCCCTGCAGCTCCAGCAGCACATCGATGGCTTCCTTGGCACTGCGCGCGGTGTGGCAGGTGAGGCCGAGGTTGCGCAGGGTGTGCACCGATTGCTGCAGGGCGACCTGGCTGTCGTCCACCACCAGGATGCGCGCATGGCCCAACACTTCGGCTTCATCCATGGTCAGGTCGGTCGGTGCCACTTCAATCGGTGCCGGGGCAATGCCGTGAATGACTTTTTCGATATCCAGCACCTGCACCAGGCCGCCTTCGACCTGGGTGACCCCGGTAATGAATGCGCGGTTACCGCCGGAGCCATAGGGCGGTGGGCGAATGTCGGTGGTCAGGCAATGCACGATCTTGCTCACCGCCTGCACATGCAGGCCCTGCTTGGAACGGCTCACATCGGTGACGATCAGGCAGCCGCCGTCCGGGTCCGCCAGCGGCATTTCCCCCAAGGCGCGGCTCAGGTCGATCACCGCCAGCGAGTTGCCGCGCAAGGTGGCGATGCCTTTGACGTGAGGGTGGGACTCCGGCAGCTTGGTCAGCGGCGGGCAGGGGATGATTTCGCTGACTTTCAGCAGGTTGATGGCCATCAGCTTGCCGCTGCGCAAGGTAAAGAGCAGAAGTGAAAGTGAGTCTGCGCGGGCTTTGGTGGTGGACATAAAAACCTTCTGTGGATCAAGGATGGTGATCTATAGAGGGTTATCGACTTGGGGGCGCCAGGCTTTAACCGGATTTTGTGTGGTACTCGATCGTTCCCACGCTCTGCGTGGGAATGGATCCTGTGACGCTCCGCGTCACCCTTGCGCAGGGCCCTGAACCGGGCGTCGACAGGTGGACGCAGAGCGTCCGGTGCGGCATTCCCACGCAGAGCGTGGGAATGATCAGGGTCAGCCCCTCCAGACTTGCGGGTTCACCAGATCCTGCGGACGCTGACCCAGCAGGGCGCTGCGCAGGTTGTCCAGGGCGCGGTTGGCCATGGCTTCACGGGTTTCGTGCGTGGCCGAACCGATATGCGGCAAGGTCACGGCATTGCTCAACTGGAACAGCGGTGACTCGGCCAGTGGCTCCTGCTCATACACATCCAGCCCGGCACCACGGATGCGCTGGGTTTGCAGGGCTTCGATCAGCGCCGGCTCATCGACCACCGGGCCGCGGGAGATGTTGATCAGGATCGCGCTGGACTTCATCAGTCCCAGCTCGCGGGTGCTGATCAAATGACGGGTCTTTTCGCTCAATGGCACCACCAGGCAGACGAAATCCGCCTCGGCCAGTAACTGGTCCAGGCTGCGAAACTGCGCGCCGAGTTCTTGTTCAAGCGCCGTCTTGCGGCTGTTGCCGCTGTACAGGATCGGCATGTTGAAACCCAGCCGCCCACGCCGGGCCACGGCCGCGCCGATATTGCCCATGCCGACGATGCCCAGCGTCTTGCCATGCACATCGCAACCAAACAACGGTGCGCCGACGCTAACTTTCCACTGGCCGGCCTTGGTCCAGGCGTCGAGTTCGGCCACCCGGCGCGCGCTGCTCATCAGCAAGGCGAAGGCCAGGTCGGCGGTGCTTTCGGTGAGGACGTCGGGCGTGTTGGTGAGCATGATCCCGCGCTCAGTGAAGTACGGCACGTCATAGTTGTCGTAGCCCACCGACACGCTGGACACCACCTCCAGCTTGCCCGCGCCCTGCAACTGCTCGCGCCCCAGCTTGCGGCCCACGCCAATCAGGCCGTGGGCGTGGGGCAGTGCTTCATTGAATTGAGCGTTGATATCCCCCAGCTTGGGGTTGGGCGCGATCACCTCGAAATCCTGTTGCAGGCGTTCGATCATTGCCGGGCTGACGCGGCTGAAGGCGAGGACAGTCTTTTTCATGGCAGGCGGGCTCATCGACTACGGAAGAATGCCAAGCACGCTAACATTCCTGTGCACAATTGTCAGGACACAGCAGAGCTGAAGTGGGCAGCTCCCACATTGAAATGATGTTGTGTGAGGGGGGGTCAGTTCGCCAGGCGAGCGCCGCTCAGGCTGCCGCTCAATTCATACGCCACCAACTCCGCCTGGTGCGCCGCCAGAATCTCCGGCAGCGAACCGCGCAGGTATTCGACCCAGGTCTTGATCTTGGCATCCAGGTACTGACGCGACGGGTAGATGGCGTACAGGTTCAGCTCCTGGGACCGGTAGTTGGGCATGACCCGCACCAGGGTGCCATTGCGCAGCCCCTCGATGGCCGCGTACACCGGCAGCAGGCCGATGCCCATGCCGCTGGTGATCGCGGTTTTCATCGCATCGGCCGAGTTCACCAGGAACGGCGACGTGTTGATGGCCACGCTTTCCTGGCCTTCGGGGCCGTTGAAGGTCCATTTGTCCAGCTGGATCACCGGGCTGACCAGGCGCAGGCACGCGTGGTTGAGCAGGTCATGGGGGCGATGGGCGCAGCCCTTGGCTTTCACGTAATCCGGCGAGGCACAGGCGATGCTGTAGGTGATGCCCAGGCGTTGGGACACGAAACCCGAGTCCGGCAGTTCGCTGGCCAGCACGATGGACACGTCATAGCCCTCATCGAGCAAGTCCGGCACACGGTTGGCCAGGGTCAGGTCGAAGGTCACGTCCGGGTGGGTACGGCGGTACCGGGCGATGGCGTCGATGACGAAATGCTGGCCGATGCCGGTCATGGTGTGCACTTTCAGCTGCCCGGAAGGGCGCGCGTGTGCGTCGCTGGCTTCCGCTTCAGCTTCTTCGACATAGGCCAGGATCTGCTCGCAGCGCAGCAAATAGCGTTTGCCGGCCTCGGTCAGGGCGATGCGCCGGGTGGTGCGGTTGAGCAAGCGGGTTTGCAGATGGGCCTCGAGGTTGGAGACCGCGCGCGACACATTGGCGGTGGTGGTATCCAGTTGCACCGCGGCTGCGGTGAAGCTGCCGGCTTCGGCCACGCAACTGAAGGCGCGCATGTTTTGCAAAGTGTCCATGGAGTGTTCTCAGGGGAGATAGCAAATTGTGACAGAAAGTTGCGCCGTCCAGTGATCCCTACGAACGGATTATCGCTTGAACGGTAACAAAGATTCACAGGAATGCCCGCTTATCGTCCCTGATGCCGCCGCCTAGAATTGCGCCACCTTCCCGCACCACCACCTCAGGAATTCGCTTGCCGTGCCGCGTCCCATCAGCAGAGAGCTGAAGACTCTCATTAACAGAGGGCTGCAGGCTCTCAGTGTCTGGGCCTTATCATCAGTAATCAGCGGCTGCATCGGAACCGGAGGAATCGCACCCCAAGGCCAGTCCATCGAGGCTAACAACCTGACCATCGACGAAGCTATCCAGAACGCCGCCAAGGACGCCCACTGGCCCACCGCGCAATGGTGGCAAGCCTACGGCGACCCTCAACTCGATCGCTGGGTCGACCTCGCCACTCAAGGCAGCCCAAGCATGGCCGTGGCCGTCGCACGGGTGCGTGAAGCGCGGGCGATGGCCGGGATCGCCGAGGCCGCCGAGTCGTTGCAGGTCAACAGCGACATCACCCTCAAGCGCCACAATTGGCCGAAGGATCAATTCTATGGTCCCGGCGAACTGAGCGGTGCCAACACCTGGGACAACAATGCGTCCCTGGGCCTGAGCTATGCCCTGGATCTGTGGGGCCGCGAAAGCAACGCCAGCGAGCGTGCCGTCGACCTGGCGCACATGAGCGCTGCGCAAGCGCGCCAGGCCCAGCTCGAATTGCAGAACAACGTTGTGCGCGCCTATATCCAGCTGTCGTTGCACTACGCCAACCGCGATATCGTCGCGGCGACCCTGGCGCAACAGCAGCAGATGCTCGACTTGGCCAACAAACGCCTGAGTGCCGGGATCGGCACCCAGTTCGATGTCAGCCAGGCCGAAACGCCGTTGCCGGAAACCCATCGCCAACTGGATGCCCTCGACGAAGCAATCGCCCTGAGCCGTAACCAGCTCGCAGCGTTGGCCGGTAAAGGCCCGGGGGAGGGCGCGCAGTTGCAGCGCCCGACCTTGTCCCTCGCGGCTGCGCTGAAACTGCCGTCGAGCCTGCCTGCGCAATTGCTCGGGCAGCGCCCGGACGTGGTCGCCAGCCGCTGGCAAGTCGCGGCCCAGGCCCGTGGCATCGATGTGGCGCATGCAGGGTTCTATCCCAACGTCGACCTGGTGGGCAGCCTCGGCTACATGGCGACCGGTGGCGGCATGCTCGCGTTTCTGGCGGGCAGGAAATTCAACTACACCGTCGGCCCTGCGATCACGCTGCCGATTTTCGATGGTGGGCGCTTGCGTGCGCAACTGGGTGAAGCCAGCGCCGGTTATGACATCGCTGTCGCCCAGTACAACCAGACCCTGGTCAATGCCCTCAAAGGCATCAGCGACCAATTGATCCGTCGCGAATCGATGGATAAGCAATCATCCTTTGCCGCGCAATCGGTAGCGTCGGCGCGCAAGACTTACGACATCGCAATGATCGCCTACCAGCGCGGCCTCACGGATTACCTCAATGTGCTGAACGCGCAAACGTTGCTGTTCCATCAGCAACAGATCCAGCAACAGGTGCAGGCCGCACGCCTGAGCGCCCACGCTGAACTGGTCACCGCCCTGGGCGGCGGCCTTGGTGCCGGCGACGACGTGTCGCAACCCGCCAAGGCCCTCCCGAGCAAGACCCCGGCGGCGCTGGCCGTGTTTGATCACTGAGTAGGATCCGATGACCCCCTTGCCTGCACCGCTGCGCTGGTTGTACGCCCTTGAATGGCGCCGTGGCTTTTTCGACTGGGCACGCAGTGACGGCGTGACCTGGGTATATATCTTCAAGGTGCTGATCGCGGCGTTCCTCACGCTGTGGTTGGCGATGCGCCTGGAATTGCCGCAACCGCGCACGGCGATGATCACAGTATTTATCGTGATGCAGCCGCAGAGCGGCCAGGTGTTCGCCAAGAGTTTCTATCGCTTCCTCGGCACCCTGGCAGGGTCGGCGGTGATGGTGTTGCTGATCGCCTTGTTTGCCCAGAACACGGAGTTGTTCCTCGGTGCGCTGGCAATCTGGGTGGGCGTCTGCACAGCGGGTGCGACACGCAATCGCAACTTTCGCGCCTACGGTTTCGTGCTGGCCGGCTATACGGCGGCGATGGTCGGCCTGCCCGCTCTCGCCCATCCGGAGGGCGCCTTTATGGCGGCGGTGTGGCGGGTGCTGGAAATCTCCCTGGGGATTTTGTGCGCCACGCTGGTCAGCGCGGCGATCCTGCCGCAAACCGCCAGTGCGGCCATGCGCAACGCCCTGTACCAGCGTTTCGGCGTGTTCGCGCTGTTTGTCACCGATGGCTTGCGCGGGCGCAGCCAACCTGAAGCGTTCGAGGCCAGCAACGTGCGCTTTATCGCCGAAGCTGTGGGCCTGGAGGGGCTGCGCAGCATCACCGTGTTTGAAGACCCGCATATGCGCCGGCGCAATGGCAGGCTCAGCCGCCTCAACAGCGAATTCATGAGCATCACCACGCGCTTCAATGCCTTGCACCAGCTGCTTGAACGACTGCGCAAGGATGAAGCGGACCATGTTGTTGCGGCAATCAAACCCGGCCTGCAGGACCTTGCCGAAGTGCTCGATGGTTTCTCGGGCCGCGCGCTCACCAGCCCTGATGCGGTGCGCCTGGTCGACCAACTGAGTGCCTATAAGGACGGCCTGCCCGCCAAGGTCCGCAGCCTGCGCGCCACTTTCCAGGAAGCTGGTCCAAGCGAAGCCGAGCAGTTGGATTTCCACACCGCCTACGAGCTGCTCTATCGCTTCGTCGACGATCTGCACAACTATGCGCAAACCCACGCTTCGCTCGCTGATCACCGCCATGCGCGCGAGCAATGGGACGAAACGTTTATCCCGAAAACCAACTGGCTGGCCTGCGCCGCGTCTGGCATTCGTGCGTCATTTATCCTGATCGTGCTGGGCAGTTATTGGGTGGCCACCGCCTGGCCGAGCGGCGCAACCATGACCCTGATCGCCGCGGCCACCGTCGGCCTGTCCGCCGCGACACCGAACCCCAAGCGCATGGCATTCCAGATGGCGTGCGGCACGTTGATCGGTGCGTTGGTGGGCTTTGTCGAGATGTTCTTCGTGTTTCCCTGGATCGATGGCTTCCCGCTGCTGTGCGTGATGTTGGCGCCGGTGATCATCTTTGGCGCCTTCCTCGCGTCACGCCCGCAATACGCCGGCGTCGGCGTCGGCTTGCTGATCTTTTTCAGCACCGGATCGGTGCCGGACAACCTGACGGTCTACAACCCCTACACCTTCATCAACGACTACATCGCCATGGTCATCGGCATGCTGGTGTGCGCGGCGGCGGGGGCGATCATCCTGCCGCCCAACAGCCGCTGGCTCTGGCGGCGGTTGGAGCAGGACCTGCGCGAGCAAGTGGTGTACGCCATCAGCGGCAAGCTCAAGGGGCTGGCATCAAGTTTCGAAAGCCGTACCCGCGACCTCTTGCACCAGGCGTACGGCCTCGCCGTCGGCCAGCCGCAGGTACAGCGCGACCTGCTGCGCTGGATGTTCGTGGTGCTGGAGGTCGGCCACGCGATCATTGAACTGCGCAAGGAGCAGGCGATTCTACCGGTGCACCCCGCCTATGCCGAATCCCAGCCATGGCGCCAGGCGATCCGCGTGATGGGACGCTCACTGGTGCGGCTGTTCCTGCAACCCAGCGCGAGCAATCTGGAGCGCGGCCTGATCGCTGTCGACCACGCGATCAGCCGCGTGCAGGCCACCGACGAACCCTTCGCCCCGCACTTCGACACCTCGGCCCTGCGGCGGGTGAAAAGCTACCTGCACTTTATCCGCACCTCGTTGCTGGACCCGCAATCACCGCTGGCGGCCCTCAAAGGAATCCCGAATGCCTCGTGAAATCGCATTCCACGGCCTGTACATGCCAACCATGACCCTGATGTTTTTGATCGCCGCCGTGCTGGCCTGGGCGCTGGACCGCTTCGCGGCCGGGTTCGACCTATACCGTTTTTTCTGGCACCCGGCGTTGCTGCGCCTGAGCCTGTTCGTTTGCCTGTTCGGCGCCCTGGCGCTGACCGTCTACCGTTGAGACTGCCCCGATGAAAAAGTTTTTCAGCCTGCTCGCGACCTTGCTGGTACTGGCCCTGGCGATCTGGATTGGCCGTACGTTGTGGGTGCACTACATGCAAACGCCGTGGACCCGCGATGGCCGTGTACGGGCCGATATCATCAACGTGGCCGCCGACGTCACCGGCGAAGTGGTCGACGTGCCGGTGCGCGATAATCAGCTTGTCAAAAAAGGCGACCTGCTGATGCAGATCGACCCCGAGCACTACCGCATCGCCGTCAAACAGGCGCAATCGCTGGTCGCCTCGCGCAAAGCCACCTGGGAAATGCGCAAGGTCAACGCCCACCGCCGCGCCGACCTCGATGCCCTGGTGATTTCCAGGGAAAACCGCGACGACGCCAGCAACATCGCCGACTCGGCGCTCGCCGATTACCAGCACGCGTTGGCCCAGCTGGAAGCGGCCGAGCTCAACCTGAAACGCACCCAGGTGGTGGCGGCGGTGGACGGCTACGTCACCAACCTCAACGTGCACCGCGGCGACTACGCACGCATCGGCGAAGCCAAGATGGCCGTGGTCGACATGAACTCGTTCTGGGTCTATGGCTTCTTCGAAGAAACCAAACTGCCCCATGTGAAAATCGGTGACAAAGCCGATATGCAACTCATGAGCGGCGAGACGTTGAAGGGGCACGTGGAAAGCATCTCGCGTGGCATCTACGACCGTGACAACCCTGAAAGCCGCGAGCTGATCGCCGATGTGAACCCGACGTTCAATTGGGTAAGGTTGGCACAGCGAGTGCCGGTGCGGATTCATATTGATGAGGTGCCGGAGGGCGTACTGTTGGCGGCAGGCATTACCTGCACCGTCATCGTGAACCAGACACAAAACTAAACTGTGGGAGCTGGCTTGCCTGCGATAGCGCAGTGTCAGTCAACGTATACCCAACTGACCCGCCGCTATCGCAGGCAAGCCAGCTCCCACAGTTTTTACCGAGTCAGGCCTTGATAAAGGTCTCATGCAAATGGCGCCACAGCAGCGCGCCACTGGCTTGTTTTTCGAAGACCACCGTGGCGCGGCGATCGGTCTGCGTGCCGCTGTCATCGATCTGATGCTCGCGGTAGGTCACGGTGGCGCCGCGTGCATGGCGATCAATTCCCGCCATCTCGCTCAAGGTGATTTTCAACCCCGGCCGCATGCCGCCCAGGCGCGTGAACAGCGCATTGACGCCGGCCGCATTCACCCGCGTGCCTGTGGCGGGGGCGACCATGCTGAATTCAGGCGAGAAGCGCGCCAGCAAATTTTGCAGGGTGCCCTCAGGCGCAACGCCCGCAAACCATTGCTCGATCTCGACGTGGGTCTGGATCACTTCTTCGAAAAAGTCGCTGTAGTCGATCATTTATAAACTCCTGTCCAATCCAAAGCGTTTGTTCAACACTTTCTCCAATAACCCTTTAGGCAATAGCGCCGCCATCAACGGCAACGCTCGGCTGCCATTGCCCGAACGCAGCAGGCGGGGCGGTTTTGGCTGGTGTACGGCCTTGAGCACATCCGCCGCAAATTCGTTGGCCGGGGTCGGTTTGTCCTGGGAGGCTTGGCTGCGTGCGCGAATACCCTCGCGCAACAGCCACCAGGGGGATTTTTCGTTGATCAACAGCTCTGCCTGGGCGCCGGCGTTTTTTGCAAAGCTTGTATCGATGGCGCCGGGCTGAACTTCCATCACCCGCACGCCAAACGGCGCCAGCTCCATGCGCAATGCATCACTCAGCGCATGCACTGCCGCCTTGGAGGCGCAGTAGGCGCCAGCAAACGGCGTCACCAGCACACCGGAAACGCTGCCGATGTTCACGACCAGGCCTTTGCTGCGGCGCAGCGCCGGGAACAGCGCCTGGGTCACGCCGACGATGGAGAACACATTGGTCTCGAATTGGCGCTGCATGGCCTCGGTACCGCCGTCGAGCAGCGGGCCCATCGCGCCGTAGCCGGCGTTGTTGACCAGCACATCCAGCTCTGCGAACTGCTCGGCCAGGCGCTGCAAAGCGGCACTGTCGTTGACGTCCAGTTCGAGCGCATTGAAGCCTGCGGCGGCAAGGGCGGCGACGTCTTCCGGGCGGCGGGCGCTGGCCCATACGTTGTTGCCGGCGGCTTTGAAGGCGTCCGCCAGGGCGCGGCCAATGCCGCTGGAGCAACCGGTGATCAGTACGTTGGGCATGGGTCAGTCCTTGTCAGTCCGAGAAACTGCCTTGCAGGTGCTCGGCACGAAATTCCAGGGTCTGCGGGCGGTAGCCGGGGCGCAGGGGCGGTGTGGGCAGGCAATCGTCCCAGGTCGCGCCGGCCTGCAATTCGCCGGGGCCGCGATAGCGTGGGGCAGCATAGACGTTGTCAGCGAGGTTGACGGTGTCCCCCGGTGCATAGGCGGCGAGGCGCCAGCGCAGTTCGGTGAGCGGTACATCGTTGCCGTTGTTGAGGGTCAGCTTGAGCGGTCGGTCGGCGGGGCATTCCTCTGGTGCATAGAGGATGCGCAGTTCCAGGCGCGCCAATTGCGACGCCTCACGGTTATCCAGCCATACCATCCACATCGCCACGAAGCCCAGGCCGACGGCGGCAGCCAACGACACCGGCAAGGCCTTGGCAGGGTAGCGCAGCAGCAGGATCAGCCAGGTGATGATCAGGAGAACGCCGAAAAACATGATGACAACCTCATATGCAGATAAAACATCCTACCTGCGGGTCGGGCCTGGTGCCTATCGCGGGTATCAGTTTTCGCTTGCGAGGGAACCTGACAATTCATTTTTTCCACAAAGCCGGCATAGGGAAATGCCAGATATCCAGGAAAATATTAATCGCAGTCTGATCAAGCGAGACAAACCATGATTGCTTCAGCCCTTCTTGTACCGGCCGTCACCACCGCATTAGCGTCGGCGGTGACCTCTTTTATCACCGCCCAGCGGGCACCCATGCCGAACCCTGCTGACGCGTCGAAGCAAGGTAATGCAGAGGCAGTTAGACACCCCCCTGGTCGTATGCAGGACCAGAAGCTTACAAATCTGGGGCAAACCCTGCTGCAAACGCCTTCAACAGAACTACGCAACAGCGGTATGAACGCCAGGCACGCCAAAGGGCTTGGTATTGCTGTGGGAGGCATGGCAGCCCAAGAGGCGGGACAGAAGATGGCCACCAGCGGTGGTACGTTGTCCAAAGTGATGGGTGCCGCCATGATCGTGGGGGGCAAAGTTGCCCAGGAGTATGGCGCCGATAAATTCGCGGGTGCTGGACGAACCTGACGGCATTGCGACGCGCACAGGTTCACCCGAGGAACCGGTTGGAATTTTTTCCCACATAGGTTGAGCACGGAAATGCACGCTAAGCCATAAAGGAACCCAATCGCAGCCTTATCGAGTGAGATGCCCTATGACCGTTTCAACCATCCTTACCCCTGTTCAGGCTACTTCCGTTGCACCTGCGCCTGCACCTGCATCCGCGCCCACCGAGCAAGGTTCCGTCAATCAAGCGGGTAGGAACGAGGTCGACAGGCGCCACTTACCCGCTAGCCGAAACATGGGGCTCACGAACCTTCGGCAAAGAGCTATGCAAGGTTTGAGCGAGCGGGTTAGTTCGCACTTTCCCGTGGCGCTTAACGTTAAAGATGATTCGGGGAGCGAAAAAGCCAAAGGGGCAGCCATCACGATGGCCGGAGCGGCAATGCAGGGAGTTGGCGGGAGAATTGCTGCCAGTGGAGGGTTTGGAGCAAAGGTCTTGGGAGGGGCTATGGTGTGGGGTGGCAGGGCGGCGGAAGAATATGGCAAGGACAAATATGAGCGCGCGGGCGACACCTCAAACAACTCCGGCAGTTACAACATTTATGACCCGAATAACTGGGGCGGTCGCTGACAGGCTCTGACAGCCATTGCACTAAAAAAGCCCCCGCCCAACCGGCTGCGGATAGGGGACGCAGTCGGCTGGACGGGGGCTTCTTGTACGACTGTTTTACTGCGCGATAGTTTTCACCGACACGCCACGCTCAACCGGCGTCGAGCGACCGTAGATATCTTCGAACCGCTCGATATCGTCTTCGCCCAGGTAGCTGCCCGACTGCACTTCGATGATCTCCAACGGGATCTTGCCCGGGTTGCGCAGGCGGTGCACCGAGGCGATCGGAATGTAGGTGGACTGGTTTTCGGTGAGCAGGAACACGTTCTCGTCGCAGGTCACTTCGGCCGTGCCGCTGACCACGATCCAGTGTTCCGCGCGGTGGTGGTGCATCTGCAGCGACAGGCACGCGCCCGGCTTGACCGAGATGTGCTTGACCTGGAAGCGACCGCCCATGTCCACCGAGTCGTAGGAGCCCCACGGACGATAGACTTCGCAGTGGTTCTGGGTTTCGCTGCGGCCCTGGTCATTGAGGGTCGAGACCATCTGCTTGACGCCCTGGACCTTGTCCTTGTGGGCAATCATCATCGCGTCCTTGGTTTCCACCACCACGATGTTGTCCAGGCCGATCACCGACACCAGTTTGCCGTTGCCGTGGATCATGCAGTTGCGGCTGTCCTGGATCACCACGTCGCCTTTGCTCACGTTACCGTGGATATCTTTATCGTTGACCGCCCACAGCGACGCCCAGCAGCCCACGTCGCTCCAACCGGCGCTCAGCGGCACCACGCAGGCGCGCTGGGTTTTTTCCATCACGGCGTAGTCGATGGAATTGTCCGGGCAGCAGGCGAAAGTGGCTTCGTCAAAGGTGACGGTGTCGGCATCCTGCTGGCTGCGCTCAAGGGTCAGCAGGCAGGTGTCGTAGATGTCCGGATCGTGTTTTTTCAGCTCTTCGAGGAAGCGGCTGGCACGGAACAGGAACATGCCGCTGTTCCAGAAGTAACCGCCGCTCTTGACGAACTCGACGGCGCGTTTTTCATCGGGCTTTTCCACGAACTGTTCGACGCGGCTCACGCCCTCGGGCAGCAGCGCATCGTTGGTGGACTTGATGTAGCCATAACCGGTTTCCGGACGGGTCGCCGGCACGCCGAACAGCACCATCTCGCCGCGTTCGGCCGCTACGGTGGCCAGGGCCAGCGCACGTTGCAGGGCTTTCTGATCGTCGATCACGTGGTCGGCCGGCAGCACCAGCATCAGTTCGTCACGGCCTTCATTGACCAGCATCATCGCGGTGAGGGCCACGGCCGGCGCGGTGTTGCGGCCGAACGGCTCCATCAGGATGCGCTGGCATTCCAGCTTGCGCGCGGCCAGTTGCTCGTTGACGATAAAACGGTGGTCCTTGTTGCAGACCACGATCGGGGAGTCCATGCCTTCGAACACCAGGCGTTCCAGGGTTTGCTGGAACAGGGTGTGCTCGCCGGTCAGGGCCAGGAATTGTTTCGGGAACTGTTTGCGGGAAAGCGGCCAAAGACGTGAGCCGCTACCACCGGAAAGGATTACTGGAATCATGGGGGTTTCTCCTTGAATCGATTTGGGTCAGAGCTACGAAGGTTTGTCGTTTCACTCTTGTTTTTGTCTCGGTCCGAACTGACGCCTCGATCCTTGTGGGAGCTGGCTTGCCTGCGATGGCGGTGTTGGATTCACCATTGCTATCGCGGGCAAGCCCGGCTCCCACAGGGGGCATAGGTCAGTTCAGGAATTCATTCAGCGGGTCGACACTGGGCGCTTGACCCAGACTGGCGACAGGTTCGAACCGGAACCGGTGACGTACAGCACCGCCGCTTCACCGCGCTCCAGGGCAACCGGCTTCACATCGCCGACCTTCTTGTCACCGTCATACAACGCCAGGCTCACCTTCACCGGGTTGATTTCGCGTTCGCCGCGGCTTTTGGCTGCGACCGCCTTGACCACGTCAGTCTTGCCATCGGCGGTTTTCAGGGTCAGCGCTTTGTCGCTGAGGTTCTGCACACGCACCAGGGATTTCTGCTTGTTCTTGAACGGCGGTTCTTCGATCAGCTGCGGCTGGCCGCTGCCGCTGTTGACCAGGGTGTAGTAGTGGTCGGCAGCCAGTTTGACCGGTACGGTCTGGCTGCCGACCTTGGCGCTGTAGTCACCGCCGGGCATGAAGCTGAAATCGCTGCTGGCCAGTGGCGCGACTTCGCTCAGGTTGGTGCTGCCCACCGTCGCGCTGACTTCCTGGTTCGAAGCGTTGTAGATACGCACGAAGCTCGAGCCTTTTGGTGCGGTCGGGCCATACAGGGCGGCGTCACCGCCGGCGAAGGCGGACATCGATACGAAGCTCAAGCCGGCAGCGATGGCCAGGGTCTTGGCGAGACGACGCGGAGTTGTAGTGAAAGTCATGTGAGTTACCTCTCTTTCAGTTTTGCGCCCGGTCGGGCGTCTCGGATTTAGTGTTGATTGCCATGTTTTGTTGGCGCGAACCGGCTTGTTTAAGCTGCGCAACCCACGAGGGGTCGGCATCGCCGATTTCGTTGTTGATAGGCAGATAACGTTCAGGGAACTCCCAGACCAGCACCTGTGGCGGGCTGTTCTTGAAGTCGTCGCTTTTTAGGTAGCTGAGCATCGGTAGGATCGGGCCGTGGCCGTCTTCGGCGTAGCTGACCACGTCGCGGCCCAGGGCTTGCTTGAGCGCGCCCACGAAGTTCCAGTTGGGGTTGGCGCTGTAGCTGGTGCCCACCAGGGCCACCGGGGTCTCGCTGTCGCTGAACAACGCGTCGTCGCCTTTGGTTTCAGCCAGGTGCGTCACGCGTTTTTCCAGCGGCTCTTTAGGCGGCATCAGGTTTTCGAACAGCGGGTCCAGCGGCAGGAACAAACGCAGGTCGCCTTTATGCGGCACAGTTGTTTCGGCCTCGGTGACAAACTGCTGTGGCTCGCCGCTCAGCGGGGTCTTGTCGGCAATCGCCTTGGCCAACTGCTTGGCCGCGATTTCCGCGCCGTCCGGGGTCCAGTGGGTGTCGGTGCGCAGGAACACTTGCTTGCCGCCCAGCTTGGCTTGTTGCAGGGGGCCAAGCAGGTCCGGGGCGATGATCTTGTCGGCCGCAACGCGGGCATGGAAGTCCTGGTACAGGTTGGCGTGGATGCTCGCCGGCTTCACCTCATCCAGGTGTTCCGGGTACAGGCGCACCTTGGCCGGCACGATCGCCATCACCAGTTGAATGCCTTGGGCCTTGAGCTTCTGGCGTACGCCTTCGACCAGCGCGTAGTTGCCTTCAAGGTTCTGGTCTTCGTTGACGGCGGGGTTGAACTCCTCGTCGCTGTACAACCAGTGATCGCGGCCCAGCACCACGCCAGGGCGGCCTTCATTGAACAGCTTGTAGTCCAGCGCGGCCCACAGGTTGGTGCCCAGGCGCTTGATCGGGAACTCCTCGTCGTAGTGCGTCTCGACGGCCTTGGCCCAGCGGCCGTTGAGTACGGTCGCGTCGGCATTGGTGCTGAAGCCGAAGAAACTGCGCAGCGACCAGGCGCCCAGGGCCAGCAACAGCACCAGGAACAGGCCGATATAGAGGACGCGTAATGAACGGGTCATGGTCGGCTCCCTCAGAATTGGAAGTAAAGGAACGGCGAGAAACTCTGCGCCGACAGTTTGAGAATCGACGCCACGAACAGCAGCAGCACCGCAGCGCGCATGGCGTAGCGTGGCCAGTCAGCGGTCCAGTAGGCCGGTTGCACGGCGGCGTCACGGCCCACGGTAAAACCGGGCTCGTGGATGCTCCCTGGGTTGTCGCCCGGTACGGCCTTGATCAGGCTCGGGTCGGCTGGCTTGGTCTTCTCGGCGGGGCGATTGGTGTAGAAGTCGCGCAGGCCGAAGAACGCCAGGGTTGCGTAGGCCACCACCAGGGTCGCCACTTGCAGCCCGGTGAGGTTGGCGCGGTTGAGTTCCGACAGCGACCACTCGCCAAAGCTGAACATCGCACCGTACATACGCCCGGCAACGTGCAGGTTCTCGGCGCGGAAGATCACCCAGCCCATCACCACCAGCAGGAAGGTGAAGGCCCAGCGCAGCACATTGAAACTACGCGGCGCGGTATTGAGGCCAATCGCTTTCTCGATCGCCAGCCACATGCCGTGCCAGGCACCCCACACGATGTAGGTGATGTTCGCACCGTGCCACAGGCCACCGAGCAGCATGGTCAGGAACAGGTTGCGGTAGGTGGTCAGCGTGCCTTTACGGTTGCCGCCCAGGGTGATGTACAGGTAGTCACGCAGCCAGGTGGAGAGGCTGATGTGCCAGCGCCGCCAGAACTCGGTGATCGACTGACTGATGTAAGGCTGCTTGAAGTTTTCCATGAAGCGGAAACCCATCATCAAGCCCAGGCCGATCGCCATGTCGCTGTAGCCGGAGAAGTCGAAGTACAGCTGCGCGGTGTAGGCCAGCGCGCCGAGCCAGGCATCGCCGGTCGTCGGGTTCTGCAAGGCGAAACAATGGTCGGCCACCACCGCCAGGGTATCGGCGATGAACACCTTCTTGATGAAACCCTGCATGAACCGCGTGCAGCCCTCGGAGAATTTATCCAGGGTGTGGGTGCGGTTGTTGAACTGGTCGGCCAGGTCGCGAAAGCGCAGCACGGGGCCCGCGATCAAGTGCGGGAAAATCGCCACGAACGCCGCGAAGTCGATGAGGTTGCGGGTCGCCGGGGTATCACCGCGATACACGTCGATGATGTAGCTGATGGACTCGAAGATGTAGAACGAGATCCCGATCGGCAACAGCACGTGGGTGAGGATGAACGGCTCCAGGCCCATCGACTTCATCATCACGTTGATGCTGTCGACGCCGAAGTTGGCGTACTTGAAGTAGCCGAGGATGCACAGGTCGACCGCCACGCCGAGCAGCAGCCAGCGCTGGGCCGGCTTGGTGCGCACGCCGGCCGCACCGACTTTTAGGCCGATCCAGTAGTTCCACAGCGTCACGGCGGCGAACAGCGCCAGGAAGTCCACTCGCCACCAGGCGTAGAACACGTAGCTGGCCAGCAGCAGCAGCAGGTTGCGATAGCGTTGCCCGCTCAAATAGTACAAGCCGAGAAAGATCGGCAAGAACAGAAACAGGAACACATTGGACGAGAAAACCATCCCGATCTCTCCATGTTTAAACCAACAGTCAAGGGCCGCAGCCCCCCCAAACCCCCCACGAAAATCGGGGAGGGCGGTATTACATTCCTACTGACGAAACCGGGTTAACTGTGGGAGCGGGCTTGCTCGCGAATGCGGTAGTTCAGTAACAGATGTGTCGATTGACACACCGCTTTCGCGAGCAAGCCCGCTCCCACATTGGGAACCCATTTCTTCAGTTAATTCGTCAGGAACCTTTGTTGCCTTTTTCATGCGTCGGGTCGTAGACCTTGGTCAGGTCACCCCCCAGACGGAACGTCTTGAACGGCTGCATCCCATGCTTGCGCTCGATCACATCCGGCGCGCAGGTGTAGAGGGTGCAGAAGGGCTCAAGCCAGGCGTATTTCATGTCCTCCTTGAGGTCCTTCATGTCCTGTTCTTTGCCGTTCTTCTGCTCGAAGATCTCCGGGTCTTTCACGCCGGCCAGCACTTTTTCGCCGAGGCGCTTGAGCGCGCTGTTGTTTTCCTGGCGCAGGTCCACACCGTTAACCAGGGCAAAACTGGCGATCATCGACAGCGGCGGCAGGGCGTAGTTGTGGTACGACAACGCCCGCTGCTGACGCTTCAATTCATTCGGCAGGAAGCCCTGGTCATCGACCTGGTTCACGCCGACCTTGTATTCCTTGACGGCCCAATCGAACAGGTCGCGGCGGTTGGTGGCGATGGATGTCGCCATCACCGACCAGGCGGCCCAGTAGGAATGGTTGTTGGTTTTTTCCAACGGCAGGTTGTCCCAGTCGCTCACCACTTGATCGGCCAGTTTGTTGAACCAGGCTTCGATCAGCTGTGCTTCCTGCGGATGGTTGGCCAGCGGGTGCGACTCGGAGAACTTCAGGCGCACATAGGCCGAAGCCATGCTGCCCAGTGCCCATTTGCGCATCGACTTGCCGGTGTGGTTGAAGTCCTTGGACATCAACGCATCAGCCTTGGCCCACGACACCAGCCAGTTCAGCGTACATTCGAGCTGTTCCGGGCGACCATCGCGCATGAACTGCATCACGCGTTTGCTGGTGTCTTTTTCCAGCTTGGTGATGTCGGCGGTGCTGTCGCGAAAGGCCTTTTCCGATTGCACATTCAGGGTCGAACGCGCCTTGTCGGAACCTTCGTACTTGCTGCGAAACTGCAGAGGCCCGGTGTAGGGCGTCGGCATGGTGTCGCAGTTTTCCTTGAAGTCGCCGGTCTTGAACGCTTCGATCGGTGCGAAATAGCCCTGGGGCGGACGCAGCGGGGCGGCGGCGTTGGCTGCGCCAGCGAAGATCGCCAGGCCCAGCAACGATGGAATCAGTAATTTCTGCATAAGTAACCTCATTGCCCCGTTGAAGCGGTCTGTTGACCACCGGCGGGGAATACGTTGCGTGTGCAAATTTTCGCTTCGACTTTCTGCGCGGCAGCGCCCGCTTCAGGGCCCTGCACTTCCACGGCCAGCAAGTTCTGCGAGGCCCAGTCTTCATCGGTGCGCAGTTCAAAGGCGAAACGCCCGTCTGTATCGGATGTTTCGGGTTTCTCGATCTTGATGTCCTCGTGGCGCCCGTTCATGTACCAGAGGGTGGCTTGCAGGGTTTTCACCGACGGGTCGGCGAAGCGGATATCGACCTGATGATTGGCGTTGCGCAGGTCTTTGTTCGAACTGTTAACCATCAATTCGTTCTTGCCGGGTTTCAATGTAGTGCTCGCGGACATCTGCGCCGTCTTGCCCTCGCAACCGTTGTCCAGCAGCGCCATCATCTGGCGGTAGATGGTTTCCTGGTCGAGGCGGTACAGCGGCGAGAACTCCCAGATCAGGATCTTCGGCGGGTTTTTCTGGAATTCTTCGCTGCCCAGGTACTGGATCATCGAGCCTTCCAGGCCACCGCCGGGGAAGGCGACGTTGAGGATGTCGGCACCGATCTCCTCCTGCAGGAAGCCGGCGAAGTTGTAGTTCTTGCCGCTGTGGCTGGTGCCCACCAGCGTGATCTGCGGGTCGCCCGAATCGCCGAACAGGTCGCCATCGCCCGCTTCGCCCTTGGGCTCGGTGGTGAACTGGTCCATGTACTGGATCGCGTAGCTGGTGCCGCACAGTTGCCCGGCCATGTTGTGCAGGGTGCCGGTCTTGCCCATGCGCCCGGAGCGCTTGGTTTCGAATTCGCGCTTGGGAATCCCGGCGTACTCAGGCATCTGCTTGATCTTGGCCGCGACGATTTTCGCCGTGCGCTGGGCACCGTAAGGGGTCCAGTGCTGGTCGCCACGGAAGTAGAAGTCGTGGGCCGGCAATTCATCCGGCAGTTGCTCGTTGGTCAACGGCGACAGGTCCGGTACCACGTAGCCCATCTTGGCGAAACGGCCGAGCATGGTCTTGTAGTTGCCCAGCGCCTTGTCGAAGTCGAACTTGGCTTTCTCTTCGGGGTTGAGCTTGTTGCGGTTCACCAGGCCACGGGTCGGCTGGTAGACCACCACCAGTTCCACGCCCTTGCTCTTGAACGCATCGTGCAACTGTTGCATGCGCTTGTAGCCGGACGGGGTGGTGTCGAATTCGGTCCGCAGGTCTTCCTGGGTACGGAACAGCCAATCGCCCTGGGCTTGCACCAGGGTGGTGAAGTTCTGCTGATAACGCGTGGTGTAGTTCTTCGCGTCATGGGCGGCCGGGCACAGGCTGCAGCAAGGTTCGGCGGTGAAGGTCGGCGCCTTGATTTCGTCGGCGCGCACGCCCTGGCTGGCCGCGAGCAGGCCGAGGGTCAGACCCGAGAGCCTCAGCAGTTTGATCATGTGTGGGTGCATAAGGGTCATCCTCAGTCCTGCAATTCGGTCTGGCGTTCGACAGGGTCGATCAGCACGGCTTTCTGCTGGCGCACCAGCAGGTCGAGAATCTCTTCCTGGCGATCGCCCAGCACGCCGGAGAAGCTGATACCGCTGGTTTTGGTCGGCGCCAGCATCGACACGCGATACAGCTCGACACTCAACGGCGAGTCGATGGACAGCGGCCCGCTGCCGTTACCTGCCAGTTCACCGCCGACCACGATCAGCGACACCTTGGCGTCGAACGGGTCGAGCGCGATGTCGCGGTCGGTGTCGGTCAAATCCTTGATATGGCCGTAGAGCCCGGTCAGGCCGTTGGCCATCGAGGTGTTCTCGTAGAGCTTGATGTTCACGCTGTTACGCACACGAATGCCGTGACGACGATTGGCGATCACCTTGTTGCCCCACAGCAGGTTGTCACCGCTCTCATAGAGGGTGATGCCGTCGGTGTGGTTGCGGTAGAGCTCGTTGTCGGCTACCAGGTTGTTGACGCTGTTACGGTCGAGCACCAGCCCCGAGAGCTTGTTGTCGTAGCTGCGGTTGTTGAAGATGAAGCTGTCGTTCACTTCCCGGGAAATGATGATGCCGTGCTTCTTCTTCGTGCCGTACACGGTGTTGTCCGCGATGATCAGGCCGTGGGAACGGTCGTGGGGGTCAATGCCGTAGACGATGTTGTCTTTGTAGGTGTTGCTCTTGATCACAAAGCCGGTCGTCTCGTAGCAGTAGAAGCCGTACCACATGTCCGAGAACTCGGAATCGATGATCCAGCCGGTCGGCTCCGCGCGCTTGAGCACCTTGGCCATGTTTGGCGTGTACTGGGAGATACTCACCCCGTACGACTTACTGTTGGCGTAGCCGAAACTGGCCATCTTGGTGTTGGAGATGTACGTCTCGGTGCCGCCCCAGGCCAGCAGGAACGGGCGGAATTCCTTGGGCGACTTGAACAGCGCGGGGCCGTTGGCCTTTTCGCTCCAGCCGGTGACTTTGGTGTCACGCACGAACAGCTGGCCGTCGTTGATCAGGAACGAACCGGCTTCCTGGGACAGGCGCAGCTCCTGGGTGTTCTTGTCGATGTCCAGGATGCCCTTGCGCCCGACCACGATCGGCAGCTTGGCCAGGAACACGCCCGGCGAGGTTTCGCTCAGGTACTGCTTGGGCACTTTGCCCAGCAGGTCCTTGAGGTTCATGTAGCCATCGTCGATGAAGATCGCCTGGGGGATGCCGTGCTGGCGCACCACCCATTCGGCCATCTTGTTGTCACCGCCGATGAAGTCCTTGAGGGCGTCTTCCTGCATCATGCGGCGGATGCTGATCTTGCCTGGTTTGGTGCGCACGATCTTCTTCTCGATCGCCGCCGCGGTGTAGCCCGACAGGTCCGGCAGGGCCGGCTTGGCCATTTCCAGCGGCGCGGTCGGCGGGCTGGAAATGGTATAGGTCTTGGCCTGCTGCAGCTCTTTGGCGATGGTCGGCGCTTTAGCCTGCGGCGCGACATCGGCCATGGCGGCGCCGCTTGCCAGCAGCATCGCTGCCGCCAGCAGGGCCGAGCCTTTGAGGGCTTGAGGGTTCATTGCGCAGGCTCCCATCAGAATTTCCAGATCACGTCGACGAACGCGCGATGCATGTAGGAGTCGACGTTGCTGCCATAGGCATCACCTGGCTTGAACACACCGGCACGAAAACGCACCAGGGCCGAAGGCTCGTCGAACGACTGGCTGATTGCTGCCGGCAACAGGCCGGACTTGAAGTACTTGGTGACCACCAGGTCCATCTCCTGGCCCAGGTCTTTCTTGCCGTCTTCAAGCGGCAGGGAAGTGCTGGACAGGATCGCGCCGGTCACGTCGTCGGTGTTGTTTTGCACGGCATCGATGCCGTTGCTGCCCACCGGCTTGTTGCCGTCCACGCGCCAGAACTTGTGGTACACCAGGCTGGCGTCATAGTCCTCGCGCAGCTGCCAGGAACCGAACAGGCTCATGGACTGCATGTTGTTCATCTCGCCACGGAATGCTTCGCCGAAACGGTGCACGCGAGACTGGGTGCCGGTCCAGTTCGAACGGTTGCTTTGCAGGCCGTTCTGCTCGTACTCGGCACTGGCGCGGGCATAGGCCGCGCCCACTTGCCACTGCGGGTCCAGACGCAGGCGCACGCCGAGGTCGGTGGCCCAGCCACTCACATCGTCGCTGCGCTTGGCTTGATCGGGGCGGCTGCCGTCGGCTTTCAAGGCGTTGACCTTGTCTCGGTCGCCCTGCATGCCGGTGATGCTGGCCCAGTAGTTCACAGTGTTGGTGTTGCGCCAGTTGTAGGCGTCGCTGTTGGCTTCGATGCCGAGCCAGGTCAGGTCGCCGTTCGAGCGCTTGTCCAAGGAGTCGGTGGGTTGGCCCGGTTCCGGGTAATCGAGCTTGCCGTTGTCATGGGTGTGATGGCCGCGCAGGCCGATCCACTGGCCCGGCATCCACTGGTAGGACGCGTCGGCGTACAGGTGCTGACGGTCCTTGTCCTGGGGCGACAGTTCCTTGAGGTCGGTGCGGTATTCGCTGAAACGCTCGGCGACGCCGACATTGGCCTTGAGCAGGGTGGTGTCGAAGGTCCAGTTCAGCGCCTCGATGTTGGTGTCGCGCCATTGGCCGTCGTCATTGCGCAGGCGTTGGCGACCCAGCTTGAGAATCTCGCCGGGGTACGGCGTGAAGCCGCTGTAGCCGACCCAGAATTCGCGTAGGGCCAGGTAGTTTTTCTTGGCCTTGCGGTCGTTGTTGGTGGTTTGCTGGTTGGCGTCATCCGCCGATTGTTGCAGGGTGTCGGTCTCGATGATGTCGCTCGATACCACCGCCTGGCCCATGGCGTAGGCGCTCCAGGCGCCACTTTCGCCGTAGACCCAGGGGCGCAGGTCCAGGCCGATGCCGTTGACGTCACCGCCTTTCTGCGTGCCCAGGTCACGGTCATCTTCGGACTGGGCGGTGGCCTTCACTTCCAGGCCGAAGTTCTTGGCTTCGGTCAGGGCGGCCAGGGTCGGGCACGACCACAGCAGGGCAAAAGTCAGGCCGATGCCGGCCTTGACGAATGGATTGAGCTTCATAGGGATTCCTCGCCTTCTTCTTCTTCATCCAGGGCGTGCAGTTGCAGCGTGCTCTGGGCCAGGGTGCCGCGGGCGGCCAGTTCCTGCTGCACCAGGCGTTGGCCTTGCGCGCGTTGTTCCGGCGTGAGCGGGGCTTCGAGCTGCGTGGCCAAGTCATTGGCCTCTGGCGTGTCCTGGGCTTTAGCCAATTGGCTGAAGACATAGGCGTTCAATGGGTCGGGCTTGGTGCCCTTGCCTTGGGAAAACAATTGGGCGATGGCGAAATCGGCACTGTTCTGGCCGTTGCGCGCAGCGGTCAGCAAGTGGTCCAGGGCTTTTTGCGGATAGACCTTGCCCAGGTAGCCGCGGCGGTAGATCTGGCCGAGGTAGTAATCGGCGGCCACTTCCTTGCCGACGGCTTTTTCGAAATGGGCTTCGGCGGCCTTGGCGTCAGCCGGGACCCACTTGCCTTCGTAGTAGAGCTTGCCCAGCAACAGCTCGGCGCGCGGCTGGTCGGCGGCGCGGCCGTTGTCCAGGTACTTCATCATCTGGTCGACGTCGCCCAGTTCCGGGAAGTCGTAGAGCAGTTGCGCCAGGCTGACCCACGATGCCGGGTAGCCAGGGGCGATTTTTTCCAGCAGGGCCTGGGCGGTTTTCTCGTCGGTCTTGCCCAGGGTCGAATCGCCCAGCACACGGGCGACGCTGTCGACACGTTGTGCGGTGACGGTGCCACGGCTGTAGCCGGCTTCCATCTGCTTGAGCAGCTCGGCCTGTTTTTCCGGCTCGGCTTTTTTCTGGTAGACCGTGGCCAGCTCGACATAGCAGATATCGGTGGTGTTCAGCGCCGCTTTGCAGATGCGCTCTACGTCATCCAGATGCTGGTCGTAGGTGTCCTGGGTGCGATACAGCAGCACCTGGGCCAGGCCGGCTTCCGGGTAGCCGGCGGCTTGCCACTGGCTGATCTGCTGCTGGGCGTTGACGTTCGGGAAGCTGTGCGGGTATTGCAGGTACAGCATCGCCAGTGGGATCAGCGTGTTGCCTTCGCCATTGGCAAAGGCCTTTTTCAGCAGGCCTTCGGCTTCATGGTGTTCGGCTTCGGTGCTGCCTGGCTTGGCCACCAGCAGGCGGCCGAGACGGGCCTGGGCGCGTGGCGAGGTTTGCGCCGCCGCACGATAGGTGGCCTCGGCCTGTTTGATCTGCGCCGGATCGCGGGTGCCCACCTGGATATCGGCCAGGCCCACCTGGGCCTCGCTGTAGCCCAGGTCTGCCAGTTGCTGGTAATTCTGCTGGGCGGTGACGGTGTCGCCGCGCTTGAGGGCTTCGTTGGCCAGGCGTTGGTCGGGCAGGCCGGCGCAACCAGCAAGGCTAATCGCCAACGCCAAAGTGCACACCGATCCAATGTGGGAGCGGCGGTTCGACGCTTCGACTTGCTCGCGAAGAGGGCGTGTCAGTTGCTGCATGTGTTGGCTGACACACTGCTTTCGCGAGCAAGCCCGCTCCCACAGGGATAGCGGTGTATTTGAGATAGGAGTCATCACAGGCATGTCCTCGCTTACAGACCGTGAGCCATGGCTTTATCGATCAGCCAGTTCAGCGATGGGCCACGGTCGCTGGTCACTTCCACCGGGCGGCCGGCGTAGGTGCTGTCCAGCGGTGCATCAGGCTTGATCTGCACGCGGATGTCGGAAGACAGGTCGGCGCTGTTCAGGCTGGTGCTGCTGACGATGGTGCCGGTGCGGGTCTGTTCTTCATCGGCGACCTGGAAGGTCACCGGCGTGCCTGGGCGCACGTCGCCGAACTGGCGATAGGAGAAGCGTGCTTCAACGTTGGCCTGGGCACCGCGTGGAACCAGTTGGAAGATCACATCGCCTTTGCTGGCGTACTGACCGTCGGCGACCATTTGCTGGGCAACGATGCAGTCGCACGGCGACGTCAGGGTGCCGGTCATTTGCTTGCCGAACAGCTCTTCAACCTTGGCCGGTTGCAGTTGGTCTTCGTCCAGGTGGCCCTTGAGCACGTCCAGCATGCTGGTGCTGAAGGTTGCCAGTGGCGCGCCTTTGGCCGCGATGGCGTCACCTTTGAGCAGGCTTTGCACGGTGCCGTCGCGTGGCATGGTCACGTTCATGCCCGGTACGCTGACCAGCCCGGCCTGGGCGTGGCTGACGAAATACATGCCGTAGAGGGACTTGAAGACAAAACCGAACGCGGCAAGGCCCACCAGGAAGATCGCCAGGCTGAACGTCACGGCGCGCAGACGGCCAAAGGCGCTCATGTTGCTGCCGCTGTCCTTGTTCTTGCGCGCCTTGGTGAAGTTGTCGCGTTGCAGGGTGGCCAGCACGTCGCCCATGGTCACGATGTCACCGGACAAGTGCGAGGTGATCAGGTGGCGCAGGGTGGAAATATCCTGGGCATCGAGGTTCTGGAACTGGCAACCGGTGCGGCCGGTCTGGCGGTCGTAGGAGCGGATCTGCAACTCCACGTCCATGGCCAGGCCGAGGTTATCGATCACAAACTGCAGGCGGCCCTTGTGCACTTCACCCACGGTCAGCGGCTGCGTGGCGGTGAACGCCAGGCCGCCGGCGGACAGGTCGAGCACGCGTGCTTCGGTCGGCGTGCGGTCAGTGTTGAAGAAGCGCAGCTTGGCCGGGATTTTGACCCGGGCGTGCTGGCGCTGGGCTTCGGATTCGTGGACAACGTTGGCGTTTACTTGGCTATTCATGGTGTGTGTAGTTCCTAGTTAATTCAGGCTTGGCAGGGTCAGACCATCATCAGCAACACGGCAACGAAAATGCTGCCGGCGGAGAAGGTCATGGTCCGAGACGACCAGGTGTTGAACCAACGTTGAAAGCTGGCCAAATCGCGGGTCAGTTTGGTGTCCTGGCGGGTCCAGGACTGTTGATCAAGGCGGAAGAACACGTAGATCTTCACCAGCGCGCCCATGATCTGGTTGTAATAGAGAATCGCCGGGTACGCGGGGCCGATCTTGTGGCCGGAACACGACAGCAGCAGGGTCAGGATCAGGCGGGTGATGCCGATCCACAGCAGGTAGACGAGGATGAACGCGCCGCCGTACTTGAAGGTGGCGATCAGCGCCACGGTCAGGCCGAGCAGGGAGGTCCACATCGACACGCGCTGGTCGAACAGCACCACGCTGGTGAACAGACCCAGGCGGCGTACACCCAGGCCCAGGGCGCGGGAGTTCTGGCGCAGGTTGTTGCCGTACCAGCGGAACATCAGCTTGCGGCTGGCCTTGATAAAGCTCTTTTCCGGCGGGTGTTCCACGGTGTGGATTGCGGCGTCCGGTACGTAGAAAGTGTCGTAGCCCAGGCGCATCAGGCTGAACCAGCTGGACTTGTCATCACCGGTGAGGAACTTGAAGCGGCCCAGGCGCCAGTGTTGCAGCGAGTCGCTTTCCACGTCGGCGATAAAGCCCGGGTCGGTGACGACGCTGGCACGGAACACCGACATGCGACCGGTCATGGTCAGTACGCGCTTGGACAGGGCCATGGAGCACATGTTGATGTGGCGCTGGGCGAAGCGCAGTTTGTGCCACTCGCTCATGATGTAGCCGCCGCGCACTTCGCAGAACTCGTTGGTGGTCAGGCCGCCGACATTGCCGAACAGTTGGAACCACGGCACGGTCTTGCGTACCACGCCTTCGGCGAGCACGGTGTCGCCGTCGATCACGGCAACCACTGCGCGGTCATCCGGCAAGTGGCGCGAGATGGCGCGGAAGCCGAAGGCCAGGCCGTCGCGCTTGCCGGTACCGGCGATACGCACGAAGTCGAGCTTCACATGCTCCGGCGGGTTCATGCGTTCCCACAGGCTTTTCACCAGCAGCTCATCGGACATTTCCACCAGCGAGCACACGACGGTGGTGGGGAAGCCGCACTCGATGGCTTCGCGGATCACCGAGCTGTAGACCTGCGCGGTGGTCAACGCATCGATACGGAAACTGGTGACCATCAGGAACACATGGGACGGGTCGGCGGTCTTGCCCAGTTTGCGCACTTTGCGGCGCAGGTGCGGGTACACCACATACAGGAACAGCATGCCGCGAAAGAAATGCGTAGCACCCATCGAGTAGCGCCAGATACCGACGGCACCAATCAGGAAAATAAAATTCTTCGACTCGGAGTCGAACGTACTCGCCGGCAGCAGCAGGGCGAGTCCCATCAGCAGGCTCAGGAAGAACAACCAGCCGGCGGATTGAAGGAGTACGTGTTTTAACTTGGACATAAGCGTCATCCGAAGGTGAAGAAGGCTCCAGGCTGCAAGCGCTGGGGATTGGTACGCTTGCAGCCCGGAACTTGCCGTTGCTGTTACCAGCAAATGCCTTCGGTGCGACCGCCCGCACTGGTGGCCTTGGACATGAAGCCCACCAGGTCGATCACTTGCTTGCCGTCCGGTGCGTTCTGCGCCAGGGCACGGAACTTCTCATCACGGTTGCCCAGGATGATCACGTCGGAGTTGTTGATCACGTCGTCGAAGTCCGAGTTGAGCAGGGACGACACGTGCGGGATCTTGCCTTCGATGTAGTCTTTGTTCGCGCCGTGCACACGGGCGTACTCGACGTTGCTGTCGTAGATGCTCAGGTCGTAGCCCTTGCCGATCAGCATTTCGGCCAGTTCGACCAGCGGGCTTTCGCGCAGGTCATCGGTACCGGCCTTGAAGCTCAGGCCCAGCAGCGCGACTTTGCGCTTGTCGTGGCTGGACACGATGTCGAAGGCGTTCTGTACCTGAGACTCGTTGCTGCGCATCAGCGAGTTGAGCAATGGCGCTTCCACGTCCAGGGAGCTGGCGCGGTAGGTGAGGGCGCGCACGTCTTTTGGCAGGCACGAACCACCGAAGGCGAAGCCTGGGCGCATGTAGTACTGGGACAGGTTGAGGGTCTTGTCCTGGCAGACCACGTCCATCACTTCGCGACCGTCGACGCCGACAGCCTTGGCGATGTTGCCGATCTCGTTGGCGAAGGTCACCTTGGTGGCGTGCCACACGTTGCAGGTGTACTTGATCATCTCGGCAACGGCGATGTCCTTGCGGATGATCGGTGCGTCGAGTTCTTCGTACAGCGACTGCAGGACATCGCCGGAGGCTGTGTCGAATTCGCCGATGACGGTCATCGGTGGCTGGTCGTAGTCGGCAATGGCGGTGGATTCACGCAGGAACTCCGGGTTGACCGCAACACCGAAGTCGACACCGGCTTTTTTGCCGGAACAGTCTTCAAGGATCGGGATCACCACGTTGGCGACGGTGCCTGGCAGGACGGTGCTGCGTACGACCACGGTGTGGCGGGTGGCTTTGTCACGCAGGACCAGGCCGATCTCGCGGCATACCGCTTCGATGTAGTCGAGTTCCAGGTCGCCGTTTTTCTTGCTCGGCGTACCGACGCAAATCATCGACAGGTCAGTATCGCGAATGGCTTCGGCGAAGTTGGTGGTGCCGCGCAGCCGGCCGGTTTCAATACCCTGGCTCAACAGCTCGCCCAGACCGGGTTCAACGATTGGCGATTTGCCTGCATTGATAAGGTCAATCTTGTCCTTGGAGATGTCTACGCCAACCACTTCGTGGCCGCGGGCAGACAGGCAACCGGCACATACCGCGCCAACGTAACCCAAACCAAATATGCTGATGCGCATCGCATTTACCTCATTGTCATTGAAGACGGTGTTAATCATGCCAATTGATGGCGAGTTCATTTTTGCAAGCGTCACTGAATGCCACGGAAGTTGAGCGAATAGACGCCGACTTACCGCGTACAGGCATGTTAAGTAGTGAGTGACTAACTATTGCACTCAAGTTGTGCGCAACTTGGCCTTGTTATTGGGGCTTGCCCTTAAATGCAGCCGGCCTTCTTGGGGGAAGGTGCCGACGCCAGTGCCGCAAGGTGCAGATAGAGGCTAAGAGCCTTTAAGTATCAACACCTTGGGTGTCATCACTGACACATTTTGGGTAAGCGCTACCTTGGCCTTCGGGATAGCAATTGATCCTTATCGCCGCCCTCAACTCATCTCATTCGATGATGTGACCCGTGAGTCAAAGTTGATGGGGCAACTTGGCTGCTTCCTTGGGTCGCTATGTAAGTCATCTCTTACAGAAACAGAGAATTTCGTTACCGGTGGTATGAGCCGTGCGTTCAGACGAAGTTCCTGGCCGCTCATCCTGTTTGCGGAAATTTTTTGAAATATTGGCTGAGATGGCACTAATACTATATTGATAGCACTTGCAATTTGGGCCAGTAGTTACAGGTAGTTGGCGCGAAGGGATAGTTTTGTGCCACTAGTGTTTAAAAAAAGTGGTGCCACTACGAAAAAAACCGGCGGATGTCGAGTGAAAGAATTGTTAGATGTGCTTCATGATGTTTTTTGACGTCAAAGATATGACGTTTCATGAGTTTAACGCGGGCAAAAATGTGGGAGCGGGCTTGCTCGCGAAAGCGGAGTCTCAGTCGCTACATGTGTGACTGAAAATCCGCTTTCGCGAGCAAGCCCGCTCCCACAGTAGCCTTCATCGTCTGGAAAAAAGCAGGTAAGGCCTTATTCCGGTGCGTGATCGCGCAGGAACACCAGGTTGTCCGGCTTGGACTGCTGCGCATCGAAGCGATAGCCCTGCGCATCAAAGGCCTTGAGCTTGGCCGGGTCGTTGATGCGCTCCTGGATGACAAAGCGGCTCATCATGCCCCGCGCCTTTTTGGCGTAGAAGCTGATGATCTTGTACTGGCCGTTCTTGAGGTCCTTGAACTCGGTGTTGATGATGCGTGCATTAAGCGCCGTGCGCTTGACCGCCGAGAAGTACTCGTTGGACGCCAGGTTCAGCAGCACGTCGTCACCCTGTTCGGCCAGCGCTTCGTTCAGCCACTCGCTGATGCGCGTGCCCCAGAACGCATACAAATCCTTGCCCCTGGGGTTGGCGAGCTTGGTGCCCATCTCCAGGCGGTACGGCATCATCAGGTCCAGGGGGCGCAGCAGGCCATACAGGCCGGAGAGCATGCGCAGGTGGTCCTGGGCGTAAGTGAAATCGGCATCGCTGAAGGTCTCGGCATTCAGGCCGGTGTACACATCACCTTTGAACGCCAACAGCGCCTGCTTGGCATTGGCCGGCGTGAACGCCGGGGTCCAGCTGCCGAAGCGCGCGGCGTTGAGGCCGCCGATCTTGTCGGAGACGTGCATCAAGTCGCTGATCTGCGCCGGGCTGAGCTCCCGCAACTGCTCGATCAGTTGCTGGGAATGGTCCAGGTACTGCGGCTGGGTGAAGCGCTGGGTCGTGGGCGCAGTCTCGAAATCGAGGGTCTTGGCGGGGGAAATCACCATCAACATGAAGTCGTTTCCTTAAATCGTGGCGTGTAACGTGAGCGCGATTCTAGGGGCATGGGCGTTTTGACTCCACCTATGATGGCGATAGGCATGATCCGCTATAGTGGCCAACGACTCTGGAGAAGGAGACCCTGTGTGCGAATCGCGCTTTTATTATCGGCATGCCTGCTGTGCCTGAATGCCCAGGCTGCGCCAGTGGACGTGGCCAGCCTCGACCGTGGCACCTGGCCCGAGCAGCTCGGCACGCCAGCGCTGTTCGATGTGGCTTCGCGCGCGGAAATCCTGATGTTCGCCCGCAGCCTGCTGGCCAGCGAGGCCTTGGACGACGCGGCGCTCAAACAGCGCCTGGGCTTGAAGATCATCAACCGGGCCGCCATCGAAGACCTGCGCCGCCAGCTCTGGCAGCGCTTGCTGGAAAACTACAGCTTTGCCCAGGAAAGCTGCGAGGTCGATGCTTCGTTCTGCTATCTGGTCGAAAGCATGGACGACCTGCGCGAGCAGGCCGGTAAGTTCGAAGTGGGCGAGGACTCTTTCTATATAGGCTGGGCTGCGCCGAGCCATACGTTTCATGAGCGCTATCTGGACGAGCTGCTGCGCAAGGCCGCGCTGTTCCCGCAGATCAGCAGCGAAGTCGCGCGTTTCGGCGAGCATGAGCGCAATGGCGACGAATTCAACGACCGCCTGTTCCTCCTGACATTTGACGGCGGTCCCGCGCCGGTCAGCGGCAACACCGACTGGCTCACCGATTACCTGCACAAGCAAAAGATGAACGCCACGTTCTTTGCCCTCGGCAGCAGCCTGCAAACCCGCGTGGAACGTAGTTCGGTTGCGCAGGTGCAGGCGTTGTACCAGGGCCAGTGCGTGGGCACCCAGGGCTGGCAATATCGCTCCCACAGCCACTGGGTGGATTGGCAGGGCTCCGTCACCCGCAGCGCCTCGCTGGTGCAAAACCTGATGCCGGAGAATTACGTGCCGCTGTTCCGTCCGCCCTACGGCCAGCGCCGCGCCGACAGCCAGGGTTTTTTCCAGGCCCAAGGCTTGCAGGTGGCGCTGTGGGACATCGATTCCCAGGACGAGCCGGGCAAGCTCAAGGCCCAAGAGTCGGCGCAACGCGTGCTTACATTGATGCTGCTGTGGCGCAAGGGCGTGATTGTGTTTCACGACACCCAGGACAAGGCACGAGTCGCTTTGCCGATCTTGTTGCAGGCGACGGCGCAGAGTGGGCTGGGTTGGCAGGACTGCCGGGAGGCGTTTCGCTGAAGTGCCCGGCCCTGTTGGGTACGGGGGATTTTCGGGGTGATTTTGCGCGACATTTCGATGCAGGCGGACTTCCGACTTTAGCGGGCTGCCTGGCACTCGGCTAGTGCTATTCGTCATCCTGAAAAATAAACTTCAAAAAAACGTCAAAGTGCTTTTTCCTGTCATGGGTTTTGCGGTATTACGAAGTCAGATCGCCGAAACCTGCAACACAGGTGGCGTCTTCCAAGACTCCTGCTGTGGGCAATGCACTTGACGTCACTCAGGTGTGTTCGGTGGTCGATTCGAGGCGCAGCACCGCCCAGGTATTGCGTCGAATGGCTCCCACAAAGGTGACCGAGTATGGATGATCATGGACGTAACCCTTCTTCCGACCAGCCAATCCTTTATGTGCTTGATACCAACGTACTGATCCACGATCCAAACGCACTGCTTAACTTCGAAGAACACCACGTCGCCATCCCCATGATCGTGCTTGAGGAACTCGACAAGCTCAAAAGCGGCCATCACAGCGTGGCCGCCGAATGCCGCCAGGCCATCCGCCTGATCGACAAGACACTGGGCGAAGCGTCGCCGGAGGATGTCGAGGTCGGCGTACCGATCCAGCGTGGCAAGAGCGGGCCCAAGGGCTTGCTGTCGATTCTGATGAGCAAGCGCAGCGAGCCCAACAGCCTGCTGCCGGAAAACCTCAACGACAACAAAATCATCAACCAATTGATCGACCTGCACGCGCGCGACAAGGACCTGCGCCTGGTGCTGGTGACCAAAGACATCAATATGCGCCTCAAGGCCCGCGCGTGTGGGATCGCCGCCGAGGACTACAGCACCGACCAACTGGTCGACGACGTCTCGATGCTGTCGCGTGGTTATCACACCGTGACAGGCTCGTTCTGGGACCTGGTCAGCAAGGTGGAAACCCGTCAGGATCATGGCCGCACCTGGCACCAGGTACAGCTGATCGACAACCTGCCGGCTGTGCACATCAATGAATTCATTATCGATGAACAAGGCTTTGTCGGCTGGATCAAGGAAATCCAGGTCGACAAGCTGCTGATCCTCGACCTGCATCAGGAACCCCTGTTGCACCAGGAAGCCTGGGGCCTGAAACCGCGTGATATCTACCAGAGCCTGGCGCTGTATGCGCTGCTCGATCCGGACATCCACCTGGTCAACCTGACCGGCGCCGCGGGCTCGGGTAAAACCATCCTCGCCCTGGCCGCCGCCATCGAGCAGACCATGGTCACCAAGCGCTATCGCCGCATCATCGCCACCCGCAGCGTGCAGGGCCTGGACCAGGAAATCGGCTTTTTGCCCGGCACCGAAGCGGAAAAAATGGAGCCGTGGCTGGGCGCGATCACCGATAACCTCGAAGCCTTGCACATGGATGACGAAAACACCCATGGCAGTGTCGACTACATCCTCAGCAAAGTGCCGTTGCAGTTCAAATCCCTCAACTACATCCGAGGCCGCAGCTTCCAGCAGAGCCTGATCCTGATCGATGAATGCCAGAACCTGACCCCGCATCAGATGAAAACCATCATCACCCGTGCCGGCGCCGGTTCCAAAGTGGTGTGCCTGGGCAACCTGGCACAGATCGACACCCCTTACCTGTCCGCGACCAGCTCCGGGCTGACCTACCTGACGGAACGCTTCAAAGACTTCCCGAACGGCGTGCATATTGCGCTGCAAGGGGTACCTCGCTCGATTCTGGCCGAATACGCCGAGTCTCACTTGTAAAACGCGGTCATTGTGGGAGCGGGCTTGCTCGCGAATGCGGAGTGACAGTCGATCAATCCGGCGGCTGACACACCGCATTCGCGAGCAAGCCCGCTCCCACATAGGCCTTGCTGCCACATTTAATCCTGGTTGGGTTTACAATCGCTGCTCCTGATCAGGAGTATCCCTGTGCTGACTCATCTCGATTCCCAAGGTCGCGCCCATATGGTCGACGTCACCGACAAGTCCGTGACGTTCCGTGAGGCGGTGGCCGAAGCGCGGGTGCGCATGTTGCCCGAAACCCTGCAAATGATTGTCGACGGCGCCCACCCCAAGGGTGACGTATTCGCCGTGGCCCGCATTGCCGGGATCCAGGCGGCGAAAAAAACCAGCGACCTGATCCCCCTGTGCCATCCGCTGATGTTGACCGGCGTCAAGGTCGAACTCCGCGCCGACGGTGCAGACTCGGTGCACATCCTGGCGCGCTGCAAACTCTCCGGCCAGACCGGCGTGGAAATGGAAGCGTTGACCGCCGCCAGCGTCGCGGCATTGACCATCTATGACATGTGCAAGGCCGTGGACCGTGGCATGACCATCGAAAGCATTCGCCTGCTTGAAAAACTGGGCGGTAAAAGCGGGCACTTCAAGGCGGAGCAGGCATGAGCATCAACGTATTGTTTTTTGCGCGTTACAGCGAAGCGGTGGGCCTGGATTCCCTGGAAGTGGAAGGCGAGTTCGCAACCGTTGATGCAGTGCGCCAAGCGTTGGCGGGTGATGAAGGGTTCGAAGTGCTCAAGGAATCCAGCTTGATGTGCGCCCGCAATCAAGAACTCTGTAGCCTTGATGAGCCCTTGCAGGCCGGCGATGAAGTCGCTTTCTTCCCGCCCGTGACCGGAGGCTGAGCATGGCCATCCGTGTGCAGGTCGAAGCGTTTGATCCCGGTGCCGAAGTCAACGCGATGCACGCGGCCAATGTCGGCGTAGGCGCGGTGGTGAGTTTTGTCGGGTATGTGCGCGACTTCAACGAAGGTCGCGACGTGTCGGGGATGTTCCTGGAGCACTATCCCGGCATGACCGAAAAGGCCCTAGCCAAGATCGCCGTGGAAGCCGAGCAGCGCTGGCCGTTGCTCAAGCTGGAAGTGTTGCACCGCATCGGCGCGTTGGAGCCGGGGGAGCCAATCGTGTTTGTCGCGGCCGCCAGTGCACACCGGCAGGCGGCATTTGATGCCTGCGCGTTTGTGATGGACTACCTGAAGACGCGGGCGCCGTTTTGGAAGAAGGAAAATACCCCTGAAGGCCCACGCTGGGTGGAAGGGCGGGGCAGCGACCATGCCGCCGCTGATCGCTGGAAATAATCGGCCCAACATAGAACCCAATGTGGGAGCGGGCTTGCTCGCGAAAGCGGAGTGTCAGTCGATACATGCATGACTGATACACCGCTTTCGCGAGCAAGCCCGCTCCCACAGTTTTGACCGCATTCCAATCGTTAAGGGCGTTTGCGCTCCACGGCCCGCAACAAATGCGTCGAAGGCGTCTCGCAACTGATCTTGCGCCCCAGCAGCGTCTCGATCGACGGCAGCTGGTACGAATCATCTTCCCCGGCAAAACTGATCGACACACCCGCCGCGCCGGCACGGCCGGTACGGCCAATGCGGTGAACGTAGTCGTCCGGCACTTCCGGCAGGGTGAAGTTGATCACGTGGCTGATGCCGTCGATGTGAATCCCGCGCCCGGCCACGTCGGTGGCCACCAGCACGCGGATCTTGCCTTCGCGAAAGCCTTCCAGGGTCTTGATGCGCTTGTGCTGCGGCACATCGCCGGACAGTTGCGCGGCGTTAACACCGTCGCGCACCAGGCGCTCTTCGATGCGGCGTACTTCGTCCTTGCGGTTGGCGAACACCATCACGCGTTCCCAGCCGTTGTCGTTGATCAGGTTGTAGAGCAGCTTGTACTTGTCGGCACCGGCCACGGCGTAGATGTGTTGCTCGACGTTTTCGCTGGCGACGTGGAGCGCTTCGATCTCGACGATGGACGGGTCGGTGGTCCATTGCTTGGCCAGGTTCATCACGTCTTCGGTGAAGGTCGCCGAGAACAGCAGGGTCTGGCGCTCGGCTTTTGGCGGGGTCTGGCGGATGATCTGGCGCACTTGCGGGATGAAACCCATGTCGAGCATGCGGTCGGCTTCGTCCAGCACCATCACTTCGACCATGTCCAGGTGCACGTCGCCGCGCTGGTTGAAGTCCAGCAGGCGGCCCGGGGTGGCGACCAGGATGTCGCAATGGCGGGCTTCGAGGTGCTTGAGCTGCTTGTCGAAGTCCATGCCGCCAACGAAGGTCATCACGTTGAGGCCGGTGTACTTGGTCAGGTCGGCGGCGTCCTTGGCGATCTGCACCACCAGCTCCCGGGTCGGGGCGATGATCAGTGCACGCGGCTCACCCATGTAGCGTTCTTTCGGCGGCGGCGTCTGCAGCAGTTGGGTGATGATCGAGATCAGGAACGCGGCGGTCTTGCCGGTGCCGGTCTGGGCGCGGCCGATGGCGTCCTTGCCGGCAAGGGTGAAGCCGAGCACCTGCGCCTGGATCGGCGTGCAGTACGGAAAACCCAGGTCCTGGATGGCGTGCATCAGTTCCGGGGCCAGGTCGAAGTCGTGGAAGCGGGTCTTGCCTTCCTGGGGCTCGACGACGAAGTCTTCGAGTTTCCATGGGATGACGACCGGCTTTGGGGCACGTTCGCGGCGCGGCTTTGGCGCGACTGGTGCGGCAGTGGCCTCAAGCGGTTTTGCCTGTTCAGGCGCGGTCACCTTCGGCTGGGCAACAGGAGCTGTCCTGGCGGGCTGTTTGCCGTCATTGCGGCTGCCGGTTGGCGGGACAGGAGCACTGGGAACTGGCGCGAGCGGCTCAGCCTCGCTTTTGCCGAACATCTTCTTGAGTGCTTTGAGCACGGTCATCTCATCAATTGGTTAAGGAATGTACGCCGGCCAGTGTAATGCAAGAATCGGGCGCGGCGTAGTGCGTCTGTCATACGGCTACAAAAACGCCCGGTTCAGCCCAGGCGCGCGGTCAACCAGGCGCCGATATCGCGTATCTCCTCGGGTAACACTTCGTGACCCATTGGGTATTCCTGCCATGTCACGGTGACACCACGGCTCTTCAAGTGCTCGAAGGCGCTGCGGCCCATGGCGTTCTGAACCACCTCGTCGTACTGGCCGTGCAGGCACAGCGTCGGAATGCGCTGCTGGCTGGCGGATAACTCCAGCTCATTATCGAAGGTTGGCGCGTAGGTGGAGAGGGCGATCACGCCACCCAACGGGCCTTCCCAATTCAGGAAGGCGGTGTGGAAGACCACGGCGCCGCCTTGGGAAAACCCCGCGAGGAAAATCCGCGAAGCGTCTATTCCGGTTCTCTTCTGCGCTTCGATCAGGTCCGTCACCATCTTTGCCGACACTTCCAGCTCTTCCAGGCTGATCGAACGGGCCGGGCTCATGGCCTTAATGTCGTACCAGCTGGGCATCTCGTAGCCGCCATTGATGGTCACCGGCCGGGTCGGTGCCTGGGGCAGAACGAAGCGGGTGGTCAGCAAGCTTTCCTGCAGCGCTTCGGCCACCGGCAGGAAGTCGTAGCGATCGGCACCCAGGCCATGCAACCAGATTACGCAGGCGTCTGCGGGCTTGGCGGGCTGAAGAATCAAGGGTTCGGTCATGTCTGCTCCATTAATGTGCGCGCGCTCCGATTGGGTGCGTCGGGACGGTGCGCCTTTGGCTGATCTGTTAAGATAATGTCGCAAGGCTGAATCTTTTGGGCTTGATCATGGGCTGAAACCGCTCAGCCATCACTCTGGTACGCGCCTTGCTACGTGTAGGTCGATGTCAGAACTTTCCTGAAACGGTAACACTATCAGTGACCGCCGGTTATAGGAAAGTCGCTGGATTACCGCGACAACTTCATGCCGCTTGACCCCAAAAAAAGCCAACACGGGTCGATATCGCCTCATAAGGGTGCGCTGAAGTTCGAGCTCCGACACAACAAGAGCAACTGGAGGTTTGAATGAAGGTATTGAAATCCACCCTGGCCATCGTGACTGCGGCGGCTGTACTGGGTGTCAGTGGTTTCGCCCAAGCTGGCGCCACGCTGGACGCCGTGCAAAAGAAAGGCTTTGTGCAATGTGGCGTGAGTGACGGCCTGCCGGGTTTCTCGGTACCGGATGCCAGCGGCAAGATCCTGGGGATCGACGCTGATGTGTGCCGCGCCGTGGCCGCTGCCGTTTTCGGCGACGCGACCAAGGTCAAATTCAGCCAGTTGAACGCCAAGGAGCGTTTCACCGCGCTTCAATCCGGCGAAGTCGACATTCTGTCCCGCAACACCACCATGACCAGCTCCCGCGATGCCGGCATGGGCCTGAAATTCCCGGGCTTCATCACTTACTACGACGGCATCGGCTTTCTGGTAAACAACAAGCTGGGCGTTAAAAGTGCCAAGGAACTGGACGGTGCCACCATCTGCATCCAGGCCGGTACCACCACCGAGCTGAACGTTTCCGACTACTTCCGCGGCAACAACCTCAAATACACCCCGATCACCTTCGACACTTCCGACGAAAGCGCCAAGTCGCTGGAATCCGGGCGTTGCGACGTATTGACCTCCGACAAGTCCCAACTGTTCGCCCAGCGCAGCAAGCTGGCCGCGCCGAAAGACTACGTGGTGCTGCCGGAAACCATTTCCAAGGAACCTCTGGGCCCGGTCGTACGTAACGGCGACGACGAGTGGCTGGCTATCGTGCGCTGGGTGGGCTACGCCATGCTCAACGCTGAAGAAGCCGGTATCACCTCCAAAAACGTCGAAGCTGAAGCCAAGTCCACCAAGAACCCGGACGTGGCTCGTCTGCTCGGCGCCGACGGCGAATACGGCAAAGACCTGAAAGTGAAGAAAGACTGGGTCGTGCAGATCGTCAAGCAAGTGGGTAACTACGGTGAAGTGTTCGAGCGCAACCTGGGCAAGAGCACCCCGCTGGAAATCGACCGTGGCCTGAACGCACTGTGGAACAACGGCGGCATTCAATACGCACCCCCTGTGCGCTGATCGCTGATGGTTCTGTCACCCGGTGGGCCAACCGCCGGGTGATGTTCTGTTCCATTCTTTTCGGGGCACTTCATGCAAAATCAAATCGGCGCACCCAAGCAGAAGCTCAGCTTCAGCGATCCCAAAGTGCGTGCGTGGCTCTTCCAGATCATCACGATTGTGGCGGTGGTCTCGCTGGGCTGGTACCTCTTTCATAATACCCAGACCAACCTGCAGCACCGGGGCATTACCTCGGGGTTCGACTTTCTTGAGCGCAGTGCCGGTTTCGGCATCGCGCAGCACCTGATCGACTACACCGAATCGGACAGCTATGCCCGGGTGTTTGTGATCGGTTTGCTCAATACCCTTTTAGTGACCTTCATCGGCGTGATCCTGGCCACACTGCTCGGGTTCGTGATTGGCGTGGCGCGGTTGTCGCCGAACTGGATGATCAACAAGCTGGCGACTGTGTATGTGGAAGTGTTCCGCAACATTCCGCCGCTGCTGCAAATCCTGTTCTGGTACTTCGCGGTGTTCCTGACCATGCCGGGGCCGCGTAACAGCCATAACTTCGGCGATACCTTCTTTGTCAGCAGCCGTGGCTTGAATATGCCTGCGGCGCTTGCCGCTGATGGCTTCTGGCCGTTTGTGGCCAGTGTGGTGGTGGCGATTATCGCTATCGTGCTGATGGCGCGTTGGGCCAATAAACGCTTCGAAGCGACCGGCGTGCCTTTCCACAAGTTCTGGGCGGGCCTGGCGCTGTTCATCGTGATCCCGACCTTGTGCGCGCTGATCTTCGGCGCACCGCTGCATTGGGAGATGCCCAAACTTGCGGGCTTCAACTTTGTCGGCGGCTGGGTATTGATCCCTGAACTGCTGGCACTGACCCTGGCGCTGACCGTCTACACGGCCGCGTTTATCGCCGAGATCGTGCGTTCGGGCATCAAATCCGTCAGCCACGGCCAGACCGAGGCCGCGCGCTCCCTGGGCCTGCGCCCCGGGCCGACGTTGCGCAAGGTCATCATCCCCCAAGCCCTGCGGGTGATCATTCCGCCGCTGACCAGCCAATACCTGAACCTGGCGAAAAACTCTTCGCTGGCCGCCGGTATCGGTTACCCGGAAATGGTTTCGCTGTTTGCTGGCACGGTGCTCAACCAGACCGGGCAGGCGATCGAAGTCATTGCTATCACCATGAGCGTGTACCTGGCGATCAGCATCAGCATTTCCCTGCTGATGAACTGGTACAACAAGCGCATTGCGCTGATCGAGCGGTGAGGAAACGCCCATGAGTTCACATACATTCAAACCGGATATGCCGCCGCCGAACAAGGTGTTCGGGCCGATGGCATGGATGCGCGCCAACCTGTTCTCCAGCTGGCTCAACACGCTGCTGACGTTGCTGGCGTTCTACCTGATCTACCTGGTGGTACCGCCGATCCTCAGTTGGGCGATCATCGACGCCAACTGGGTCGGCACCACCCGCGCCGATTGCACCAAGGAAGGCGCGTGCTGGGTATTCATCCAACAGCGCTTCGGCCAGTTCATGTACGGCTACTATCCCGGCGACCTGCGCTGGCGCGTGGACCTCACCGTGTGGCTGGCGATTGTCGGCGTGGCGCCGTTGTTCATCTCGCGTTTCCAGCGCAAGGCGGTCTACGGCCTGAGCTTTTTGGTGCTGTACCCGATCATCGCGTTCTTCCTGCTGCACGGCGGCGCGTTCGGGCTGACCAACGTGGCCACCAGCCAATGGGGCGGCCTGATGCTGACCCTGGTCATCGCCACCGTGGGCATTGCCGGCGCGTTGCCGCTGGGCATCATGCTGGCGCTGGGGCGGCGTTCGAACATGCCGGCGATTCGGGTGGTCTGCGTAACCTTCATCGAATTCTGGCGCGGCGTGCCGTTGATCACTGTGCTGTTCATGTCTTCGGTGATGCTGCCGCTGTTCCTGCCTGAAGGCATGGGCATCGACAAGCTGCTGCGCGCATTGATCGGCGTGATCCTGTTCCAGTCGGCCTACGTGGCCGAAGTGGTGCGCGGTGGCTTGCAGGCGATTCCCAAGGGCCAGTACGAAGCGGCCGCGGCGATGGGCCTGGGTTACTGGCGCAGCATGGGCCTGGTGATCCTGCCGCAGGCGCTGAAGATGGTGATCCCCGGCATCGTCAACACGTTTATCGCGTTGTTCAAGGACACCAGCCTTGTGATCATCATCGGCCTGTTCGACCTGCTCAACAGCGTCAAGCAAGCCGCCGCCGACCCCAAATGGTTGGGCATGGCCACCGAAGGCTACGTGTTCGCCGCCCTGGTGTTCTGGATTTTCTGTTTTGGTATGTCGCGCTATTCCATTCATTTGGAACACAAGCTCGACACAGGCCACAAGCGTTAGGAGTTGTTGTTATGAGCGAAGCGATCAAACAGCCTGTGAGCCCTGAAGGCATTATCCAGATGCAGGGCGTCAACAAGTGGTACGGCCAGTTCCACGTGTTGAAAGACATCAACCTCAACGTCAAGCAAGGCGAGCGTATCGTGCTGTGCGGGCCGTCGGGTTCGGGCAAGTCCACCACCATCCGCTGCCTCAACCGTTTGGAAGAGCACCAGCAAGGCCGCATCGTGGTCGATGGCGTGGAACTGACCAACGATTTGAAGCAGATCGAGGCGATCCGCCGTGAAGTCGGCATGGTGTTCCAGCACTTCAACCTGTTCCCGCACCTGACCATCCTGCAAAACTGCACGCTGGCGCCGATGTGGGTGCGCAAGATGCCCAAGCGCAAGGCCGAGGAAATCGCCATGCACTACCTGGAGCGCGTGCGCATTCCGGAGCAGGCGCACAAGTTCCCGGGGCAACTGTCCGGCGGCCAGCAACAGCGTGTGGCGATTGCCCGTGCCTTGTGCATGAAGCCGAAAATCATGCTGTTCGATGAGCCGACCTCGGCGCTCGATCCGGAGATGGTGAAAGAGGTATTGGACACCATGATCGGCCTGGCCGAAGACGGTATGACCATGTTGTGCGTGACCCACGAAATGGGTTTTGCGCGCACTGTGGCCAACCGGGTCATCTTTATGGACAAGGGCGAGATCGTTGAGCAGGCGGCGCCGAA
The DNA here is from genome assembly GCF_014268345.1 of Pseudomonas sp. SWRI18. NCBI lineage: Bacteria > Pseudomonadati > Pseudomonadota > Gammaproteobacteria > Pseudomonadales > Pseudomonadaceae > Pseudomonas > Pseudomonas sp. SWRI18. The sequence goes on from NZ_JACCQQ010000003.1 coordinate 323,589, forward strand.
TGACTTCTTCGACAACCCGCAGAATGATCGGACCAAGTTGTTCTTGAGCCAGATTTTGCATTGATTGCAGCTTAAAGAAACCCGGCTTTTACGCCGGGTTTTTTTGCGTCTGTTCTCAAGGTGTTGTCAGGGTTTCGTGTTCTCTATGTACCGTATTCTTGGAGTTACGCAGGTCTGTACCTTCACTCAGGATTTTCGCATCGACAAGCAAATGTGGGTGACGTTCAAGCAAGCGCATCAGGATGACCAGCGATTTGGGGGGTAATACTTCGCCGCGTTCGTAGCGAGAAACCGCGTTGTGCCCGCCACCCGACAACAGTTCTACGGTTTCCTTTTGTGACAGATGCAGTTTGCGGCGTATTCGTTTCAGCTCTGTGCCGATCATTCGCCGGAAGCTGTGGACTATGTCATCGCACAGGTTCGAATAGCGTTCTGCGTCTTGCGGATCGAGGAGCACTTCTCCACACGCCTCGCATTCCCACCCAGACAAATTGTCGATACGGCGAAGCAAGCCTTTTACTTCCATTGTCTCGCTGCGTCCCGAGAAATGAAGCATCCCGTCCTGCCTTCCGCAACTGCAACATTGTTGTCTTTTCATGTGTTTTTCTCCTTGAAGGAGATCACCGGAGGTCCGTCGCCTGGACGGTAAGTCACCTTTATGTAGATCTCCAAACCGTGCGAGCAAATAAGACACCTGAGTCCAATAATTACCCTCTGAGGGTAATTTTACCAATCGAAAATACTGCTCCTTTTGCCGCTTAGAAACCCTAGTGCGTTGCTCTTGTAGGCACGTCCGAATAGGCTGTGGGACTTTTCGTCCATTGATTAGGGCAAACGCCCGTCCCTCTGCTGGCAGTGAGCAATGACCCCCGAAAGCAAACTTGAAGAACTGTTAATCGACGCCGAAGCCGACGACGAAGCGGTGCAACACAGCCACCCGCGGGTGCTTCGCCCGTGGTTGTTGCTGCTGGGCCTGGTGCTGGTGGCGCTGAATTTGCGCCCGGCGCTGTCGAGTTTGTCGCCATTGCTGAGCGAGGTGTCCGGCAGCTTGGGGCTGTCGGCCGCCAGGGCGGGGTTGCTGACCACCTTGCCGGTGCTGTGCCTGGGTTTGTTTGCGCCGCTGGCGCCGATCCTGGCGCGACGGTTTGGTGCCGAGCGTGTGGTATTGGGGATTTTGCTGACCCTAGCCGCCGGCATCGTCCTGCGCAGCGCTTTCGGTGAAGCCGGACTGTTTGCCGGCAGCCTGGTCGCCGGCGCGAGCATCGGCATCATCGGCGTGCTGCTGCCGGGCATCGTCAAGCGCGATTTCGCCAGCCAGGCCGGCGCCATGACCGGTGTCTACACCATGGCGCTTTGCCTGGGCGCCGCGTTGGCGGCGGGGGCGACGGTGCCGTTGAGTCATTATTTTGGTGACAGCTGGAACATCGGCCTGGGCTTCTGGATGATTCCCGCGTTGGTGGCGGCCCTGTTCTGGCTGCCCCAAGTCGGCCAGAAACAGGGGGCGCACCAGGTGGCTTATCGGGTTAAAGGGTTGCTGCGCGACCCGCTGGCCTGGCAGGTGACCTTGTACATGGGCCTGCAGTCGTCCCTGGCGTACATCGTGTTTGGCTGGGTACCGTCGATGCTGATCAGCCGTGGCCTGAGTGCCACCGAGGCCGGCCTGGCGCTGTCCGGTTCAATTATCGTGCAGTTGCTCAGTGCGCTGACCGCGCCGTGGCTGGCCACCCGTGGCAAGGATCAGCGCCTGGCGATCGTGGTGGTGATGCTGCTCACCCTCGGCGGTCTGTTCGGTTGCCTGTATGCACCGCTCGACGGGCTGTGGGGCTGGGCGATCCTGCTGGGCCTCGGCCAGGGCGGCACGTTCAGCCTGGCGCTGACCTTGATCGTGCTGCGCTCGCGGGATTCCCACGTCGCCGCCAACCTGTCGGGCATGGCCCAGGGTATCGGTTATACCCTGGCCTCCCTCGGCCCGCTGGCCGTGGGCGTGCTGCATGACTGGACCGGTGGCTGGGGCGCCACCGGTTGGGTATTCGGCGTGATCGGCGTCGGTGCGATCATCACCGGCTGCGGCGCCGGACGTGCGCTGTACGTTGGCGTCACCAGCGAAAAAGCCTGACCGGCCCCAATACAAATGTGGGAGAGCCCTCCGAATCTCTGATTTGGCGCTGTCGCGCAGCAAACTGAGGTCTCTGTGGCGAGCGGGCTTGCCCCGCGTTGGGCTGCGCAGCAGCCCCAAAAAACCGGCGCAGAGGAGTGTCTGACACACCGCACTCGTCTTCATGGGGGCTGCTGCGCAGCCCAACGCGGGGCAAGCCCGCTCGCCACAGGGATGTAGCCATCTGAAATTGCTTGTGTGAGGCTCAAATTTCAAAGCGAAACGTTAACCCTTTAAAATCAGTAGGTTATTTTAAGTTTGATAAGAGCGGGCTTGCCCGCGATGGCGGTGGGTCAGTGGATAAATCGAGTGACTGGCGTTACAGGTATTTAACGGTCAGCGTCACCGAGCCGTCGATGGCGACCTCGTTGTCAAGGGTCAGGGTATTGGTGGGCGCGATAAGCCCGCTGATTCGCAGGTCGGCGGTCATCAGTTGAACCGCTATCGGTGCGGCAGTCGTCGTGCTGGCTACCGACAGCAGGTTGTTCGGCATCAGCCAACTGTTGCCAGCCCAGCTCGCACCTTCGTCGTAAGACTCAATGGTTCTGACCGGAACGCCGTCGGCTACAGGTGAAAGCAGCGACAGCTCCATGGAACCGAGCTTCTGCGAGCCATTGATCAGGCCCAGTCCGAAGTTGCCTCTGTTTTCATATTCCGATCCAGCTCGATTGTCTTTGCTTTCCAATGCCATGACCGTGGGCGCATCGCAGGTCACGCTCAGTTGCAGTTTCTGTTCTTTGATTCGGGTCATTCGGTCAACGTTGAGATCCTTGGCCGATAACTTGCCAATATCAACGAGTCCGCCGTTGGACAGTCCGGGCGTACAGGCGCTGGGCGTAATCATGCCTTTGACACTGAGGTCAACGCTTGAGGCGGCAAACGCGCCGCCGCTGCCGGCCAGCAGCAGCGCGACGCTCAGTGTGGTGAAGGTAGTGCGCATGGTGTTGCTCCTTTGACCAGGGAAAGTCGAGGTTGGGAATTACAGGTAATGGACGGTCAACGTCACCGAGCCGTCGATGGTTTGCTCTTCGTTCAAGGTCAGGTTCTGGGCTGGCGCTATTACGGCTCCGACGCGCAAGTCGGTGGTGAGCGTTTGTATCGGCAATGGCGTGGTGGTTGCCAAGGCGGCAAAGGCTGTCAGACCGTCGTCCATCAACGAACCTTCACGTTCCCAGGTCACGCCGCCGTCTCGTGAGCCAACGCCTCTGACGGTTGCACCGTCCGCGATGGGGTTACTCGTACTGATGGTGAGATAACCCAGTTTTTCGCTGCCATTGATCATGCCGATACCGAAGTTGTAGTAATCCATGCTGGATTCGGTATTTTCGCGGTTGTCCTTGGAGGCGATGGCGATCAAGGTCGCGGCGTCGCAGTTCACGGTCATTTGCAGGTTCTGCCTTGGCAGATAGGTGTGTTGGGCAGGTTGCAGGTCCTTGGCGGAAAGCTTGCCGAAATCAACCTCGCCACCGTTGGCCAGGGTTGGCGTACAAGCGCTTGGCGTAATTGAGCCTTTGACACTGAGGTCAACGCTTGAGGCGGCAAACGCGCCGCCGCTGCCGGCCAGCAGCAGTGCGAAGCTCAGTGTGGTGAAGGTAGTGCGCATGGTGTTGCTCCTTTGACTAGGGAAAGTCGCGGTTGGGAATTACAGGTAAACCACTTCCAGCGTGGCGGAGCCGTCCATCACCACGTCCTGGCTCAAGTCCAGGTTTTGCTTGGCGTTGATCACGGCTTCCAGGATGAAGGTGCTGGTCAGGTTCTGGATCGCCGTGGGCCCGGCGCTGCTGCCGTTCACTTCGGTAAAACCGAGGAGGCTGCGCGAACCCATGTCGATGGGGTTGCTGTTGGAGGTGCGCCAGGCCACGGCATTGGTGGTCGATTCGGTGCCGTAAATCACCGGCAAGGCGTCGGCGACGGTCTGCTTCGGGTCGAATTTCAGTGAATACACACCGATCTTGCCGCCGCTGCCGTCGAGGCCGAAGCCGTAGTAAATCTCGCTGTTGACGTAGGCGGTGCCGTCGCGGTTGTCGCGCATGCGCAGGGCGTAGCGCCCGGCGCTGTTGCAACTGACGGTGAGGGTCATTGTTTTGAGCGCCAGCATTGTGGGCCTCGCCTGGTTGAGGTCCTGCTGGGAGATCTTGCCGAAATCCACCAGGCCGCCCGCGGAAAATACCGGCGTGCAGGCCATGGGGGTGATCAGGCCGGTGACGGTCAGTTCGGCGGTGGACGCTGCGTGGGCCGAGCAGGCGATACCCAGGAGGGCAAGACTGGCCAGCGATAGACGAACGGTGTGCATGGGCGTGCTCCTAGAGATAATTGATTTCGAGGGTGGCGGCGCCGTCGAGGCGCACTTCGTTGCCCAGGTCCAGTGAGCCGAGCGGCGCGATGAACGCTTCCAGGCTCGCCGTGGCGCTGAGGTGTTGAATCGAAGAGGGGCCGCTGGTGCTGCCGGGAACGGCGCTGAAACCGATGAAGCGATTGCCGCTGATGGCAATCGGGCTGGCGCTGGCACTGCTCCAGGGGCCGGTGTCGGCGGCGGCATCGGTGCGATACAGCGCGCCGTAGCTGTCGGCCGTGGCGCGCGTCGGATCGAAGATCAGCCGGTAGCGACCGATCTTGTGCTGGCGCGAATCAAGCCCCAGGCCGTAAGCCGTGTTATCGGCGCCGCCTGTGGCGGAGCCCTGGCGGTTGTCCTGCATGCGCAAGGTGAAGGCGGTCGGCGCATCGCACGCCACGTTCACCGCCAGGGACCGGGCGGGCAGGGCGGTGTCGCTGTTCTGGCTCAGATCCAGCACCGACAGCTTGCCGAAGTCCACATGCCCACCGTTGGACAACAGTGGCGTGCAGGCGGCCGGGGCGAAGCGCGCTTGCAGGCGCAGCTCCCGCGAGCGGCCGCTGTGGATCGCATCAAACAGCCCGCCGCTGTCCCAGGTCACCGCATCGCTCACCCGCGCGGCCGCTTCATCGGCCCAGGCGCTGGCGTCGATTTGCAGCGACAGGCTGCGCCCACGCAGCGTCACCCCGTCACGCAAGGGCACAACCCCATGCTCCGGGCGCCAGACCAACTGAGCCCCGCTGGCCACCGGTGGCTGGCCGCTGCCGGCGAGCAGGCCGAGTTCCACGGCATGGCCATCGACCACCGCCTCGCTGACATGCAGGCGATAGGTGCCCTGCTCGGTAAACCGATAGCGCTGCGCACTTGCGCCCGGAGCGCGGTAAAACAGACTCAGATCCTGGTCCTGCGGGCAGTTCAATGTGAGGCTGATGCGTCGCTCGCCCAGTAGCCGTTCGGGCGCGGGCGTCATGGCGACCGCGCGGTTCATCAGGCCGAAATCCAGGCGTGATTCGCTCAGGTTCAGCCGACATTCGTCGTCGCCCCAGGCGCTGGCGCTCAGCAGCAGAAGCAGCGGCAACAGTACGGTGTTAAAACCCATGGCAATCGTCCTCATGGCTGGCGGCACCGGGCCGCCGCGGTTTCGAAATACACCTGGGGGTCGCCTTTGTCCGGCAACTCGAAGTCCAGGCGGCAGGGCTCGCGGCCGCTGGCCTTGATAAACAGCGGGCGCTGGTCGAACACATTGGGCAGAAACACCTGGCTGCCTTCCTGCACCAGGGTGACGAACTCGCCGTCGCCGGTGCTCACCGCCGCGCCGCGTGGCAACGACGTGCCGTCATCGCGGGTCACGCTGAGCAGCGCACGACGGGTGAGAGCCACGCCGAACTCAACCTTGTCCACCGCGCCGCGCCCGGCCGACAGCACCGCCAGGCCGTTGCTGATGTCGGCATTGCGCGGCAGCGAACGGGTTTGCACCTCCACCGGGCTGCGGCCATAGGCACTCAGTTGCGGCACCACCGCCTGGCCCTGCCAGTCGGTCCACACCGGGCCGCTTGGCGTGCTGACCTTGATCCCCGCCATCTCGCCCACCGACATCACGGCAAAGGTGTCGCGCACCGGGTACGGCGAAAAGGTCAGGCCGTCGCCGTGCAGCACCACGCCCCCGCGCGCGCCGCCCTGGTAGCTGGCGCGCTCGGCATCGGAGCGGGTGTAGTTGAAGTCCAGCTGGCTGTAATACGGCAGCGCCGACACGCCGAGGGAGGATTCGACTTCACGGTCGCGGCTGTCGCGTTCCACGCCGACCCGGTAGCTCAGTTGGTCATTGAGTTGCTCGCTCAAGCCTGCGCCGATTCGGTGTTCACCGCCGGCATTGCGGGCCCAGGCACGGGCGCGGCGGTTTTCGCCCAGGGGCAGGCTGATATTCAGGTAGACGCTGTCGTCACTCTGCTTGCGCCCGCCCACTTGCCATTCGGCGCTGGCCGACACCGACACGCGGCCAACACTGGTGCCCCACGACGCCAGGGCGCGGGTGCTGCCGTCGCCGGTATAGGACGACGAACGCGACACCCCGGCGCTGAACGCTCCCAGCATGGGATGCGACCACGACGCCGTGGCGCTTTGCTGATCGCGATAGCGCGAGCGCCGTTGCTCGCGGGTGTCGGTGGTGTAAGTCGAGTCTTCCAGCTCGCGGTAACCCAGCGAACGCCACGACGCGGCGGTGGTGATCGCCCAGCTGTCCGACAACCGTTGCGACCAGGACAGGTCGGTCTGCAGGCCCTGATCCTTACCTCGTCGGCTGGCCTGCGCGCCCTGCACGCCAAACTGCAACTGGCTGTCGCGCCACGGCAACCAACCCAGGCTCGCCCCCGCCGCGCGGTAATCTTCGGCGCCCAGGACGCCCGCGCTCAGGCTCACCTGCGGGTGCAGCGCGCCGCTCCAGCCGGCGCTGACCACCCAGGGCTCGGCGCCTTCGCTGTCGCCGATCTTGCGCACTTGCCCGGCGGCCACCGAGTAACCCGGCGCCGGCAGGCCCAGGCCGAGCATCGCCGCGGGCACGGTAAAACGGCGTTCTTCGCCGTTGCTTTCCTTGACCGTGACTTCAACGTCGGAGCGGCTGTTCAAGCGCCGCACATCGGTCAACGAGAACGGCCCGGCGGGCACTACCGTGGAATGAATCAACGTACCGTTCTGGCGAATTTCCACCTGGGCCGGGCTGTTGGCGATACCGTCGATGGTCGCGCCCTGGTTCTGGTCCTGCAGCGCGGTTTCGGTCAGCACCTGGGCGCCGGTGATCTGTGCGCCGGCCAGCACCGGGTTGTAGAGGTTGATTTGCCCGGCCTGAAATACCGCCTGCTGGGCGGCAAAGGTGCGCTGCGCATACGCGTCCAGGTGAGTAGTACGCGATTGGCCGTCCTGCCAGGTGCGCACCTGGCGGCTGCGCACGATCCAGTCGCCGGCGTTGAAGCCGATTTCGGTATTGGCCGAGCCGAAGCGGTTGCTGGCGTCGCCGTACTCGTTATACAGACCGGTCAGGTCGTAGTTGAGCAGCGCGGCGAAGCCTCCGGTCTGGTAGCCGGAAACATCCTGCACCGCCGGGCGTATGGCGTCGGTCGGCACCACCAGTGACAGGCTCAGGCTGGCCGGCTCCTGCTCGATGACCGTCTGCGGATACAGCTCGAGAAAGCCCAGGCACCGCGTATCGACCGACGCCTCGGGCAGTTTGAGGTTGCCGGCATCCAGCAGGGCGCGGTCGAAACACAGTGCCCCGGTGTTATCGAAGGTCACGTCGACGCGGCCGCGGCGCTGACCATTGACGTTGAGGTTGAGGGCGTGGCGCCCGGCGGTGAAGCGCGGCGCTTGCAGCAGCAGGTTGGCGAGTGCCGGGTCAATGCCGCGTTGGGACAGGGTCTGCGGGTCGAACGAGCCGCCGGCTTCGTCGGCCTGTAACAGGCCCGCCGGCAGCAGTGCCAGGGCCAGGCCCGCCAGGAATGGAGGCGCCCGCCATAGCGAATTGCCGGGCACGGCTTCGCCGTCGCGATCAGTCATGACTGTGCTCACACGTCGTACTCAAGTGATGGAAGCGCGCCGCCGATCCTTCGGAGCGGGCGGGCTTCTGGTGACCTTCAATGGGAGGTCACTTCGTTATCAGGGCGCCGGTGCGAGTCCTTCCGGCGCGGGCATCAGAGCGAAACCGGCGCCTCATAGGGCGCCACGGCAAAGCCGTAGACGGTGGCCGGCTGCAATTGCACGGTGGTGGCGGTGGCCTGGCTGGCGGCCACGCTCAGGGTTTCGCCGGGCAACACGTAAGTGCGCGGCAGCAAGGCCGAGCCGTTGCCGGGCAGCAGGCGCAGTTCCTGGGCCAGGCGCACCACATACGGCGACGGGTTATGCACGCTGAGCTGGCTGTTTTTCAGGCTCCAGGTCAGGCCGGTCCAGGGCGTGCGGTTCGGCGCCAGGCCCTTGGGATGCAGGATCACCGGCAGGTTCTGGCGCACGGTCACGCCGACCCGCGCATGCCCGGCCTGGGCGGTGGAACGACCCTGAGGCATGCCCTCGAAAATCACCCGTTTCAGGCGCTGGGTCACCAACGGTTCCGGCGATTGCAGGATGAAACGGATCAGTTGGCTCTTGGACGGCTCCACGCGGGTCAGCGGTGGCGTGACAAACAGCAGCGGCGCCGAGTCTTCGGGAATGTCCTCCAGGGTCACGTGCAGCAAGGCCAGCTTGGAATCGGTGTTGGTCACCGACACCGAAGCTTCGCCGTCGGCCTCGTTGACGATCACCACGGACGTGTCCGGCACCATGCCGTCGGCCAGCACCAGGCTCGAACCACCGAGCACCAGGGCCAGGCCGCCGACGTAGACGCACAGGTAGCGCAGGCCGAGAAACACCCGGCCGAAAAAGGAAACACAGGGAGTAAGCAACATGACTACAGGTACCTCAGGTCAAGCACGATTGAACCGTCCAGCGGGACCTCTTGATTGAGGGTCAGGTAGGCGGCGGCGTTGATCGACGTATCGATGTGTAAGGTTGCAGTGATCAACCGGTGGGGGTCCGGCACCAGTGTGCCGGGATGAGCAAAGCCCATGTAGTTGTCCGGGTAGGCGTTGGACTCGGGAAACCAGGTCAGGCCCTGGTTGCTGGAGGCCAGCACCAACACCGGCTTGCCGTCACCGATGACATCACGCAGGGCCAGGGACACCGATCCCAGACGCTCGGTAGGCGCATGGATATTGGTGCCCAAGCCGTAATAAAACCCCGGCCCCACTGACGAGTCGGCGCGATTGTCCACTCCAATCAGCACGTACAGCACCGGCTCGTTGCAGCTCACGCTCAGGTCCAGCGTACGGCTGGGCAAGTCGCTGAATTCATATTGATTGAGGCTGCGGGCCGGCACCCTGCCGTGGTCGACGATGCCGTTGTCCGACAGCGTAGGCGTGCAGGCATTCGGGGTGATCGTGCCGGTGACCGTCACCTCGGCGTTGGAAGCGCTGAAGGCGGGCTTGGCCGCCAGGCAGAGAAAACAGAGGGTCACCAGTCGGCTTGAGAGCGTGTTCATGGTTGGGTCTTGGAACCGTGGCAAAGGGAACATCTGTGATAACCAGGGCGCGCAACGCCGGGCGTTGCGCGCGTCTGCGTTACAGGTACTTGACGGTCAGGGTCACGGATCCGTCGATGGCGACTTCGTTGGTCAGGGTCAGGCCGCTGGTCGGGGCGATCGAGGCAAACAGGTTCAAGTCGGCGGTCAACAATCCCACCGGCACGGGAGCCAGGGTGGTGTTGTCGGCGACCGACGTGATGCTGTCGTTGCGCAGGCGTCGCTCACTGGTCCAGGTCAGGCCGCCGTCCGCCGATGCGATGCCCCGGCCGGCCACGCCGTCGGCCAGTATCGAACTGAGGGACATTTCCAGGAAACCGAGCTTTTCGGTGCCGTTGATCAGTCCCAGGCCGAAGCGCGTCGGATCATCGTCGGAACTCGAACCCGGACGATTGTCCTGAGGCTCGATGGCCATCAGTGTCGCGGCGTCACACGTGACGGTCATTTGGAAGGTGTATTCGCCGACACTGGTGGAGGTGTCGGCATTCAGGTCCTTGGCGGAAATCTTGCCGATGTCATACGTACCGCCACTGGACAGGGTCGGCTCGCACGCACTTGGCGTGATCAGACCTTTCACGGTCAGATCAACGCTGGAGGCGGCCATGGCACTGCCTGCTCCAGACAGTAGCGCCAGGGCGAAAAGGTATTTCAACGAAGTGTTCATAGTGTGGCTCCCAGGGAGGAAAGGCTAAGCAAGGGGTTACAAATACTTGAGCTGCAGCGTGGCCTGGCCGTCGATGGGCACTTCATCCACCACCGTCAGGTCCTTGGACGGCACGATGATGGTGAAGGCGCGCAACCGTGCGTTCAGGACCTCTATGGCAATCGGCGTATTGGGGCCGTCGGCGGCGGCGAACGAGGTCAACGCCTCATGCCCCAGATACGGGTTGACGACCCAGTTGGCGCCGCCATTGCGCGAGACAATGGTTTTGACCGCCAGCGCGTCGGCTACCGGCTCGAACAGAGAGAACGCGACGCTGCCCAGTTTCTGCTCGTTATTGGTCATCCCCAGACCGTGGTGCGCGGCGTTGATGGCCGAGGTACCCGCCCGGTTATCGAAGGTGGTCAGGGTAAAAAAGGTCGCGCCTTCGCAAATCACTTCAAGTTGCATTTCCGCCGGGTCGAGCAAGGTGGGCCTGACCTTTTCGAGGTCCTTGGCCGTCAACTTGCCGTGGTCGATCACCCCGTCGTTGGACAGGCGCGGCGTGCATGAACTGGGCGTGATGCTTCCGGTCACGCTGAGGTCGGCGCTGCTGGCGGCGAGCACGCCAGGTGTGCTCGCCGCCAGCAGCAGGGCAAAGGCAGCGCGGGTAGTTTTCTCCATGGGCACGATTCCTTGTGGGGCAGTGATAGTGGCGTGGGCTTAGAGGTGGCGCGGTGTCTCCCCGGGTTTTCAGGGGGTTGAGGGCGACCCCGGCTTCAGGGAAAGCGGGAGGGAATTTATCGCCGGTACCGTCCGGGAGGAATGCAACAAATACGAAACTGCGGGACCAATGCGCGCGCTGTGTTGGGCGCGCTTGGCTTTTTACCGCTACAGGTGCTTGACGGTCAGGGTCACGGAGCCATCGATGGCGACTTCGTTGGTCAGGCCTGCGGCCACTGACATGAGGAGGCCGCGCTCGAAAGAGAGGCCCCTGGCCCAGGTCGCTCCACCGTCGTAAGAGCTGATGGTTTGAGCGGGGACGCCATCGGCCAACGGCGATAGCAGTCGCACTAACATTTTTCCCAGTTTTTCGTCGCCATTGATCAGGCCCAAGCCGAAGTAAAAAGTGTCGTTCTCGTAGTCCGACCCTTCGCGATGTGTGGCTCCTGGATGATCGTTGTGGGTTGAGTTACAGGTAAAACAGTTCCGCCGTGGCGGATCCGTCCAGTGCCACTTCTTCGGTCAGGGTCAGGCCGCTGGTGGGCGCGATCGCGGTGTCCACGTGCAGTTCGCTGGTGACGGTTTGCAGGGCAACAGGCGCCGCTTGCCCTGATTCGTCGTTGCCGAATGCAGTCATTTGCAGGGCTGAAAGCCAAGCCCCCTCAGGCAACTGCCACCAGCTTTGACCGGCGTCCAGGGACATCAGCGGGTGCAGCGTGACGCCGGCCGACACTGGTTTGCGTACCGATAACAGGTAAGTGCCCAGGCGCTGATCGCCATTGATCAACCCCAGTCCATAGCCATGTTCGTAGCTATCCAAGTGCGCGCTACCCGCGCGGTTGTCCCGTCCGCGCAGGGCGAACAGCGTGGGCCCGTTGCAGTTGACGCCCAGTTGCAGTGTGACGGGAGGCAGCCAGGTTGAGCTGTCGGCACTCAGGTCCTTGGCGGCGAGTTTTCCGTAATCCACCACGCCGCCCTGGCTCAAGGTCGGTGTGCAGGCGCTGGGTACGATCAGGCCGGTGACGGTGAGGTCGACGCTGCTGGCGGCAAACGTACTCGGTGCCAGGCTGATCAACAGGCTCAGGGCGAGACTCTGCCTGCGCATGAAGGTACCCATCACAGGTACCTCAATTCAAAGGTGGCGGAGCCGTCCAGTGCGATCGTATCTCCCGCTGGAATCAGGTATTTCGGAAAGATGACCGGGTCTACCAAAAGGTCCAGCGACACGTCCTTGATGAGAGTGGGCACCATCTGGCCCATGGATGCGGTACCAAACGCTGTCAGGGTGTTCGTTCCCCATTTCCAGCCTGGCGTGTAGGCGTCCCAGTTCGCGCCACTGTCAGTGGAGTAGATCGCAAAGACGTTCGGCACGTCTGTGACGATGTTTTCCAATTGCAGGCCGTAGTTGCCGATCCAGTTCGTTGGATCGATAAGCCCCATTGCAAAATACATACTGCGAGAGGGTTGGTTGTTGTCCAGGGAGTACAGCGCGAACAGGCTTGGCGCCTCGCAATTGATCCCCAGCTTGAACATCGCCGTGGGCAATGAGGTCGTGCCAGTGGGGTTCAAGTCCTGCATCGAGATCTTGCCGTAATCCACGATGCCGTCGTTGCTGATACTTGGCTTACAGGCGCTTGGAGTGATGGCTCCGGTGACCGCCAGGTCGACGCTGCTGGCGGCCAGTGCCCAGGGGCAGGCGGCGAGCAGCATCGTCCCGGCGAGGGCGGCGAATGAGGCTTTCATGGGCGAAGATATTCCTGTGCAAGGTGTAAGGGACAGAGAGGGTGCGCGGGTGAGTTGCCCTTGGTTTTAGGGTTTTGAGGGGCACGCGCTGCTTCTAGGGAAAGCGGGAGGGAATGTATCGACGGTACTTATAGGATGGAATGCAACTTATACGAATGTTAGCGACCAATACGCGTACTGGCCCCAGGTTGAACGCTGCCGATTCGGGTTAGGTTAATTACAGTGTGCGGCGATAAGGAGGAAAAACTACGTTGTCGTAGTTGTTGTATCGCGGTGTTTCAATCATTCGGATATTTTTCGCGCTCTTTTAACGCGGCTAATTCATTCAAATGAGTGATCCGCTTTTATAGCGCGCAACTCCTCTAGCGATACCGTGCTCCAAGGCGGGCCTGGAAACCTGTTGCCGCGTGTGAGGGGCAACATGCCGGGCAAATCCCAACGGCCGGGCACACCACCACATCATGATTCGTCCTCTTCTCTGGGTGATGCGCTGACCGGCTGGCGGCGGGCGCGGGTGCTGGTGATTGATGATCATGGCCTGTATCGCGCATTCATGGGCGTGTTGCTCGACGCACTTGGCGTGCGCCACGCCCTGTTCAGCGATGCGCACAGTGCGTTGCGGGCACTGGCGGACGAGCACTTTGACCTGGTCATCAGCGACTGCCGTATGCCGGTGATGGACGGTTACGCGATGACCCGAGAACTTCGGCGCCTGGAGCGCGAAAGCGAGCGAGCGCGAGTACCGGTGGTGGCGTTGACCGGGCGCATGGGCCCGGAAGAAATCCGCCGCTGCGTGGAATGCGGAATGGACGGCTGGCTGCTCAAACCCATCGGCGTTGAACAACTGCGCGATGTGCTGTGCGATTGGCTGCCCATGCCGACACCTGAGCCCGCCCGTTATGTCAATACTTCAGCACCGCGTTCACCAGGCGTTGCCAGCCGCGAAAGCTTGATCGCCGCGTTTGGCTCGTGGGAGGTGGTAGAGCCAATGTTGTGCAAATTGATTCAGGAAGCTAATGAGGACCTTGAAGCGCTATGGCGGGCCCAGGCCACCGAGGATGAACAAGCCACCACTCAACATTTGCATCGGCTGGTGGGCAGCGTGGCGTTTCTGGGCGCTACAACGCTGGAGCAGCGTGCCGTGCGCTTGATTGATCGTGTGCACCTGAGCGGTGTGGCGGCCAACCGCTGTGCGCTCGATCGCTTCTACCAAGACATTGGAAATTATTTGAACTATTTATATGAGCTTTAATTGTTAGTTGCTGCTGAAGGAAAACTTCCATTTGTGTGTAGTACTTTTCTGTATGTCATTTCCTTTAATTTTGTAGGCGTTGGTGTAAGGCCCTTAAAACATGGGCTGCTTCGCAAATTGAGTGTTTTATTGCCAGTTGTTACAAGGGCAATGTCGGGGTATTTTGGTGCTACCTAATTGCCATCATGGAAAATACGATGATTCGCATCATTATTGCCGACGACCACCCTATTGTGCGTGTCGGGCAAAAAGTAGTTATTGAAGCGAGCGGCAAGTGCAAAGTAGTGGGCGAGGCCGACGGCCCCGATCAATTGCTGGCCTTGCTCAAGTGCACACCGTGTGACGTGATCGTGACGGATTTCGCGATGCCGGGCGATCAGCAGGTGGACGGTTATGGCTTGCTGGGTTTATTGCATCGTCAGTACCCCAAGGTGCCGATGATTGTCGTGACCATGTTCGCCAACGTCGCCACGCTCCGCGCGGCCATGGCCCATGGCGCGAAATCGGTACTGGCCAAAAGCGCCTCGGCGCGGGAGTTGCCGCAGGCTATCCACTCTGTGTACCAGGGGCGCACCTTTATCAGTGAGTGCCTGCGCGTGCAACTGGAGCAGGCCTGCGTGGCGCAGCCAACCCAGGCGCCGCAGCTATCGGGCAAGGAGCAGGAGGTGGTGCGTCTGCTGGCCAGTGGCCTGACGGTAACCGAGATCGCCGCGCGGGCCAATCGCAGCATTTCCACCATCAGCAAGCAGAAGAGTACGGCGATGCAGCGTTTGTGCATTTCCACGGATGTGGATTTGTTTGCGTATGCGCGGGATGTGGGGATGGTGCCGTGAAGTGTCGATTAAGTAACGAATTGATGGGTGTGGGTGCGTTAATTTAAATGTCCGTATAGCTGTGGAAGTTCGTATTGCTTGTATGTTGTTAGTTGTGCTCGCGCTTTAGATTGTCGACCTGTTGCTACTGCCTGCAGTGGTAATAGTTGAATATCCCTAGTCTGATTATTCGAATCGAACGCATTGGGTTGCTGTCGCGCGCGCGCGGCTGCCCGGTGCGTGCAGATTCAAAGTGAGCATAAACAATGAAGAACACAATATACGCAGGCACCGGCACCCATCCCACACCGCTGCCGGTACAAGCCATGACATAAGGCCCTGTTCATTCCGTCGGTGAATGAACATGGCCTTCCGCGCCCGCGCAGACTATCGTGCAGCCCTACCGATAAAAAACACGGAAGCTGCCGCATGAGTGACGCCCACACAACCCTGATCACCCGTTTCTACCAGGCGTTCCAGCGCCTCGACGCCGAAGCCATGGCCGCCTGCTACACCGACGACGTGGTGTTCAGCGACCCGGCCTTCGGCGAGTTGCGCGGCCGCGACGCCGGCGACATGTGGCGCATGCTCACCACGCGGGCCAAGGATTTCTCGCTGACCTTCGACAACGTGCGCAGCGACGAGCGCACCGGTGGCGCGCACTGGGTCGCGACCTACCTGTTCAGCGCCACCGGCAACACCGTGGTCAACGATATCCAGGCGCGCTTCGTGTTCCGTGATGGCAAGATCTGTGAACACCACGATCATTTCGACCTGTGGCGCTGGTCGCGCCAGGCCCTGGGTACCAAAGGCCTGCTGCTGGGCTGGACGCCGCTGGTCAAAAATGCCGTGCGTGCCCAGGCCAACAAGGGCCTGAAGGCATTCCAGGCCAGTCGTTGATAAACTCGGCGCTCTTCTGGTTGATTGAATCTTGCCGTGACTGACCCCGTTGAACCCAAACCCTGGTACGTCTACCTGGTGCGCGCCGCCAATGGCGCGCTGTATTGCGGCATCAGCAACGACCCGGTGCGCCGCTTTGCCTCGCACCAGCGCGGCAAGGGCGCACGGTTCTTTTTGTCCAGCCCGGCGGTGGCGCTGGTGTACACCGAGCAATGCGCGAGCAAGGGCGAGGCGCTGCGCCAGGAGCGGCTGATCAAAAAGCTCAAGAAGAGCGCCAAGGAGTGTCTGGCGGCGAGTGGTTCATTGATCTGACTGATAGCTTCCCATCACACCCCCCGAGACGGTTGCGCGCTAAGCTGCAGGTTCATTTTGCCAAGTGGACCCGCGCATGTCTGAGCTTATCCTGCACCACTACCCCACATCCCCCTTCGCGGAAAAAGCCCGACTGCTGCTGGGTTTCAAAGGCTTGTCCTGGCATTCGGTGCACGTCTCGCCGGTGATGCCCAAGCCGGACCTGACTGCCCTGACCGGCGGCTACCGTAAAACCCCGGTATTGCAGGTCGGCGCCGATATCTACTGCGATACCGCCTTGATCGCACGCCGCCTGGAACAGGAAAAAGCCGCGCCGGCGTTGTTTCCCCTGGGCCAGGAAATGATCACCCAAACCTTCGCCACCTGGGCCGACAGCGTGGTATTCGCCCATGCGGTGAGCCTGGTGTTCCAGCCGGAGTCGGTGGCGGTGCGCTTCGGCAAATTGCCGCCGGAAGCGATCAAGGCGTTTCTCGCCGACCGTGCCGCGCTGTTCAGCGGCGGCACTGCGAGCAAACTCCCGATCGAAGTAGCCAAGCACCAATGGCCGGCGATCATGGCGCGGTTGGAGCAGCAGTTGCAGCGTGAATCGGGGGATTACTTGTTCGGCGAGCCGTCGATTGCCGACTTCGCCATGGCCCATCCTTTGTGGTTTCTCAAGGCGACGCCGGTCACCGCGCCGTTGGTGGATGCGTACCCCGCCGTAGTGGCGTGGCTGGCGCGGGTCCTTGGCTTCGGACATGGCACGGCGAGCCCGATGAGCGCCGAGCAGGCCCTGGCCATTGCGCGCGACGCCACGCCGGCAGCGCTGCCGGATGAACGCTTTGAAGACCTCAATGGCTTCCGGGCCGGCCAGCAGGTGACCATCAGCGCCATCGATTACGGCGTCGATCCGGTCGCCGGGGAACTGCTGTTTGCCGGGCGCGATGCGCTGATCCTGCGCCGCACCGATCCACGTGCCGGCACCGTACATGTGCATTTCCCGCGTTTCGGTTTCCGCATCCAGGCGCAGTAATCCCAGCCAGTGATCGTTCCCGCGCTCTGCGTGGGAATGCAGCCATGGACGCTCTGCGTCTGCTTCTAAAGCGGGACGCGGAGCGTCCCAATAGGCATTACCACGCGGAGCGTGGGAACGATCTGTGCGATCTGCGAAAATTATTTTGGAAATCAGGTGAGGTAAACCTGCCGCCCACTCGTGTAGTGCTTGAAACTGCGATCAATTCGCATTAACAGCTTTTCTACACGGGTTCTCACAGCATGAAGTCGACGGCGGGCGGTTGGGTTAAACAGTGGTTGGGGGCCTCGGTCTTGGCGGTATCGGGGCTGGCTTTACTGCCCCTGGGCACGGCATGGGCGCAAGAGCAACAAAGCGCCCAGTTCAACTTTGCCTTGGCCGCCAAACCGCTGCCCCAGGCCCTGAGTGATTTCAGCCGCGTGACCGGGATCAGCGTGATCTACACCGATGAAGCACCCTACAGGCTGAACGCGCCTGCGGTCAGCGGCCGGATGAGTGCGCCCCAGGCCCTGCAACGCCTGCTCGGCAATAGCGGCTTTACCTTCCGCCAGATCGATGCGCGCACCTTAGCCCTCGAACCCATCCCCACCGACGGCGCGGTCAACCTCGGCGCCACCACCATCAGTGGCGTTGGCCAGCAAGCCCAGGACACCACCAGCTATCAGCCGCCGCCCACCAGTTCGGTGATGCGTTCGCGCGCGCCGCTGCTGGAAACCCCGCAAACCGTCAACGTGGTGCCGGCCCAAGTGCTGCGCGACCAGACCCCGCGCAATCTGGATGACGCCCTGGGCAATATCAGCGGCATCACCCAGGCCAACACCTTGGCCAGTACCCAGGACGCGGTAATGCTGCGCGGCTTTGGCGACAACCGTAACGGCTCGATCATGCGCGACGGCATGCCGGTGGTGCAGGGCCGTGCGCTGAACGCCACGGCCGAGCGCGTCGAGGTGCTCAAGGGTCCATCGTCGTTGCTGTATGGCATCCAGGACCCGGGCGGCGTGGTGAATATCGTCAGCAAAAAGCCTGAGCTGGTGCAGTCCACCGCCCTGACCGTGCGCGGCTCCACCTTCGGCGACGGCAAGAACGGCAGCGGCGGCAGCCTCGACACCACCGGCCCGATTGGCGATAGCGGCCTGGCGTACCGGTTGATCGTCGATCATGAAGACGAAGACTACTGGCGCAACTTCGGTACACACCGCGAGACTTTGGTGGCGCCGTCCCTGGCCTGGTTCGGCGACAGCACCCGATTGCTGTTCGCCTACGAGCACCGCGAATTTCTCTCGCCCTTCGACCGGGGCACCGCCATCGACAAGTCCAATCACCCGTTGGACATCCCATCCACCCGCCGCCTGGATGAACCCTTCAACAACATGGAAGGCCGGTCCGACCTGTACCGCTTCGAAGCCGACCATGACCTGAATGACGACTGGAAGGCCCACTTCGGCTACAGCTGGAACCGCGAAACCTACGACGCCAGCCAAGTGCGCGTCAGTGCCGTGAATACCAACGGCACCCTGACCCGCAGGATGGATGGCACCCAGGGCGCGATCACCACCGACCGCTTCACCACCGCCAGCCTCGAAGGCAAGGTCAATGTGTTCGGCCTGCAGAACGACCTGGTGTTCGGCCTGGACGACGAATACCGCAAAACCTACCGCGCCGACCTGATCCGGCAGAACTCGCGCGGCACCTTCAACTACAACAATCCGGTGTACGGCAACGAAGTCGCGGGCACCACCGTCAGCGCTGCCGACAGCGCCCAGACCGATTTGCTGCGCAGCGACTCGCTGTTCTTCCAGGACGCGATTCACCTCACCGACCAGTGGATTTTCGTCGCCGGTGCGCGCTATCAGATGTACGACCAGTACGCCGGCAAGGGCGTGCCGTTCAAGGCCAATACTGACGGCAACGGCCAGGCATGGGTGCCGCGCGCCGGCCTGGTGTATCGCTACACCGACGAACTGTCGTTCTACGGCAGCTACACCGAGTCGTTCAAACCCAACTCCACGATCGCGGCGCTGAACGATGGCAGCACCTTGACCGGTGACCTCACGCCGGAGGAGTCCAAGTCTTGGGAACTGGGGGCCAAGCTCGATATTCCAGGGCGCATTACCGCCAGCGCGGCGTTGTTCACGATCAACAAGCGTAACGTGCTGGTGTCGGTGGGTTCCGGCGCGAACACGGTCTACAGCATCGCCGGCCAGGTCCGCTCCCGGGGCCTGGAACTCGACGCCAGCGGCCAGTTGACCGACCAGTGGAGCCTGATCGGCAGCTACGCCTACACCGATGCCGAAGACATCAAGGACAATGACCCAACGCTTGAAGGCAACCGCCTGCAAAACGTCGCCAAGCACACCGGCTCGCTGTCGGTGGCTTATGATTTCGGCAACGTGTTTGGTGGCGATCAATTGCGAGTGGGCACGGGCGCGCGGTATGTCGGCGAACGCGCAGGCGATGCGGCCAACGACTTCAACCTGCCGGGCTACACGGTGGCGGATGCGTTCGCCACTTACGACACCCGGATCGATGGGCAGAAGGTCAAGTTCCAGCTCAACGTGAAGAACCTGTTCGACCGCACCTATTACACCTCGGCGGCGAGCCGGTTTTTTGTGTCGTTGGGCGATGCGCGGCAGGTGTCTGTCTCCAGCACCCTGGAGTTTTAAAAGAATTTCAGAAACGCTGAGTACCAATGTGGGAGCGGGCTTGCTCGCGAATGCAATGTATCAGTCAACTCATTCGGGACTGACACTGCGCATTCGCGAGCAAGCCCGCTCCCACATTTGGATCTGCGTCTTTGCGTCATCCAGCATCAGTACCGTCCGCTCGCCACAAGAGGAAGGAGCTGCTAGCGTTGCCGGCACTGATGGCTTGGCGGAACAACACTGATGCACTTTGGACGATGGCTACACCTGCTGTGCCTTGGCTTTTTACTCGGTGGCTGCGCCAGCGTTTCGCCGACCTCCACCCCGGCGATCCTCGATCAGTTACTGGCCGATCCGGCGCTGCAAGGCGCCACCGTTTCCCTGACGGTGCGCGACGCCCGCACCGGCAACACCCTCTACCAGCACAACCCGCGCACGCGCCTGGTTCCCGCGTCCAACCTGAAATTGCTGACCACGGCGGCGGCGATGGATGTGTTGGGCCCGCAGTACCGGTTCTCGACCCAATTGTTAAGTAACGGCACAGTGCAAGGCGAGCGCCTGAGCGGCAATCTTTACCTGCGCGGCCTGGGCGATCCGACTATGCAGTTCGCCGATTACCAGGCGCTGGCCGACCAACTGGCGCGCTTGGGCGTGCGCCAGGTGCAGGGCGACCTGGTGTTCGATGACACCTGGTTCGACGCTGAACGCCTGGGGGTCGATTGGGCCCAGGACGACGAAAGCACCTACTACGGCGCGCAGATTTCAGCGCTGACCGTGTCGCCCAACACGGATTTCGATGCCGGCACCTTGATCGTCACGGCCACAGCGCCGGGTGGGCTCGGCCAGCCTGTCAGCGTTCAGGTGTTTCCTTCCACCGATTACATGCAAATCAACAATCGTGCGGTCAGCGGCCCGGGTGACACCTACAGCGTCACCCGCCAGCACGGCACCAACCTGCTGCAACTCACGGGCGCGCTGGCGCCGGGCAAGCAACGCCGGGAATGGGTCAGTGTGTGGGAGCCGACGCAACTGGTGGCCAATCTGTTCGAACAGGCGCTGGCGCAGCAGGGCATCAAGGTGCTGGGCCGGCGCGTGATCGGCGGGACGAGCCCGGCTACCGCGACGGTCCTGGCAGAGCACCAATCGGCGCCGTTGCAGGCGCTGATCACGCCACTGCTCAAACTCTCCAATAACAACATGTCCGAAGCGCTGCTCAAGGCCATGGGGCGCAAGACCGCCAATGCGGGCACCGCCCAGGCAGGCGTGGCAGCGGTGGCGGCGTTCATGAAACGCCAGGGGCTGGACCCGGCGACACTGAGCCAGGTGGACGGCTCGGGCCTGTCGCGGCGCAACCTGGTGTCGTCGCAGCACCTGAGCGACCTGCTGCTGGCGACCGCCCGGCAACCCTGGTTCAACACCTGGTACAACGCCTTGCCGATTGCTGGCAACGCGGACCGCATGACCGGTGGCAGCCTGCGTTATCGCCTGCGCGGGACGGCCGCCGAGAACAACCTGCATGGCAAGACCGGCTCCATGGCCGGCGTGTCATCGTTGAGCGGCTACCTCACCGATGCCGAGGGACGGCGTCTGGTGTTTTCAATGATCAGCAACAATTACCTGGGCGACGCCGCGCCGATCCGAGCTCTGGAAGATCGCGTAGCCCTGGCCCTCGCGACCTGGCGCTACTGACTCAGGGCTGATAGCCCATCCGCCAGCTGACGGCCCGGGTCGCTGCCAGCAAACGCTGCGCCGCCGGGCCGTCTTCATCGGCATGGAACAACGAGGTGGGGCCGACCACCGTCATCACGGCGGCCACTTGCCCGATAGCGTTGAATACCGGCGCCGACAGCGCATCCACGCCGGGCATCAACAGGCCATGCACAAAATGCAGGCCACGGGCGCGAATCTGTTCGCACGTGGTGGCGTAGGCCCGGTCGTCCACCAGCGCGTGGGCGGTACCGGCCTGAATCTCGCGCTCCCGCAATTCGACGGTTTCCCGGGTCGGCAGGAAAGCGCTGAACACCAGCCCGGTGGACGAACTGAGCAGCGGCAGCACCGAACCCAACTGCGTCACCACCGTTACCGCGCGCACCGCCGGCTCGATCTGCACGACCGTTGCGCCCTGGTTGCCCCACACCGCCAAAAAGCACGTTTCATTGAGCTCATCGCGCAGCTCCGCCAGGGGCAGGGCGCCGACTTTCAGTACGTCCATGCTGCCCAGCGCCGCCAGACCCACGCGCAAGGCTTCGCGGCCCAGGCCGTAATGGTTGGTGGCGGCGTTCTGCTCGGCAAAGCCTGAGGCAATCAGCGCCTGCAAATACCGGTGCACCTTGCTGGCCGGCATCTGCACATGGTCGGCCAGGCGCGACAGCGACGTGGCGGGCGACAGTTCGGCCAGGGCCTTGAGGATGTCGGTGCCCACTTCGGCCGAGCGGACTTTCTGTTTACCGGTGTCGCGGGGCTTTTCCATGGAGGGGCGAGAATCCGAGAGATGAATGGGCGTCTTTATAGCTTGACGGGGGATAGCGATCAAATTACGTTGTGCGTAACTGGATTACGATAAAAACAAATTCCTTGCAGAGGATGGTCCATGAACCTCGAATACCTGTCGGGCTTCGGCAATGAATTCGCCAGCGAAGCCTTGCCCGGCGCATTGCCGGTCGGCCAGAACTCCCCGCAAAAAGCGCCTTACGGGCTGTACACCGAACTGTTCTCCGGCACCGCCTTTACCATGCCGCGCAGCGAAGCCCGCCGGACCTGGCTGTACCGCATCCAGCCGTCGGCCAATCACCCTGCGTTCGTCAAGCTTGAGCGCCAGTTGGCCGGTGGACCGTTGGGGGCCGTGACGCCCAATCGCTTGCGCTGGAATCCACTGGATATTCCCGGCGAGCCGACGGACTTTATCGACGGCCTTGCACGCATGGTTGCCAACGCCGCGTCGGAACACCCCGCAGGCATCAGCATCTACAATTACCGCGCCAACCGTTCGATGCAGCGCGTGTTTTTCAACGCCGATGGCGAACTGCTGATTGTTCCCGAGCAAGGTCGCCTGCGCATTGCCACGGAGTTGGGCGTGCTGGAGGTGGCGCCGCTGGAGATCGTCGTGTTGCCGCGAGGCCTCAAGTTTCGCGTCGAGCTGCTCGATTCCCAGGCGCGTGGTTACGTTGCCGAGAACCATGGTGCGCCATTGCGCCTGCCGGACCTGGGTCCCATCGGTAGCAACGGCCTGGCCAACCCGCGCGACTTCCTCACGCCAGTCGCCCACTACGAAGACCTCCAGCAACCTACGACGCTGGTGCAGAAATTCCTTGGCGAACTCTGGGCCTGTGAGCTGGACCATTCGCCGCTCAACGTCGTCGCCTGGCACGGTAACAATGTGCCGTACAAATACGACCTGCGCCGGTTCAACACGATTGGCACCGTCAGCTTCGATCACCCGGACCCGTCGATCTTCACCGTGTTGACCTCGCCCACCAGCGTGCACGGCTTGGCCAACCTCGACTTCGTGATCTTCCCGCCGCGCTGGATGGTGGCTGAGAACACCTTCCGTCCGCCGTGGTTCCACCGCAACCTGATGAACGAATACATGGGCCTGATCCAGGGCGCCTACGACGCCAAGGCCGAAGGCTTCGTGCCCGGCGGCGCGTCGCTGCACAGCTGCATGAGCGCCCACGGCCCGGACGGCGAAACCTGCACCAAAGCCATCAACGTCGAGCTGGCGCCGCACAAGATCGATAACACCATGGCCTTCATGTTCGAGACCAGCCAAGTGCTGCGTCCCACGCAGTTCGCCCTGGAATGCGCGCAACTGCAAACCACTTATGACGCGTGCTGGGCCTCGCTGCCCGCCACCTTCAACCCGAACCGGAGATGATCGATGACGCAGCCAACCCTTACCCGCAGCTGGGTAGCCTCCGCCAATGGCCACTCGGATTTCCCCTTGCAGAACCTGCCGCTGGGGGTGTTCAGCATCAACGGTTCGGCACCGCGCAGTGGCGTGGCGATCGGCGATTCGATCCTCGACCTTCATACGGCGGTCGACGCGTTCGACGGTGAAGCCCTGCGTGCCGTTGAAGCGACGGCCGGCGGCCAACTGAACCGCTTTTTCGAACTGGGCCGTGGCCCCCGCGTGGCCTTGCGCGAGCGCCTGCTGGAACTGCTGGCCGAAGGCAGCACGTTGCAGACGCGTGAGGCGCAGGTGCTGCACCGCGCCGCCGATTGCCAGATGCACCTGCCGGCCAGGATCAATGACTACACCGACTTCTACGTTGGTATCGAGCACGCGCAGAACGTCGGCAAACTGTTTCGCCCCGATAACCCTCTGCTGCCCAACTACAAATACGTGCCGATTGGCTACCACGGCCGCGCTTCGACCATTCGCCCCTCGGGCACCGATGTGCGTCGCCCCAAAGGCCAGACGCTGCCCGCCGGCCAGTCCGAGCCGACGTTTGGCCCGTGCGCGCGCCTGGACTACGAACTGGAACTGGGTATCTGGATCGGCCAGGGCAATGAGATGGGCGATTCGATTGCCATTGGTGACGCGGCTGAACACATCGCCGGTTTCTGCCTGCTCAATGACTGGTCGGCGCGGGATATCCAGGCGTGGGAATACCAGCCGTTGGGGCCGTTCCTGTCGAAAAGCTTCATCACCACCATTTCGCCCTGGGTCGTCACGGCTGAGGCCCTGGAGCCGTTTCGCAAGGCTCAACCGCCACGGCCAGACGGTGATCCGCAACCGCTGCCGTACCTGTTGGACCCACGTGACCAGGCCGCCGGTGCCCTGGATATCGAGCTGGAAGTGCTGCTGACCACCGCCGCGATGCGCGAACAGCACCTGCCGGCTCATCGCCTGGCCTTGAGCAACAGCCTGCATATGTACTGGACCGTCGCACAGCTGGTGGCGCACCACAGCGTCAACGGCTGCCAGTTGCAGGCCGGCGATCTGTTTGGCTCGGGCACCTTGTCCGGCCCGCAGGCGGGGCAGTTCGGCAGCCTGCTGGAAATGACCGAGGGCGGTAAAAAAGTCGTGGAGTTGCCGTCCGGCGAAGTGCGCAAGTTCCTTGAGGATGGCGACGAAATCATCCTGCGTGCCCGCTGCAGCCGCGAGGGTTTTGCCTCCATTGGCTTCGGCGAATGCCGCGGCACCGTGGTCGCGGCGCGTTAAGAGGGCAGGGCATGGAACTCTATACCTACTACCGTTCCACCGCATCGTACCGGGTGCGCATTGCCCTGGCGCTCAAGGGGCTGGATTTTACCGCCGTGCCGGTCAACCTGCTGGTGCCGGCGGGCGGTGCGAATCGCCAACCCGAGTACCTGGCAATCAACCCGCAGGGCCGTGTGCCGGCGTTGCGCACGGATGAGGGGGCGCTGTTGATTCAGTCGCTGGCGATCATCGAGTACCTGGAGGAACGTTATCCACAGGTGCCGCTGCTCTCCAGGGACCTGGCGGCCCGCGCCCATGAACGGGCGATGGCGGCGCTCATCGCCTGTGATATTCATCCGCTGCACAACTCCAGTACCCAGAACCTGCTGCGCCAGTGGGGGCACGATGAAGCGCAGGTGCTGGAATGGATCGGCCATTGGGTCAGCCAGGGGCTGGCTGCGGTGGAGCAGTTGATTGGCGATGAGGGCTTTTGCCTGGGCGACCAGCCGGGGCTGGCCGATGCGTTTCTTATACCCCAGCTGTATGCGGCGCAGCGTTTCAAGGTGCCGTTGGCGGCGTACCCACGGATTGGGAGGGTGGCGGCATTGGCGGCGCAGCATCCGGCGTTCATTCAGGCGCACCCTGCCAACCAACCTGACACACCCTAAACGCGACAGCACAACCCGGTAGTGAGCGGGCTTGTCGAATCGTCGCACCGCCCGCGCTGGGTGGCGAAGCCGCCCCAAACCAGGCGCCCCGGTCTTGCCTGGAACTCGGCGGTGGCTTTATTGGGGCCGCTTCGCCGCCCAGCGCGGGACAAGCCCGCTCACTACAGGGTTGTGTAGAGAGTCAATGCACCACTGAATTGGGCGGCAAGTGCCCCAGGCGCTCGGTTAGGCGCAGGCGTTGGATCGGGTCTTCGCTGAGCATCAGCGCGTGCTCCAGGTCGAAGCGTTCGGCGTTGGGGCAGTCCAGGCGCTGGTACAGGCTGGCCCGTGCCAGGTAGTCGGCGGCGCTGGCATTGCCCAGTTCCAGTACGCGTTCGGCATCGACCAGGGCCTGCAGCGGGGCGTCGTTGGAAAGGTGCAGTTGCCGCAGGTTGCGTGACAGCCGTTGCAGGATCGAACGCGGGTTGGCGGTGAGCAGGTGGTCGGCCTGTAATTTGAGGTTAGGGCCGTACTGGCGCTGCAACAGGTCGCGGCAATCATTGGGGTATAGGCGCCGGCCGCCGCACGGGTCCAGCACGTGATCAGCGCCGGGTACCCGAAGCAGGAAGTGGCCGGGGAAGTTCACGCCCACCATCGGAATATCGAGGCGTCGCGCCAGTTCCAGGGCAATCAGCCCCATGGCCAAGGGCTGTCCGCGTTTGCGCTGCAGCACTTTGTCCAGCAGTGCAGCGGCGGGGCGCAGAGGCGTGAATTCATCCTGAGCAAACCCCAGGTCATTCAGGCGCCGCAACAGCGGTTGGCCCAGTTCATGCGCCGGCAGCAAAGGCATGTCCAGGCTGACCTGCTGTTGCAGCGAGATCAGCTCCTGCAGCACCAGCAAAGGCTGCACCGTCGGGTCATGCTCGGCAGCGATCCACAATGCGGCTTCAAACACCGCAGGCGGGGAGCGTTCCAGGCAGGCGAAAAAAGCTTTGCGGGGATTCATTGCATTCTCCGGCGGATGCCCCCGTTTTAGCCTTGCTGGGAATTTTCGTCCAGTGGCTTGGAAAATATCTGACGTGCTTATGTCGCAAATCCTGCCAAAACGGGCTTCTTATTCCAGCGTGCTCCGACAGTTTTTTGCCGTAAGCCTATACTTGGCCCACTACCAGAAGTGATTCGGGAGCTTGACGATGTTTGCTCTCATGCACAGCACCCGCCTTGAATCGCTGCACCTGAGTGTCGACCCGGCCACCGGGCTCAAAGCGGTCATCGCCATCCATAACAGCCGCCTGGGGCCTGCCCTCGGTGGCTGTCGTTATCTTGCCTACCCCGACGACGAAAGTGCCGTGGCCGATGCCGCGCGCCTGGCCCAGGGCATGAGCTACAAGGCTGCCCTGGCCGGTTTGCCCATCGGCGGCGGCACGGCGGTCATCATCCGCCCCGCGCATGTGGAAAACCGCGCCGCGCTGTTTGAAGCCTTCGGCCGCTGCATCGAGCAACTAGACGGCCGCTACATCACCGCCACCGACAGCGGCACCTCGGTGGCCGACATGGACTGCATCGCCCAGCACACCCGCTACGTCACCAGCACCACCGCCGCCGGCGACCCCTCGTCCCACACCGCCATGGGCGTGTTCACCGGCATCCGCGCCACCGCCATGGCCCGCCTGGGCAGCGACAACCTCGAGGGCCTGCGCGTCGCCATCCAGGGCCTGGGCAATGTCGGCTACGCCTTGGCCGAGCAGCTGCACGCCGCCGGCGCCGAACTGCTGGTGAGCGACATCGACCACGGCAAGGTGCAACTGGCCATGGAGCAACTGGGCGCGCACCCCATCGCCAACGATGCCTTGCTCAGCACGCCATGCGACATCCTCGCACCCTGCGGCCTCGGCGCCGTGCTAAACCGCCAGAGCGTCGGCCAACTGCGCTGCGCCGCCGTGGCCGGGTCCGCCAGTGCGCAGTTGACCAACCTGCCGGTCGCCGACCAACTGGAAGGGCGTGGCATCCTCTACGCGCCCGACTACGTGATCAACTCCGGCGGCCTGATCTATGTCGCCCTCAAGCACAGCGGGGCCGAACTGCCGACCATCACCGCGCACTTGTCCAACATCGGCACGCGCCTCACCGAAATCTTCGCCCACGCCCAGGCCGAAAAACGCTCACCCGCACGGGTGGCCGATGAACTGGCCGAGCGCCTGCTGTACCGATAGCCAGGTATTAAAAAGGCCCTGAATCATGGATTCAGGGCCTGTTCAATTCGGGCTTTTATTCCGCTGGTGCGTTGAGCAACTCGGACAGCGCGTCCGGCTGGCTCTTGAACGCCTTGGCAAATACATCGCGATTCTTCGCCATGTAGATCCCGGCTTCTTCCACCTGCTGCTCGCTCAGGGACGGCACGGCTTTTTGCAACACCTCTGCCAGCAACTCAGCGAGTTCAAGCATCTTGTCATGACGGTCAGCTTCGGCTTTATCCATGAACAAACGCTCCAGATCTCGGCTGCTGCGGTATACCACTTCGACGGCCATTCACCACCTCACATGCCTTCACGATAGTTGTCTATTGCGACTACTGTATTTATATACAGCGAAAAGGGTAAGCCAAACCAGAGCGTTTGGGTAGCAGTTTTTTAATGTAGTCGGGAAATGGGGGTTTGCTACAAGGGAAATTTCTGACGATACGTTGAGGTTGCCGCGTAATCCTACAGTGGCTTACCTTTTCCGGGCCTTGCAAACGCAAGGCCGAGCTTGGCGGCTCGACACGAAAAGGAGAA
Organism: Pseudomonas sp. SWRI18; assembly: GCF_014268345.1. Lineage (NCBI taxonomy): Bacteria > Pseudomonadati > Pseudomonadota > Gammaproteobacteria > Pseudomonadales > Pseudomonadaceae > Pseudomonas > Pseudomonas sp. SWRI18. The sequence continues at coordinate 351,774 of NZ_JACCQQ010000003.1, forward strand.
CTTTTTAATGACCACCGGAGCCGCACCATGGAAAGCAATACTCCCCGTTCCGCCGCCGCATTAGATTCAGAGCCGTCTACCACGTTATTCAGCGTCACGCCTGAAGCTGATACAGAAACCTTGCTGGCCAATGCCAGCGAAACCCTGAGCAGCGCCCGTGAAATGGCAAATACGCTGGCATTCGACTTGGAAGGTCCGCCGCGAAGTCTTGTACTAGCCATTCACCAATTGGTAGAGATGAGCGGCTTGTTGGTTGACCGTGCGCTGGAGCAAGTCGCACCTGCGTAAAATCACACCGATGTTTTTGCCGAGCGAGCTTGTTGTGGCGAGCGAGCTTGCTCGCGTTGGGCTGCGAAGCAGCCCCAATTCAGGCGAAGGTGTTCTTCCAGATAAACCTGGGTGACAGGTTTCGGGGGCGCTTCGCACCTCAACGGGAGCAAGCTCCCTCGCCACAGAATAGGTGTACATACCTTATGAAAACTGAATCTTCTGAAATCCCCCAACACCAGGATCCCGATGCGTCCTACGACTTTTGGTTTCGAACCAAGGTGCAAGAAGCCTTGGATGACCCGAGCGCAGGTATCCCCCATGAGCAAGTCATGATCGAAATGCAAGCGTTGATCGAAGCCAAGCGTTCAACCTATCAACCCGATTAAGTGCCTCATGTCACGCGGCCACCCTCTCACTTCCCTGCCCCTGGCCTTTTTTCTGCATGCAGAACAACCGTCACGTCCAACCCGCATTATCCGGTCGAACCGACCTAAGGAAGCATCATCGTGAAAATCAACTGGGCCGACAGGCTGCGCCAGCAAGTACATGCCCTGGCCGAGTCCCTGGGCAATCTGTTTGTCGAGTCGTTCCACTACCTGGCGCTGTTCGCCATCGGTGCGGTGACGGCCTGGGCGGCGGTGATGGAGTTTTTGGGGATGCTCGAAAACGGGCACATCAAGATCGATGACATCTTGCTGCTGTTCATCTACCTGGAATTGGGCGCCATGGTCGGGATTTATTTCAAGACCAACCACATGCCCGTGCGCTTCCTGATCTACGTGGCAATCACCGCTCTGACGCGCTTGCTCATCTCCAACGTGTCTCACCACAACCCGCCAGACGTGGGAATCATCTACCTGTGCGGTGGGATTCTGCTGCTGGCATTTGCAATCCTGGTGGTGCGCTACGCATCGTCGGCCTTCCCGTCGGTGAAAGTCGAAGGCCCGCGCCGCAAAGGGCAGGCGAGCCTGGAAACCGAGAAGGGCGAGCTTTAAAGCCCGACGTTGAATGGCAGGGCGCGGGTGGAGGGTTGCAGTGGCACCGTGTGATCACCATCCGTCATCACCGTCAGGATTTCCATGGCGCTGTGGCCCTGTTCGATGGCGATGCCAAACTGGATACTCTGCACCAGGCGTTTGAGCCGTTTGGGATCGTTGCGCTGTTCGGCGCTGATCATGCGTTTGGCCACCACGCCTTGATCGTTGGAGAGGGTCAGCATGATGCTGCCGTCCAGCCGCTGGATGCTCAGGTTGACACGGTATTGCGGGGTGAATGTGTCGGTGATGATCTGAAAAGGATTGTCCATGGTGCGTTACCGCCTGATAAGAACATGCAGTCATTGACGACCGGTGTCGGGATTAGTTCGCATTGCCTGACCACCGGCCACTTCGTCGCTGAGGGTTCACAAAGTCCGTTTGCCCCATGGCTGTACAGCAAAGGGCGTGCCGTACAGCGAGCTATCTGCCAGCGGAATGCCAATGTGGGAGCAACTGTCTTGAAGGCTTTTAATTTGAATGTTATTGAAAGGCAGCAAGCATCCTACGGCCGCGTACCGTAAACGATCACTG